>NZ_PIZL01000013.1:0-245672 GCF_002835515.1 Vibrio sp. vnigr-6D03
CCTTAACTGATCGGCATTAGCTTATGCTCCCTTTTTTTATTCTAATTAGCCCATTTGCTGATGTTCACCATATATGTTGGTGAATTAAATAACAAAATTGATGACTTGTAATTTTGTTACGTAAAATAACAAGTGTTCATTTTTTGTTTACCTTATGCTTAAAAGCTAAAGTTCGAATATATCAATTAAAAACAATACTTTATGTGTTTGCAATCCTTTGCATCAGAGAATTACGATTGTGATCACGGTACTGTTTTGGAACTAAATTTCAGAATGAGATTTAAAGGGTGAGTTAGGTCACGAAATATTTAGAGGCTAAAAATATAATCCATCTCAGGAATTCGTTCCTTTGAAACCTGACATGTTTACTAGAGTGATTGATATCGCGACATCGATATTGATTGTGGATGGTACAAGGCTACGGGGGTGTGCCGTCAGTGTTCAAAATACTAATAATCAATTTGGAGCATAAACATGTTTAAAAATCTTTTCGCTAACCTACAAAAAGTAGGTAAGGCGCTGATGCTTCCCGTTTCTGTGCTGCCGGTCGCGGGTATTCTCTTAGGTGTCGGTGCTGCCGATTTAAGTTTCATTCCAGAAGTTGTTTCTAATCTCATGGAAAAGGCGGGTGGTTCAGTATTTGGTCAGATGCCATTGCTGTTTGCCGTCGGTGTTGCTCTTGGCTTCACGAACAATGACGGTGTTTCTGGGTTGGCGTCAATCGTTGGTTACGGCATTATGGCTGCGACCATGAGCGTCCTTGCTCAAATGGATGTCGAATCCGCACAAGCAGCAGCTCTAGCTGCTGGGCAGGTGTTAGATGACAGAAGCATTGAACTCATTACCAAACAGTATGAGACCGGTGTTCTAGGTGGGATCTTGGTTGGTGGTATTGCTGCTTGGTCATTTAATCGATTCTTCAAAATTCAGCTGCCTGAATACTTGGGTTTCTTTGCGGGTAAACGCGCGGTGCCAATCATTACTGGCTTTCTAGCCATTGCGTTGGCGTTAGCTCTTTCTATTGTGTGGCCACCTGTTGCTGTTGTTATGCAAACTTTCTCGGATTGGGCTGCTCATCAAAATCCACAAGTTGCGTTTGGTATTTATGGCGTGATTGAACGTTCATTGATTCCATTTGGCTTGCATCACGTTTGGAATGTACCTTTCTTCTTTGAAGCGGGCTCATGTGTGAATGCGGCTGGTGAAGCTCAAAACGGCGTTCTTACTTGTTACCTAGTTGCTGATGAAGCATCTCGCGAAGCAGGTAATGGTTTTGGTCAGCTTGCTGGTGGATACATGTTCAAAATGTTTGGTTTGCCAGCAGCCGCGATAGCGATTGCTCATTGTGCAAAACCAGAAAACCGTGCGAAAGTGATGGGTATCATGGCATCTGCTGCTCTGACATCATTCCTAACGGGTATTACTGAACCAATCGAGTTCTCGTTCTTGTTCGTTGCACCTGTGCTTTATGGTATTCACGCATTGTTAGCTGGTTCTGCATACGTTGTTGCAAATACCTTAGGCTTTGTTCACGGTACGTCGTTCTCACATGGCTTGATCGATTTTATTGTTCTTTCAGGAAACGCGCAGAAGCAATTCCTAATGATTGCAGTAGGTTTGGGCTATGCCGCAATATACTACTTTGTTTTCCGTGCCGTCATTGTAGCGATGGACCTAAAAACGCCAGGTCGTGAAAGCGAATCTGAAGAAGAAGTGGTTGTATCGACTGGAACAGAGCTAGCGGGTGATCTAGTATCAGCATTTGGTGGTAAAGCGAATATTACTGGCTTAGATGCATGTATCACTCGATTGCGTGTATCAGTAGCAGATACGGAGCAAGTTAATCAAGATCAGCTTAAAAAACTGGGAGCGGCTGGTGTCGTTGTTGTCTCTGGTGGTGTACAAGCTATCTTTGGTACTCGTTCAGACAATCTAAAAACAGACATGGATGAGTGGATTCGCAACAACGCTTAATTTGCGTTTGCCTTATCCAACAAAGCCAGCCTTATTACGAGGCTGGCTTTTTGTTTTTTAATGGCGGTATTAAGCAGGGTAGACCACTGGAAAGTCACTTTTTGGGTGTTTCTCTATCAGTGTAGAAAAGCCATAAACTTCTTCAATGAGCTTTGGTTTTAGCGCCGACCAAGGTTCGCCATCTTCCACTATTTTGCCTTTATTTAGGAAGACTAATCTATCTGCATACTGAGCTGCCAAATTGAGATCATGCAGAACAACAATGACCGCTGCCCCTTCTGCTGCAAGCTTATTGGCAAGATTCAATGTACTGTGTTGATGAGCAAGATCGAGGGCCGAAGTCGGCTCGTCCAGCATAAGAATCTTATTTTCGCTGCTTGAGAGCTGTAGAAGAACTCGTGCGAGATGGACACGTTGTTTTTCGCCTCCGGAGAGTGAAGGGTAGAGCCTATCTGCCAAATTCGACACATCGACTTGTTCCATCATCTCAGTCGCGCGCGTTTGAATATCAGAGTGGGAGATCTTAAGCGGCATAGCGCCCAGCTCTACCACTTCTTTTGCTAGAAAAGGGAAACTTAAAGTACTGTGTTGAGGCAGTATACCCACGTGTTTCGCAAGTTCACTTTTATTCCAATTCGAGCGTGATTTTCCTAAATATTGGATGTCTGAGTGAGAAGGTATTTCACCATTAAGCAATTTAAGAAGGCTACTTTTTCCAGCACCATTTGAACCTAATAGTGCTGTTACTTGTCCTGAAAAAATTTCGATGGAAAGGTTATCAATGATCTTTCGATTACCAAAACTTAAATCGAGATTCTGTGCAGACAACACTCGAGAATTCAGAGGCATCATATTATTTTCCCTCTTTGCTGAACCAAAATGAACAGGAAAAAAGGTGTACCAATGAGAGCGGTAACAATCCCCACAGGCAATTCAGCTGGAGTCACTGCCACGCGAGCTATCATGTCCGACATGGTTAACAGCAGCGCACCAAACAAAGCAGATAGTGGGAGTAAGCTTCGATGATCGGGGCCTACCAACATTCTAATTAAGTGTGGAACGACCAAGCCAATGAAGCCTATGATACCTGTTAAGCTTACTGCTACCCCAACGCCCATTGCTGACATAATAATGAGCCGTCTTTTAAAAGACTGAACGTTTACGCCCATGTGCGCGGCTTCAGATTCTCCTAGCAACATAGCGTTTAAGGGCATAGCTTCACGTCGAAAGGCAAAATAGAGTAACGCAAGAGTTGCAGCACTTAGACTTATTCCAGACCACGTTGCACCTGCGAGAGAGCCCATAGACCACAAAGAGAGGTCGCGGAGTGCTTGATCGTCGGCAGCAAAGTTCAGATAACCAATACCAGCACCGCTTAGCGCACTGATGGCAATGCCTGCTAATAGCATTATCGTGACTGATGTACCGAACTTACTCGTACCCAATCGGTACACGATCATAGTCGTAATTACGCCACCAATAAAAGCAAACACTGGAACTGCAAAAAGGCTCGCTACGGCAGATGCATTTTCTAGCCAACTTGCAAGTAATACCATTGCAAGGGCTGCCCCAAGCATTGCGCCCGCCGACACACCAATAATACCAGGTTCGGCAAGTGGGTTGCGAAATAATCCCTGCATTACGGCACCACAAAGCGCCAATATAGCACCAATAATCAAACACATGAGTGTACGAGGCAAACGTATTTCTGTGATGACTACCTGAATATGGCTCGGCAATTCAAAAAGTGAAGGGAGTAAGCTTTTGAAGCTATCCAATATGGAGATGTTCATTGGACCAACCGCAATAGAGCTTGCTGAAATAAACACCAATAACGCAGAAAACAGCAACAACAATGCTGAAATTGGAATTCGTCTGAGCATGATTAGTTCTTTTCAGGTGCGTATAAAATCTTATTTACGCGTTGAGCTTCTTCAAGTGTCTTAAGCCCCAAACCGCCAACTAAAGCTTGTCCATCAATAGTAATAAAAGCTTTGTTTTTACCTGCTGGTGTGGCGGCTAATAAGGGCATTGATTTCAATATTGCATCAGCACCACCCAGTTTTTCCCAACTTCGTCCACTGACGAGAATGACATCTGGCTGCATCTCTACCAAAGACTCAGTTGAAAGGGGTTTATAAGACTTTACGGATTGAGCCACGGGGTTAAGTGCACCAGCCAATGTGATTAACGCATCTGGGGTCGTTTCGCTACCTGCAACATTGGCAGGGCGACCTTCATGAATTAGAAGGAAAAGTACACGTTTTTGTTCGGCTTTGGCCGGGTGGTTGTTTTGAATG
The DNA here is from genome assembly GCF_002835515.1 of Vibrio sp. vnigr-6D03. Lineage (NCBI taxonomy): Bacteria > Pseudomonadati > Pseudomonadota > Gammaproteobacteria > Vibrionales > Vibrionaceae > Vibrio > Vibrio sp. vnigr-6D03. The sequence goes on from NZ_PIZL01000013.1 coordinate 4,275, forward strand.
GACTCAATCTTTTCTTGCACGGTTTGTTTTAGTGCACCTGCTTTTTCGTTTGTATGAGTAATCGATGCCACTTCATCAATTCGCTCTAGCAGACCATCAACAGTAGGGGAGGTATTAACGACTTCAACTTTTACGCCAGCATTCTTTAATAATGTCAGTGTGGTTTCTGGTCCCATTTCTTCAGAGCCGATAAGCATGTTTGGCGACAACGCTAAGAGACCCTCTGCAGACAATTGACGATGATAACCAATCACAGGCAAGCGCTTTCCCTCTGGTTGTGCGCTTGTGACATCGACGGCAACAAGCTGGGACGATGCACCAAGTGCGTCAACCAATTCAGTTACCGCTGAGCCCGCACTGATAAGACGCTCTTGGGCGATAAGAGATGTACTTGCTAGCAAAGAAGCCAGTGCAATCGTCAGAGTTTTTAAGAATGAGTGAGTCTTGTCCATAATGTGAAATATTCTTTTTTTGGTTAAAGTTTCAGTTTGTACTGTTGCATATTGTTGATTTTAGAAATAAATACACTGTTGTGACATACTGATACGAATGACACTAATTATCAATTGCATTATCATAATCGGAAACTTACTATATTGCGAGCTTAGTTATCTAAGCCTTTTGAGGCACAATTCGTGTAAGTAAAAATGACTATAAACCTTCAAATGCTGGACGAATCTGTATTGGGTGCATCTACCCCAGATCCGTTGAGATTTGCCTTCGAGAAAAAGCATTCAGCACACGCTGGAGCTCATGCACAGCCTCCACTTTCTCAAGAGCAACTATCCGAGCAGCTAAAAAAAGTGTTGTCAGATACACAAGGTGTAGCTGGCAAAAAAAGATGCCTTTATGTTCATGTTCCTTTCTGCCGAGTGCGTTGTACGTTTTGCAATTTCTTTCAGAATGCAGCAAGCCGGAAACTGGTCGATGAATATTTCTCTGCATTGTTAGTTGAACTGGAACATAAAGCGAAACAACCTTGGACTCAGTCCAACGCGTTTCATGCTGTGTATATAGGTGGCGGAACACCAACAGATCTGTCACCTGAGCAAATTAGGATTCTCGGAACCAAGATTCGAACCTTGTTTCCACTGACCACGGATTGTGAAATTACACTTGAAGGTCGTATAAATCGTTTCGGCGATGAAATGTTTGATAATGCTTTGGAAGGTGGGTTTAACCGCTTTTCTTTTGGTGTACAGAGTTTTAATACGCTTGTTCGCCGGACAGCGAAACGCTTAGATGACAGAGAAGTAGTGCTTAAACGTTTATCTGAGCTGAGCCGTCAAGAAGCTGCACCCATTGTTATCGATTTACTCTATGGCTTGCCTCATCAGAATAGTGAGGTTTTTGAGCAAGATCTAAAGGATTACATAGATACAGGTGCGCATGGCATTGATTTGTACCAATTGATGGTTGGAGGCTCTGCTCCGATGATCAATTTAGTTGAAAAAGGGAAAATGCCTCCGCCGGCATCAACTCCCGAAAAGGCAGCATTGTTCGCACAGGGTGTGGATTTTATGTCTAAGCACCACATCAAGCGACTGAGTGTTAACCATTGGGCTCGAGATAACCGCGAACGTAGTCTGTATAACAGTATCGCAAAAACATCTGCTGAGGTTTTACCTGTTGGATGTGGAGCGGGAGGACATTTGTCGGGGTATTCATTGATGAATGTACGTACGCTCGATCAATATAATGAGCGAGTGAAATCGGGCTTACCGACAGCCGCCATGATGATGCCCCGATCTTTGCACGCCGACTTGCACGACGAGGTAAAAGCTGGCTTTGATTCTGGAGTCCTACGTGCAAGTGGTCTTGAAAGTGCCGGATATTCTGGAGTGTTTTCATGGCTAAGACCATTGTTTGAAAATTGGCAGGAAAAAGGCTTGGTCAACCTTGAAGGAGACTACCTTACGTTGACAGTTGCTGGCTCATTTTGGTCGGTTACATTGGCTCAGGGAGTGATTCAGGCATTGCAATACTACGAAAGAGAAGCCTGCGTGGCTTAGCTCAATATTGGAAATGATTATGGAAAAAAATGAACTAAAGCAGAAAGTCGCACAGATTTTAGAGCAAGACCCAACATTGTTACCTGTTTCAGTTGCGGAGCAGCTTGACGTTTCTGAACATGATGTTGTTCGCTCGTTGCCTGAAGGTATGGTGACAATGATTGATGGTGAGTTCGCACAGGAACTTCTAGAAGGGCTTGTAGGGTGGGGACCTGTAACCACCATCGTTCACTCAATGGGATCAATATTTGAAGTGAAAGCCCCTTTCCCGAAAGGAAAAGTAGCACGAGGCTACTACAACCTTATGGGAGATAAAGGCGAAATGCATGGCCATTTAAAACTAGACCTTGTGAAAAGCGTTGCGCTTGTTAGTAAACCGTTTAGGGGTAAAGAAAGTCATTACTTTGGATTTTTTACAGAGCAAGGTGACAGCATCTTTAAAATTTACCTAGGGCGAGACGAAAGCCGGAAGTTGCTTCCGGATCAGGTAGAGAAATTTAACGCGCTTAAAAAGCAGTACGTCTAAATTACATAGTCACACGCTACGCCACATAAATGGGGTTCCATAAATTAATAAACTTAAAGTAGCGTGCTAGATTGAGAATAAGTGGTAGGAGAGAAAATGATGGATCAAGTTGTTAAGCAAGAGCGTCTTCAAACGCGTTTGGGACCAGAAATTAAAGAATTTCGTGCAGAGCGAAAAACACTTCAACTGGCTACGGTAGATGGCGAAAACCGACCAAATGTTAGTTATGCTCCTTTTGTTCAGAATGAGAACGGATATTTCGTTTTGATTTCTGAGATTGCTCGTCACGCTAGAAACCTAGGTCAAAACCCTCAAGTTTCGATCATGATGATTGAAGATGAAGATTCATCTAAGCAATTATTCGCACGCAAGCGCTTAACATTTGACGCTACGGCATCAGTCGTTGATAGAGAAGAAGCACTTTGGGGAGAAGTTGTCGATCAAATGAGAGGTCGATTTGGCGATATCATTGATGGTCTTAGCCAGCTTCAAGATTTTAAACTCTTTAAACTAACGCCAATACAAGGGTTATTTGTTAAAGGTTTTGGTCAAGCGTTCCAAGTATCTGGTGATGATTTAGTTGATGTTGTGCATCTTCAAGAAGGTCACAAAAAAGCCGAACAAGATTAAGATATGCTCAGTAGGACCTAACTTTGCGTCAAGCGAAGAGACCAGAGGAAAAGATCAGCAATGCTGGTCTTTTTTTTGTTTTCCAAGCCGATAAAAATGGATTTCTCAACAGCAAGAGTTTGTACACTCGAACACCATCGTGTTCATGAGCTCTAGTGTTTAATGTTTTTACAGAAACCTTACGTCTTTCCTATTTACCCTTTCGAGAGATTTACGCACAATCCGCGCAATGAAAATATGTGAGGGTTGAAAATGAATCGACTTACGTTATCGCTAAATACTTTGTCGCTAAGATCACTATCTCTAAGCGTATTCGCGCTAACAATAGGAATATCTCAAACTGCAATGGCTGAATCGTCACCAAGTGGGGATTGGAAGTTTGGTATGGCAATCGATCAAGGGCTGAGTGCGGTTGCTCAATATCAAGACACCTATAATTTTGCTATTGGCAATCATGGCGTGTCTGCCGACTATCTACTAAAAAAAGGACGCTTTGAATCCTCTGATGTTCCATTCACTTGGTATTTTGGTGCAGGTGGCTGGATTGGGTGGGAGGAAAGCTTTGGTCCAAGACTGCCTTTGGGGTTAGATTGGGATTTTGCTAATGGCTGGGATGCTTATGCTCAGGTAGCACCAGGGTTAAATGTGCATAAAGGACTGAATCTCGGTTTAGATGCTTCGTTAGGCATTCGTTATGCGTTTTGAGCAGATTGAAGAATAGAAAATGCCGGCTATTTTAGCCGGCATTTAACGTAAATAGAGTAGAGATTTTAATCTTGCTTATTCATTGCACGTTTGATGCAGATGGCCGCGCCACCCCAAGTAATGCCTAAGCCTAAAACCATCATGATGATTGCACTTGTTGTCATGCGTTGCTCTCCTTACTGCTCGTAGCGTTAATAATTAGACCGAATACAAATAATGCAGCAATGAGTGCCCAACCTAGCGTCAGGTCGTAGCCGCCATAGCCTTCTGTGAATAGCGCGTTCAGTTTAGTCACCAAAATAATCGCTAAAATCACTGGAGTAATGAAACGTAGGCAAATGTCGAACCATTGGCCAATTGAGAAATCCGATGTGGAATTCACGTATTCACGTACATCGCCGACTTTATTCAACAACCAAGCCATTAGCAAGATTTCAATGAAGCCACCCAGCATAATACCAACGTTGTTCGCGAAATGGTCAACCAAGTCAAGTAGCAACAAACCACCATTGGTTGCAAATGCCATTGAAACAACAAGGCCTACACCGATGACAATATTTGCCGCTTTCTTACGGCTCCAATTTAGTTTGTCCATAATGGCAGATGTTACGGCTTCCATTATGGAAATGTGAGAACTCAAACCAGCAACAACAAGAGCAAAGAAGAACAGCGGACCAAGAATATAAGGTGCCGGAAGTAAGTTAATGGCAGCTGGAAGTGTTACGAAAGCCAAGCCAACACCTGCTGAAACAACTTCAGTAAGTGGCTTGCCTTGTTCCTGAGCCATATAGCCCAACACAGAGAATATCATGATACCTGCAAGGATAGAGAACCCGCAGTTAATCAAAACAGTCATGAATGCGTTGTTTGTTATGTCTGATTTTTCAGGCAAGTAGCTTGAGTAAGCGAGCATAATGGCAAAACCAATACTCAAGGTGAAAAAGATCTGACCATACGCAGCGGCCCAAACTTTTACGTCCCAGATCTTACTGAAATCAGGTTCAAACATATAGTTCACACCATCTAGGGCGCCTGGTAGAAATACCATACGACCAATAAGTGCGATAACCATAATGAATAAAACAGGCATCATAATCTTAGAAGCACGTTCGATACCGGCCTTTACGCCTCCAACGATTGCAGCGTAGGTGATTCCCCAAGCAATAAGCATTGCAATGGCAATTTTCCATTGGATACTGCCTAGATTCGTCGGGGAGTTGTCGCCGAGTTGCAAGTATTCGCTGAAGAAGAATGCATTAGTATCTTCTCCCCACTCCTGAGTAAACGACATTCCGAAATAAGAAATCGCCCATCCAATAACGGCAACGTAGTACACAGCAATAACTGCGGCTACACCAACTTGGAACCAACCAAGCCATTCAAATTTTGAATGTATTTTTGCGAGTGTTTTCGGTGCAGAACCACGATATTTCTGTCCCATACTGAACTCTAGGATCATGAATGGGATACCAGCGGTGATCATGGCAAAAAGGTATGGAATAAAAAATGCGCCGCCACCGTTCTCGTAAGCCATGTAAGGGAAACGCCAAATGTTCCCTAACCCGATTGCTGATCCTACTGCGGCAAGAATAAAGCCCGCACGGGATCCCCATTGTTCTCGTTTCATTATGTAACTCCTAACGACTTTACTAAGATCAAAATTTTCACCACAAAACGGTTCCCTTTTATGTTTTGTTATTGCTCTGGAGTCATATGAACGATACGAATCGTATGTTAAACGGCAATATCTTAGGGGTTAACTCTGATTTGTGGGTTGTAACTTAGTGGTTAATTCTGATTATTACGATGTGTGTGTGCATATTCTGGAACATTCCGCTATGCATAGAGTCGAGACTACCCATTAACCAGTTGTAAGGCAATAGTTTCTATTGTGTGGATTATTGTTTGTTACTTGTCTTTAATTTGACATAAACCTAATAAATCAGTGAATGATTCTAATTTTTTGCTTCTATCGTTTCTTATAAAACTATTATTAGCTATTTAATAAATATTTATAACTTTGGATATGAAAAGTTCATTTGACGGAAAAAAGAGCAAATATTGATGTTTGTGTACTGAATTCATCGAAATGTGATGAAAGAATTCAAATGTGATACTGGCAGCATACTTAAAACGTGGATAGCGAGAAGTCTTGAATGGAAGAGTATCTGCTGTTATTAATTTGTTAATAACCGGAGGTGATGTATGGACTTTGATTTTAAATTTGCCCTTGGAACAACCATTGTTGTATTTACTGTGCTTGTGGCGTTTGCAGTTATAGCCATTACAACTGCTTAAGATTGTTCATGCATGAGTAATACAGGGGTAGTAACCGACTCTACCACCAATGTTAATACTCAACGTTTGCAAAATTACTTTGGTGGTAAAACAGCACTGGTTGCCCAAGGTGGTGGGCAACGTGGAATCTTCACAGCTGGTGTTTTAGATGCCTTTCTCCTCTCTGATTTTGATCCCTTCAATACTTACTACGGCACTTCTGCTGGCGCGTTGAATTTATGTGCTTATATCTGTAGGCAGGCTGGGCTTGGTCGCTCGTTTCTACTAGACCTGACGACTCAGCCAGAATTTTTTAGCCTGTTTGGCTATATCCGAAACAAGCAAACGCTCGATATAGATTGGGCACTGGATAAAGTTAGCCAATACCCATATAAGCTCGATGTTGATCTGGGCAGAAGTCAATTAGTCGGGAAAAGTGCTTTTGCTTCAGTAACGGATGCTGTTCATTTACAGGATCATTATCTTCCCATGCTTGAAGATAACTGGGTCAATGTACTAAAGGCAACATGTGCCATACCTAGGCTGTATAAAGGAGAGGTCGTGATTGATGGTAAGCGATACCTTGATGGTGGCGTCTCTGCTTCTATTCCCGTACAGGAAGCGTGGAGGACCGGAAGTCGATGCATTGTTGTTATTAGAACGGAGCCGTTTGAACAAGAAATACCGAAAGATGATGTTCCCGCTACAGTGAATGACGGCATGCCTATTTGGTTGCGTCAGTCTGTCGATGCTTTGCAAAACCAATGGGATAGCAAAGTACAAGAATGGAAAAATGATTGGTCTGATTTCTTCATTGAAAGATTTAATCAATCTGCGCAACAAAACAAATTGCTTTCGCAAGCAAGGCTTTTGAATGGTGGGCGATGGCTATTTGGCGCGGGTGACGTTTACCGTTTAAGTCATATGTTGGGGGAAACATTCGATTCTGGTTTAGCGGATATGTTGATGGTGCATTATCAGACTTACTCATTGACACAACAATTTCTGACTTCGCCTCCTGATGATTGTTTTATTCTTCAAATCCACCCTGAATCTCCACTTGAGTCCACTTCTCTACTTAGTGATCGTGAAGCCCTTCTTGCGGACTATGAGCTTGGATTAAAAGCCGGTAATAATTTCGTCAATACGTTTTTGCAAGCCGAGTCTGATATGAACCCTCGCTCTGCATAGCTTTAAAAGGTAATGACGGAAGAAAGAGCAAGTTAATGAGCCTTTTTACTTGCTCTTTCTATGTTTACATCGAAATATTTACGTCAATTTAAGTGACGTTATCTTACCTCAATGATTCTCATACAGTTGGTAGATCCAATAAGGTCCATGACATCGCCTTGCGTGATAATGACAGTATCACCGACATCCAATAACCCTTTCCCTTTTAATGTTTCCAGAGCAGAGTAGGTAGTATCTAAGCCAGATGCACCATCGCTACCAAAGTAAACGGGAGTCACCCCACGATATAAAGTACATCGATTAAGGGTATCTTCATTGCGAGACAGAGCGAAGATGGGAAGCCCGGAGCTTAAACGAGACATCATGAGTACAGTTTTACCTGACTCCGTTAGGCTCACCATCGCTTTTACGCCATCTAGGTGGTTTGCGGCATACATGGTTGCCATAGAAATAGTTTCAGATGCTGACTCAAATTTCGTTTCTAAGCGGTGTCCAGACACGTTGAGCGAAGGCATTTTTTCCGCACCAATACACACTTCAGCCATAGATTTAACGGTTTCGACAGGATACTTACCCGCAGCAGTTTCCCCAGAAAGCATTACAGCGTCAGTACCATCCAGTACTGCATTGGCGACATCCATAACTTCAGCTCGGGTAGGAAGTGGGTTCTCAATCATGGATTCCATCATTTGGGTTGCCGTGATAACGGTACGATTGAGTCGTCGAGCACGAAGTATGAGTTGTTTTTGCACGCCTACGAGTTCTGGGTCTCCGATTTCAACACCGAGATCACCCCTCGCTACCATAACCGCGTCTGATGCGGAAATAATATCATCCATGCTTTCTTCGTCTTCAACGGATTCGGCTCTTTCTACTTTGGCTACCAGCTTTGCACTCAGCCCTGCGTCGGTGGCGAGCCTGCGAGCGTATCTCATATCTTCGCCATTGCGAGGGAAAGAAACGGCAAGGTAGTCGACTTTTATTTTTGCGGCAGTAAGAATGTCGGCTTTGTCCTTATCTGTCAGTGCTTCGGCAGACAGTCCACCCCCTTTTTTATTTATTCCTTTGTTGTTTGAAAGAGGACCACCGACGAGAACCGTTGTGTGGACTCTGGTATTTTCTACTGACATGACCTTCAACTGTACGCGACCATCATCCAGAAGAAGGACATCTCCTTTGGATACATCTTTTGGCAACTCTTTATAGTCAACGCCGACTGATGCGACCGATCCTTCGCCAGGTAGCAGCTCTGCATCTAAGACAAATTTTGCTCCAACGTCTAAGTTGACCTTATTGTCTTTAAATGTTGATACTCGAATTTTAGGACCTTGTAAGTCACCTAATATGGCAACATGTGTTCCAAGTTTTGCAGCGATTTGTCGGACTTTTTGCGCGCGATGTATGTGGTCTTCTGAACTTCCGTGAGAAAAATTCATCCTTACAACATTAGCGCCTGCTTCTATTATCTCTTTTAAATTGTTGCCTTTGTCTGTTGAGGGACCCAAGGTAGCAACAATTTTTGTTCGTCTGAGTAATTTAGACATATCATTCTCCGTTTGATCGCGAATTTTCCATGCATTTTTGTTCTTGTATGAATTAGTGTAGCGATTGAGAGATATTTTCGTGCGCAAAAAAACATCGACTTGATCACTATTCTAGTCTTTAAAAAATGTCTAAATTCAAACTTGTATAAAAAGATCTGATAGATACGTGATGGGAGTCACGACGATGGATCAAGCCGCTTCACAATTACTTTTCAAAGTAAAAAAATTAGTGGGTTTACAATCTTCGGAGTTTTCTATGTACATGGCTCAACCAGGCCATATTGATCATATCAAGCAGGTCAATGCTGGCCGTGTATATAAATTGATAGACCTTAAAGGTCCTATTTCTCGTATAGACTTATCCAAAACCAGCGAGCTGGCACCAGCCAGTATTACTAAAATTACCAGAGAGCTCATTGATGCTCACCTAATTCACGAAACGACGGTGCAAGAAGCGACAAGCCGTGGTCGTCCTGCTGTTGGTCTTCAAACCAATAACGAAGGGTGGCAGTTTCTGTCTATGCGTTTAGGGCGTGGTTATTTAACGATTGCCTTACATGAGCATGGCGGCTCTGTGCTGGTGGATACAAAAATCACCATTGAGGAAATAGAGCAAGAAGATGTGTTGGAAAGACTTCTTCATGAAATTGAAGAATTTTTCCAAGGTTACTCCGACAAACTAGATCGGGTAACGAGTATTGCACTTACCCTTCCAGGCTTAGTGGATTCTGATAAAGGTGTGGTGTTACAAATGCCACATTACAACGTGAATAACTTAGCGTTGGGACCAGAAATCTATAAAGCGACAGGGCTCCCTGTGTTTATTGCGAATGATACTCGGGCTTGGGCGCTGGCTGAAAAGTTGTTTGGCAACTCTCAAAGTGTCGATAATTCAGTACTGATTTCCATTCATCACGGTTTAGGCGCTGGTATCATACTGGATGGGCGAGTTTTACAGGGGCGTCATGGCAATATCGGAGAGCTGGGGCATATCCAAATCGACCCAAAAGGTAACCAGTGTCATTGTGGCAATATAGGATGCCTCGAAACACTCGCAAGCTCAAAAGCGCTCAGAGAAGTCGTGGCTGCGCGAATTGAAAAAGGTGACCATACTTCCATTCCTCGCGATAACGTAACCGTCGAAAGTATTTGCGAAGCAGCCGAATCGGGCGATCAATTAGCCATTGAAGAAATACAGCAGTTAGGACGTTATCTTGGGGCTGCGGTTGCTATTGTTATCAATTTATTTAACCCCGAAAAAGTGTTGATTGGCGGTGTGATTAATCAGGCGAGATCGATTTTGTATCCCGTGATTCAAGAATGTATCGAGACTCAAACCTTGCCAGTTTACCATCAAGACCTACAATTGGAGGAGAGTCGTTTCTATACAGAAGCAACGATGCCGGGTGCCGCTTTGATTAAACAAGCTATGTATGATGGTCAACTGCTCATGAAAGTGGTTGAAGGGTAAGCTAATCCTGTATAGGTTGAACCTGTTTTGTTGGTTCACAATATGGCGCAGATGCAATTGATGCTGTACTCTGTAATTATTGATAAATGAGTGAGAAACTTTATGTCTGGAGTATTAAGCAGCGTTGACCAAAGAACACAGCTAGTCGGTGAAAACCGATTGGAGCTGTTATTGTTCCAGCTCAATAGCTCACAAATCTTTGCTGTAAACGTTTTTAAGGTCCGTGAAGTTTTAAAGCTTCCTCCTCTCACCAAATTGCCAGGCTCACATCACTACATAACGGGTGTTGCTTCATTGCGAGGGGAGTCTCTTCCTGTTATCGATCTTCGGGCTGCTATTGGTTTTAGACCTATGCAAGATGAAGAAGAGCAAAACTTGATCATCACCGAATACAACCGGACTATTCAAGGCTTTCTGGTTGGCCAAGTAAGAAACATCATAAACACAGCTTGGACCGAGATTCAACCACCGCCAAAAACCGCGGGTCGAGCTAATTACTTAACCGCAATCACCAACATTGTTGAGAACGAACAAAAGCGTATCGTTGAAATCATTGATGTTGAAAAAGTATTGGCTGAAATTGTTGATTATGATGTGTCGATTTCTGATGGCGTTTTAGATGAAGATCTGTCTCAACAGATGTCGGGTCGAAAAATCCTCATCGTTGATGATTCTTCTACAGCAAGAAACCAAGTGAAAGGTACGCTAAGCCAACTTGGTTTAGAGATTTTAGAATGTAATGATGGCTTAGAAGCGCTGACTCTACTTAAATCTTGGTGTGATGAAGGAAAAGATGTTGCCAGAGAACTTCTTCTGATGATCACCGATGCAGAGATGCCAGAAATGGATGGCTACAAGCTGACCCATGAAGTACGAAGTGACCCGCGTATGAAAGACTTATACATCACTCTCAATACCTCTTTGAGTGGGAGCTTCAATGAAGCGATGGTTGAGAAAGTAGGGTGTAATAAATTTATATCGAAGTTTCAACCCGATGTATTGGTAAAAGTTACCCAAGATAGGTTGAGAGACATTCTTTAGAAAAACCCGGCAGCCGCCGGGTTTTTTGTTTTATGAACTTCTTAAAGCCAACCTTTTTGGCTTCAGGAATTTAATTCTATTTTTTAGGTTGCGCGTCGATGCACTGCCCGTTAACCGCTTTCCCTTCAGGAGCCATCAAGTACAAATACAAAGGCATAATGTCTAAAGGCGTTTTTAGCAGCTCAACATCTTCTGCAGGGTAGGCTTTGGCTCGCATTCCTGTTCGAGTTCCGCCTGGATTTATAGCGTTAACTTGTACATTCGTTTCTTCTAACTCATCAGCTAAGACTTGCATCATTCCTTCAGTCGCAAACTTGGACATTGCGTAAGTCCCCCAAAAAGCGCGACCATCATGCCCGACCGTTGAAGATGTGAAGACAAGTCGAGCATCAGGGGATTTTTTGAGCAGAGGTAAGACCGCTTGGGTCATCAGAAATTGAGCTTTTACGTTGACCTGCATTACATCGTCGTATGTATCTTCTCCGATTTGGTCAAATGGGCTAATAACACCTAATAGGCTGGCATTGTGTAGAACACCATCTAAACGTCCGAATTGACCTTCAATTGTCTCTACCATATCAATATAGTTTTGTTTGCTAGCGCCTTTCATATCAAGGGGAATAATGGCAGGTTGGGGAGCGCCTAAAGCTTCAATTTCATCATAAGTTTTTTCTAGTTTCGCAACAGTTCGACCAAGTAATATTACGGTCGCACCATGTTGCGCGTAGCTTAATGCTGCTTGTTTCCCTATGCCAGCACCTGCACCGGTCACTAAAATTACTCTTCCTTCTAGGGCTTTCTCTGAGATTGAATAATCCACTTTTCTCACCTTGTTTAATGAATCTTTAACCACCTTGCAGACTCATAAGTATTTGATAGGTCATCAAGGTATTTCGGTTTTAACTATTGGTAATCGTGACAAGATCGTTACAATACACCAATTCATTCTTTTGGGGATATCACATTGGAATTTTTGTTAGATTACGGATTATTTTTAGCTAAGATCGTCACATTACTGGCTGCGGTCGTGGTTTTGCTGGTGGTTGTTAAGTCAGTGAGCGGAAAGCAAGCTGGTGCAAAAGGCGAGCTTGAAGTCACAAACCTGACTGAGCGATACGAGCACAGCGTTGAACAGCTAGAGCATCATTTGCATGACGACGCTTATTTAAAAGCCAAACATAAAGCAGATAAGAAAGCACAAAAAGAAAAGGACAAAGAGCGAGAAAAAGAAGTTAAAAAAGCGGCAAAGGGTGGTGAGCTAGAAGCAAATCGAAAACCGCACTTGTTTGTACTTGATTTTAACGGTTCGATCGACGCAAAAGAAGTGGCAGCGCTTCGTGAAGAAATCAGTGCCATTATCGCTGTAGCGCAAGACGGCGATGAAGTCTTGGTGAAGCTTGAGTCTGGTGGCGGCATGGTACATGCGTACGGTCTAGCGTCTTCTCAGCTTGATCGACTAAAAGCAGCGAACCTTCCATTAACCATTTCTGTCGATAAAGTTGCGGCAAGTGGGGGATACATGATGGCGTGTGTCGCCGATAAGATTATTTCTGCCCCATTTGCAGTAGTCGGATCAATCGGTGTTATTGCTCAGTTGCCTAACTTCAACAAATTGCTTAAAAAGCATGATATTGACTATGAGCAACTTACTGCTGGTGAATATAAGCGCACCTTAACCATGTTTGGTGAGAATACCGATAAGGCCCGTGAAAAATTTAAAGAAGAGTTGGAAGAAACTCATGGTCTGTTTAAAAACTTTATTCGCGAGCGCAGACCCTCTCTTGAATTAGATAAAGTGGCGACGGGTGAGCATTGGTTTGGTACTCAGGCAAAAGATCTTGGTTTGGTCGACGAGATTTCGACGTCCGACGATTTGGTTATGCAAGCATGCAAAGATAAAACTGTCTTAGCGATACATTATGTTCAAAAGAAAAAATTGTCTGACAAGCTTACTGGGGCAAGTGCAGACATTGTTGATAACGTGATCATGAAGTGGGTATCGAAAGGTCAAAGACCTATTCTTTAAGCTATAATTTAGCAAGGTCTTATATTTTGAAGAAAAGTCCGTTTGGTGTAAGTGGTATTACAATTTCTCGAATAAACAGAAAGTTGTAGAAAGCACACACCTTAATATACGGACTTTTTTGTGTTTTATTCACCATAGCTTTCGGTATAATAGCGCGCCGATAAAAGCGAATGCTCACTAAAGTGTTTGCTACAAACGAAAACGGAGAAAAACATGTCCCTTCAACCTCCAGTCATTACAGTAGATGGTCCAAGTGGTGCAGGTAAAGGCACGCTTTGTATGTTGTTGGCGGAAAAATTAGGCTTTCACTTGTTGGATTCCGGAGCGATATATCGGGTATTGGCTCTGGCCGCTATACATCATGGGGTCGACACGAGCTCGGAAGAGGCTTTGGTTCCGATTGCTACCCATTTGGACGTGCAATTTATTGCCGATGGTGACTTGGTTAAAGTTATCCTCGAGGGCGAAGATGTTTCAAAAGAACTTCGCAAAGAAACCACTGGTGATGCAGCATCAAAAATTGCCGCGTTACCTCGTGTAAGAGAGGCTTTGCTACGTCGTCAACGCTCTTTTGCTGCAGAACCTGGTTTGGTCGGTGATGGTCGAGATTTAGGCACGGTTGTATTTCCGTCTGCTATCGCCAAAATCTTTTTAGATGCAAGTGCAGAAGAAAGAGCCAATCGCCGCTACAAGCAGTTGCAAGAAAAGGGGCATGATGTTAAATTTGATGACCTTTTACGCGAGATCCAAGACAGAGACGACCGTGATCGTAATCGAGCGGTTGCACCGTTGCGTCCTGCGGATGATGCGTTAGTACTTGATTCTACATCGCTTTCTATCGATGAAGTGGTGGTTCAAGCACTTGAATATATTGAATCTAAATTGTCTTGATAACGATATCGAGGCAATAGGACTGTTGGTCGCAAGGATGATGACTGGCATTTTTATCAACCCCATGCGGTAGGATACCCGTGGACGTTTAATTATTGAAGATCAAATAATGACTGAATCTTTTGCTCAACTCTTTGAAGAGTTTCTAAACGAGACTGAATTCCAACAAGGTACTATTGTTAAAGGTACTGTAGTAGCTATCGAGAACGGTTTCGTTCTTGTTGACGCTGGCCTTAAGTCTGAGTCTGCTATCCCTGCTGAACAATTCAAGAACGCTGCTGGCGAACTTGAAGTTGAAGTTGGTACTGAAGTAGATGTTGCGCTAGACGCTGTTGAAGATGGTTTCGGTGAAACTCAACTTTCTCGTGAGAAAGCGAAGCGTCACGAAGCTTGGATCGTACTTGAGAAAGCATACGAAGAAGCTGAAACTGTTGTTGGTGTTATCAACGGTAAAGTTAAAGGCGGTTTCACTGTTGAACTAAACGGTATCCGTGCTTTCCTACCTGGTTCACTAGTAGACGTACGTCCTATTCGCGACACTGCTCACCTAGAAAACAAAGAGCTAGAGTTCAAAGTAATCAAGCTAGACCAGAAGCGTAACAACGTTGTTGTTTCTCGTCGTGCGGTTATCGAATCTGAAAACAGCGTTGAGCGTGACGAGCTTCTTGAAACTCTTCAAGAAGGTACTGAAGTTAAAGGTATCGTTAAGAACCTTACTGACTACGGTGCATTCGTTGACCTTGGTGGTGTTGACGGTCTTCTACACATCACAGACATGGCTTGGAAGCGTGTTAAGCACCCATCTGAGATCGTGAACGTTGGTGATGAAATCCTAGTTAAAGTTCTTAAGTTCGACCGTGACCGCACTCGTGTATCACTAGGTCTTAAGCAACTAGGCGAAGATCCATGGGTAGCAATCGCTAAGCGTTACCCAGAAGGTCACAAGCTTTCTGGTCGTGTAACTAACCTAACTGACTACGGTTGCTTCGTTGAAATCGAAGAAGGCGTTGAAGGTCTAGTTCACGTTTCTGAAATGGATTGGACTAACAAGAACATCCACCCATCTAAAGTTGTTAATGTTGGCGACGAAGTTGAGGTTATGGTTCTTGAGATCGACGAAGAACGTCGTCGTATTTCTCTAGGTCTTAAGCAATGTAAAGCTAATCCATGGCAGTCATTCGCTGAAGCTCAAGCTAAAGGCGACAAAGTTACTGGTAAGATCAAGTCTATCACTGACTTTGGTATCTTCATCGGTCTAGAAGGCGGCATCGACGGTCTTGTTCACCTATCTGACATTTCTTGGAATGTTGCTGGTGAAGAAGCAGTACGTGAATACAAGAAAGGCGATGAAATCTCTGCAGTTGTTCTAGCAGTAGATGCAGAGCGTGAGCGTATTTCTCTTGGCGTTAAGCAAATGGAAAACGACCCGTTCAACGCATACGTTGCTGACAACAAGAAAGGTACTCTAGTAAACGGTACTGTAACTGCAGTTGACGCAAAAGGTGCTACAATTGAACTTGTAGAGGGCGTTGAAGGTTACATCCGTGCTTCTGAAGTATCTCGTGACCGTATCGAAGATGCGTCTCTAATCCTAAGCGTTGGTGACAGCGTTGAAGCGAAGTTCACTGGTGTAGACCGTAAGAACCGCGTAATCAACCTATCTATCAAAGCTAAAGATGAAGCTGAAGAGCAAGAAGCAATGGCTTCACTGAATAAGTCTGAAGACGGCGGATTCGGTAATGCTATGGCTGATGCATTCAAGGCTGCTAAAGGCGAATAAGAAATCGCTTAAGGGGAGCCATTAGGCTCCCTTTTTTCGATAAGTGCCTTTTTGATACCATTGAAATGAGGGGAACTATGACTAAGTCTGAACTAATTGAAAGACTCTGCGCGCAGCAAACACATCTTTCTGCAAAAGAAGTAGAAGATGCCGTCAAGGATATACTTGAACATATGGCGTCAACCCTAGAGAGCGGAGATCGTATTGAAATCCGTGGTTTCGGTAGTTTCTCACTGCACTATCGAGAGCCAAGAATGGGTCGTAATCCTAAAACTGGTGAAAAAGTTGAGCTGGAAGGCAAGTATGTCCCTCACTTTAAGCCGGGTAAAGAATTGCGTGAACGCGTAAATATCCACGGCTAATCACCTTTTGGTATTATAGAAAAGCGGCATGCATCTCGTATGCCGCTTTTTTATAATTAAATTACTCATATTCCATCGATTCTGGATGGTTTGATAATTCAATTTCCTGCATAATCTAACCCTTAAGCTTATTCCGGAGTAGTGATTTATGAAAATTATAAAAATAATCTTGGTGATTGCTCTTGTACTGATCGCCTTAGCATTAGGTGCTCAAAATCAGCAAGTTGTATCATTTAACTACTTACTTGCTAAAGGCGAATTTCATCTATCATTACTCTTAGGCTTGGTGTTTGTTGTAGGGTTTAGTCTCTCGGCTCTTATTTTTGGTAGTTTGCAATTTAAGTACAAACTCACTATTCGTAAGCTGAAGAAACAACTTAACAAACAGCCAGCGATAGAGAAGCAACAAAGTAACGCCTAAGGCAACATTGAATGCTTGAACTTCTCTTCTTGTTGTTACCGATTGCCGCTGCCTATGGTTGGTACATGGGTAATCGCAGCGCGAATTTCGACAAGCAGAAACAATCTAATCAAATTTCCCGACAGTATGTCACGGGTTTAAACCTCTTACTTTCTGATCAATCAGACAAAGCGGTCGATCACTTTATCGAGCTTCTCCAAGTCGACGATGAAACGATTGACACGCATTTAGCGTTAGGGAATCTTTTTCGATCACGTGGTGAAGTTGATCGTGCTATTCGTATTCACCAAAATCTTATCTCTCGTCCTGGTTTAACCATCGATCAAAAAAATATCGCTCTTCAGCAGCTCGCGAAGGATTTCATGGTATCTGGCATCCTTGATCGTGCAGAAAAGATATTTATGCAGCTTTTGGACGAGCCTGATCACCGAGAAGCAGCCCTTCATCAACTGGTCGTCATATTCCAACAAACCAGAGAGTGGAGTAAAGCTATTGAATATGCTTCAGCATTGGTCAAATTAGGCAGGAAGCGAATCAAAAAAGATATTGCTCACTACTACTGTGAATTGGCGATGCAAGAGCAAGGGGAGGGAAACACCAAGAAATCAATTAACCTCCTCAAGAAGGCTCTAACAGAAGACTCTCGCTGTGTTCGGGCGAGTATCACGCTAGGTAAAATATACCTTTCTCAGGAAGATTACATAAATACAGTTCGTTATTTAGAGCAGGTTATTGATCAAGACATCGACTTTGTAGGACAGGTTTTACCTACCATTGCCGAATGTTACCAAAAGCTCGATAGAGAAGGCGATTTACTCGCATTTTTACATCGTTGTATTGAGAAAAAAGCAGGGGTATCTGCAGAACTTATGCTTGCTCAGCTTGTGGCAAACCACGACGGTGTTGCCGCGGCACAGACTTTATTAACGAGGCAACTTGTTAAGAACCCAACAATGAAAGGCTTTTATCGATTGATGGATTATCATCTTGAGGAAGCTGAAGATGGAAGAGCAAAAGATAGCTTAACAACGCTACAAGGAATGGTGGGTGAGCAGCTTAAAGTAAAACCTCATCATCGATGTAGGAAGTGTGGTTTTTCTACCCGCTCTTTGTATTGGCATTGTCCATCTTGCAAAGGTTGGGGTACCATTAAGCCGATTCGCGGGTTAGATGGCGAATAGCAGGATTTAAAGACCACCGCTTATTGAGCGGTGGTTTAGTGTCTGGATGCAGACGAAATACAATTAGGAGAGAAAAGTGATCGACCAGAAAATCATCGTAGCACTTGATTATGACAAAAAAGCGGATGCACTAGCGTTTGTTGATAAGATTGACCCAAGTTCGTGCCGTTTGAAAGTTGGCAAAGAGATGTTTACTCTGTTTGGTCCTGAATTTGTTCGTGAGCTCCATAAGAGAGGCTTCTCAGTATTTTTGGACCTTAAGTTTCACGACATCCCAAATACTTGCTCAAAAGCGGTACGAGCGGCTGCTGAATTAGGTGTATGGATGGTAAATGTCCACGCAAGTGGTGGTGAGCGCATGATGAGTGCTTCTCGTGAAATCCTTGAGCCTTACGGTAAAGATCGCCCACTGTTGATTGGTGTAACTGTACTGACAAGTATGGAACAATCCGACCTTGCAGGAATCGGTTTGGATATCACTCCTCAGGAACAAGTTGTTCGTTTGGCGAGTCTGACTAAAAACTCGGGTTTAGATGGTGTAGTGTGCTCTGCGCAAGAATCATCGATGTTGAAGTCAGAACTAGGGAAAGATTTCAAACTGGTTACTCCAGGTATTCGTCCCGCAGGTGCTGCTATTGGTGACCAAAAGAGAATAATGACTCCTGCTGAGGCTATTGAAGCAGGGTCTGATTACCTAGTTATTGGCAGACCGATAACTCAAGCACTTGACCCAGCGAATGTTCTTGCAGACATTAATCAATCTTTGGTTTAAAGCAAAACTTGATTGGAAACTAAAGACCGTGTTTAGTTCAATGTTAGGCTTTTCTAGTCGTTTATATTGAATTCGGAAAGCCCGCCAATATGGCGGGCTTTTTGTCTACATCCTATTAGGAATACCGCTATGAAACTTGAACTCTTTATCTGGGGTTGTAATTAATTCGGCTTCAACCTTGCCAAAAAATACCACTCTCTCTGTTATATCTTTTCCAGCAATCTGCTCCGCTAATGACAAGTAGTCTTGGTAGTGACGAGCTTCTGAGCGCAGTAGAGACACATAAAACTTGCTAATGTCGTCTTCCATATGTGGAGCCAATTTAGCAAAACGCTCGCATGAACGAGCTTCGATATAGGCACCTATTATCAGCTTATCGATCAACGTTTCCGGCTCATGAGTCTTCATATGCGAAAGTAGCCCTTTAGCATAGCGACTAGCAGATTCATTTCGATAAGTGATCCCACGATTGTCCATAATCTCAAGAACTTGATAGAAGTGATGGAGCTCTTCTTTTATCAGCAACACCATTTTATCAATGAGATCTTGGCTGTATGGGGAGTCTCCTTTTGCTTTGATTGCTTTTGAGATACTACTTTTACCCTTGAGAGTTTCAATGGTCCCTATTTTGCGATAGGCAAAGTCCTCATACGGTTTAAACCAGTCTAGTAGAGTATGAGCACTGTCTTTGTCTACAGCATATTTCCGAATCAAATACATCGCTGATTGACCGGCTTTCAGTTCACACATTAAGTGATCAAGTAAAACGGTTGGTAGATTCTTCGGTTTTTTAGCTTCATCTATCCACTCTTTAGGTGTCTCGCACTGGAGAAAGGATTGGATAGGAACAAGGAGCTTTTGGATATTTTCTTCTTCAATCATAACATTGCATCAATATAAAAAAGGTCGCATAAAGCGACCTTTGATTTCAATAAGTCTATGGCTAGTTTACCACTTTTTCTTTTCACCGAAGAGGGCATCCATATCATCGTTACGTTCTTTCTCGTCTCGATCTTTAGCATGTTCCGCTTCTTTGTCTTGTCTTTTCTGATCCATATCATCCAGCATGGCTTGCAGTTTTTCTTTAGCCTTGTTGGAATATGAATCATTTTTAGACGCCAGTGCATCTAAGCCTTTTTTCAAAAGCTGCTTCGCCGTACCAGCTTGTCCTCTCAATACCGAATCATTAGCACGTTTAATAACGTTTTCGATGTTTATGCGAACTTGGATTTGTTCTAAGCGAGAATTTTCCGCCACATAAGCTTGAGTCTCAAAGCGACCTTTATTGTGCTCACTTCGAATTGTCTCGCGCAATCGTTTAACAAGCTTCAGCATTATAATGGCTTGCTTATCACTGCTCGGTACTTTGAACGAAGCCGTTTCGCCACCTTGGTAGTTTTCTTTTAATTGTTGGATTTGAGATTGCATGTTGGCAACACGAGACTTCAACTGCTTGTTTTTAGGATCTAATTCAAACATAGATTCTAGTGCATCAAGAATTCGCGTGTTCAAACACACCAAAAGATCCTTACTGTAGGGTAGGTGATGAGCGTTCCCAATAAGATCCTCTGTTGCATCAATAACTGCTAGATGCCGTGTGGACTCTTGTTTTTTTGCAGTCTCTACTTTCATGCGGTACTGAAGCATAATGTTGTAACCAATTACGAGAACCAACAAAATAGCAACAAGCGCGATTATTAAACCAATATTCATAAACTTAAGTCTGCGTTCCGTACAAAAAGCTAACCCCCGAGGATACACGATATCGTGTTGTTTCTATACCCGAGATAACAACAAACTTCATTATTATCCTTACTTAGAGGAAAATTAATGAAAAAATCAAATTTGCCCCAATTTATGCGGGGTCTATAGCAAAACATACTTAATACTATAGTTGATAGTCAAACTCAGCACATAAGTATCTGCGTTTTTGCTGTCTTTTTTTAGCTTAAGGCGTTATAACTAATACTTATATACCTAAGCAACTTAGGTGTTCGCTGAATCTAGCATCTTAAGGTGGTTTGGGTATATACCCAAGTGACTTCAACATTAAAATTATGTGAGGTTATTTGTGTATATAAATTTAGAGTAACGGAATACGGGGTAACGATGAAATTACAGCAACTGAAGTACATTGTTGAAGTTGTTAATCACAACTTGAACGTCTCAGCGACGGCAGAAAGCTTGTTCACCTCGCAGCCAGGTATTAGTAAGCAAGTTCGTTTGCTAGAAGATGAACTCGGGATACAAATATTTGAGCGCAGCGGTAAGCATCTCACACAGGTTACCGACGCTGGTGAAGATATAGTACGTATTTCAAGTGAAATATTGGCAAGGGTAGAAAGTATTAAAGCCGTTGCGGGAGAGCATACCCACCCAGAAATGGGAACACTGAATATTTCTACTACTCATACTCAAGCACGTTACGCTTTACCTGATGTTATTAAAGGCTTTACGGCTCGTTATCCGAAAGTTTCACTTCACATGCATCAAGGAACACCTTCTCAAATGTCGGAAGCTGTTGCTAAAGGAACCGCAAATTTTGCAATTGCAACTGAGGCTCTGCATTTGTATCAAGATGCCATTATGCTACCGTGCTATCACTGGAATCGTTCAATCGTAGTCACGAAAGATCATCCGTTGGCTAAAAAAGAGCATGTCACCATCGAAGACTTGTCGACATACTCTTTGGTTACCTATGTATTTGGCTTTACAGGACGCTCTGAACTGGATACGGCGTTCAACAATGCAGGTCTCACACCTCGCATTGTGTTTACTGCTACAGACGCTGACGTTATTAAAACTTATGTTCGCATGGGGATTGGTGTTGGTGTCATCGCTTCTATGGCTGTCGACAAAGCACTAGATTCAGATTTGGTCGCTATTGATGCGAGCCATATTTTTGGTGCAAGTACCACCAGCATTGGTTTCCGTAGAGGAACGTTCTTACGCTCATACATGTATGACTTCATGGAGCGATTTGCCCCTCATTTGACTCGCCCAGTTGTCGAGCAAGCTATTTCATTAAAAAGTAATGTAGAAATTGAAGAGATGTTTAAAGACATCGAACTACCCGTTAGGTAAACCACTTTAACTCTCTTATGATTCCCCTTACAATCGCCCGATTCTAGGGGGAATCATGAATAAAACTTTCCAAAAGATCAGTTCATTATTGGCTTTGCACGATAATGAATGGCGATTTCAGCCATTTCACATGAGTGATTGCGCAGATTTTCCGTGGGATCTAAATTACCCCAACCTCACCCCTTGGTTAAGAGGTCTTTCCGAAGCAGAAATCATTAGCCTCAAAGCTAATACCCCCCAATTGGTAAAGGAAATATCAAGATTTATTCCTGATGTAGCTTACTTACACGAGCTTTCTTACTTAAATAGACTGACACCCTCTGAATTAACAAAGCGATCTAGGGGCTCCGAAGCCGGTATACCCGGGAGAAAGCTAAATCAGATACGTTTAATGAGTGATGCTTGCCTAAAAGGAAATGCTGGAGGGGAATGGCTTGAATGGTGTTCTGGTAAAGGTTTTTTAGGACAACTACTTGCATCAAACTCCACAATGCCAGTCACAAGTTTTGAATGGCAGGAAGCCTTGTGTAATAGCGGACAAGCCCTAGCGGACAAAAAAGGATTAGCTATGCGCTTTGTTCAAGGAGATGCCCTCACCAAGAGTGCATCTCTGATTATGAAGCCTAATCAGCACGCTGTCGCTCTACACGCTTGTGGAGATTTGCACGTTAACCTTATCAAGCGAGGGTGTGAAGTAGGTATAAGCGAGTTTTCTATCTCTCCCTGCTGCTATCACCTTATTCAGTCGGACTGTTATCTGCCTCTTTCATCGGAAGGTATTGAGAATGATATGAAGTTGACCAAAGCCGAATTAAGAATACCTCTGCAAGCGACAGTAACTGGGGGAGAGCGGGTTCACCGTCATAGATTTGAAGAAATGAGTTATAGGCTCGGATTGGACTCATTTCTAAAAGAGCAGAAGGGGCACCTTAACTATACGGCTATCCCTAGTATTAAGAAGTCGATGTTATCGGGTGGATTTGAAGCGTTTTGCTTATGGGCTGACAAGGAAAGAAATCTCGAACTGGGGTCAATAGACTTTGAGTATTGGAATCGACGTGGTGAAGAGCGATTTTGGCAGATGGAGAGATTAAGCCTAATTCAGCAAGTTTTCCAAAGACCACTAGAGCTTTGGCTCATTTTAGATCGGGCTTTATATCTTGAAGAAAATGGATATTCGGTTAGCGTGAATGAGTTTTGCCCTGAAGAAGATACACCAAGAAACATACTCATACAGGCAAAAAAAAGACCCGCGTAAGCGAGTCTTTTCCATCATCATTCAGTTAAGAATAACTAATAACATATCGTTCTTAGTTGAACATAGCGATAGCTTGCTTCGCTTCAACGTATTCTAAGTCGAAGCTTTCAGCTACTTCTTTGCAGGTTACTTTTCCGTGAATTACATTTAGTCCTTCAAGTAGCCCTTCGTCTGCAAGGAGTGCTTTCTCGTATCCATTGTTTGCGAGCTTAATAATGTAAGGTAATGTTGCATTATTTAGCGCAAAAGTAGACGTTCGTGCTACGGCTCCTGGCATATTTGCTACACAGTAGTGTACAACTTCGTCAACGATGTAAGTTGGTTCAGCATGTGTTGTAGCCTTTGATGTTTCAAAACAACCGCCTTGATCGATTGCGACATCCACTACAGCTGCCCCTGGCTTCATGCGTTTGATGTGTTCTTTCGTGATTAGCTTTGGTGCTGCCGCACCAGGTATTAGTACTGCACCAATCACTAGGTCAGCTTCAAGTACATGTTTTTCAAGCGCATCTTCAGTAGAGTAAACGACTTTCGCACGGCCTTGGAACTCTTCGTCTAGCGCACGTAGAGTGTCAATGCTGCGGTCTAAAATGGTGACGTCTGCACGTAAACCCACCGCCATACGAGCCGCATTTGAACCTACTACGCCACCGCCAACGACAACAACTTTTGCTGGTTCAACACCTGGAACACCACCTAAAAGTAGGCCGCGACCACCGTGTGATTTCTCAAGAGTTTGAGCGCCAGCTTGAATCGACATACGACCTGCAACTTCAGACATTGGTGCTAAAAGTGGCAGACGACCCATATTATCTGTTACAGTCTCATATGCTATGCAGACAGCTTTGCTCTTGATAAGCTCTTCAGTTTGTGGAAAATCTGGTGCTAGGTGTAAATATGTGAACAATATTTGCCCCTCACGCAGCATAGCGCGCTCGACGGCTTGAGGTTCTTTAACCTTAACAATCATGTCTGCTTTCGCGAAAACGTCAGCAGCAGTAGGAAGAATGGATGCACCTACGGCAATATAGTCTTGATCGGAAAAACCGATACCACTACCGGCATTAGTTTCGACAACGACTTGGTGACCGTGAGAGACAAGTTCTCTCACACTGGATGGAATCATGCCCACTCTGTATTCGTGGTTTTTGATTTCCTTCGGTACGCCAATAATCATCCTGACTCCTCAATATTTTTGGTTGTATTATCTATGTGTAGGGTAATTCCGTCGAATTAATATCTAGTATAGAGTTGTATTTGAAAAATTTGATACTGAATATTAAAAAGTTGTAGTATATTTTTTTGCAAGGAAGTAATAAGGTGGGATAAAAAATGGTGGATAACTATAAGAAGCCGTCCAAGGAATTAGATCGTATTGATAGAAACATTCTTAACGAACTTCAGAAAGATGGTCGTATTTCGAATGTAGAGTTATCTAAGAGAGTGGGATTATCTCCAACGCCATGTCTAGAACGTGTGCGTCGATTGGAGAGACAAGGATACATTACTGGATACACAGCTTTGCTGAATCCTCAGTATCTAGATGCGTCGCTATTGGTATTTGTTGAGATTACGTTAAATCGAGGCGCACCAGATGTGTTCGAACAATTTAATCATGCAGTACAAAAGCTGGATGACATTCAAGAATGTCATTTAGTGTCTGGCGATTTTGACTATCTTCTAAAAACCCGTGTATCAGATATGAGTGCCTACCGTAAGCTGTTGGGTGACACGCTTCTGCGTTTACCTGGCGTTAACGATACCCGCACATATGTGGTTATGGAAGAAGTTAAACAGACCAACCAGTTGGTTATTAAAACTCGATAAGTACAAGACGTAATTTCTGTTGTGTAGTGGCGAATTCGATTGAGATCTGGATTCAACTTCAGGAATTACGTTAGTTAATTGTCCTTATTTTGTTCGGGAAACTACCCGTTTATTGGGTTTGCGAACCGAACAGAGATTGGGTTTTATTGCTTGATGTGGTTAAATCATCTAACAAACCGAGCGGCTATTGCCGCTCGGTGCGTTTTTGAAATCAATAAGCATAAAGTTGGTATATGTTCAGAGAGAACAAAGAAAAGGTTGAAACCATTATAAAGTCCCAAGAAGAGACTTCATCTCCTCGATTAAATGGGCTACAACGACTTCGCGATTGCTGCTTCATATTAGGTTGTCTTACAGCGATTCTAATCTCTATTGCTTTACTTTCCTTTGATCCTGCCGATCCTTCATGGTCTCAAACTGCATGGGGAGGCGAGGTGAAAAACCTAGGTGGGCAATTTGGCGCTTGGGTAGCAGACAGTCTTTTCTTTGTTTTTGGCTCTATAGCTTATCCTCTACCTATTGCTATCTCCGTGATGACTTGGGTGTTCTTTCGAAAAAGGGCAGAAGATGAACCCATCGATTTTATGTTGTGGGGAACTCGCCTCTTAGGGCTAACCGTCGTCATAATTACGAGTTGTGGCCTTGCCGATATCAATTTTGATGACATCTGGTATTTCTCATCAGGTGGCGTGATTGGTGACGTGATCACTAATCTGGCGTTACCCGCATTTAACTTGCTCGGAACAACACTTGTTCTGCTGTTTTTATGGGGAGCAGGCTTCACCCTTCTTACGGGCATTTCTTGGTTATCTATTGTTGAATGGTTAGGCAATTCGTTTATTTCATTCTGCGCATGGGTCATAAATTTGGTTCGCGGTTCTAAAGAAGAACACATTAAACCTACATTGCAGGATCCAGAGCTTAAAGATTCTGACCAGCAAGAACCCATATCGCCTTCGTTGGTTATGGAAAGCCCATACCAAGAGCCTGCTGACGACATTGAACCGAATTTCTCCCAGTTGGATGATGACGATGGTCATGCCGAGTCAAGATTCAACATTCACCTCCCTCAAGCGGTACACAGAGATGATTCTGATCATATTCCCATCAGCGAGCAAATGGCTGAAGCGAATGAATTCGACAGTGGTGTGCTTGAGCAAAATGAAGAACGGGCACTTTCACCTAATGCAACCATCGAAGAGCTGACCTATCAAGCAGAGCAAGCGAACGATTATGCTGAAGGAGCAGATGCTGTTGCGGTGAGTGATATTCAGCCGAGTGAAAACTCTCAGGAAGTTGAAGATGTGCAGCAAGACATGCATGACTCTATTAATTTCGATGATGTGGATATAGAAGAGAGTACGCCAACAATTTCTGAATTTGATACCGAATCTAACCTTATTGAAGAAGAAAGAGCTTCTGAGGTAGAAGTAGAAGCTCCATCTGATTTTAATGAGGAAGCCATTGAGCCAGCATCAGACTCTTTAGCAGAGGTTGAAGAAGTTGTGGAAGGCGACGCAGATGTTGCGGCATTCCAGTCATTGGTGGCGGACGCGCAGCAAAATGTTGCCGCGAGTCAAAATCCGTTCCTCGTACAAAAGGACCAAACATTACCCAAGCCCACTTCTCCTATGCCAACTCTTGAGTTGTTGTATCACCCGGAGAAGCGCGAGAATCACATAGATAGAGCAGCTCTAGAAGATATTGCTCGTTTGGTTGAATCAAAATTAGCTGATTACAAGATTACCGCGAAAGTGGTTGATATCTTCCCCGGTCCGGTTATTACTCGTTTCGAGTTAGATTTGGCACCTGGGGTAAAAGTAAGCCGCATATCTGGTCTGTCTATGGACTTAGCGCGCTCTCTATCTGCTATGGCAGTACGTGTGGTTGAAGTCATTCCGGGCAAACCTTATGTTGGATTAGAGTTACCCAATATGAGCCGTCAGACGGTCTTCTTGTCAGACGTGATCAACAGTCCTCAATTTGAAAATGCCACTTCACCAACTACGGTGGTACTTGGTCAAGATATTGCTGGTGAGGCTGTTGTTGCGGACTTGGCGAAAATGCCACATGTCCTTGTCGCTGGTACGACGGGTTCAGGAAAGTCAGTCGGCGTGAATGTCATGATCTTAAGCATGCTCTATAAGTCGAAGCCGGAAGATGTTCGATTTATTATGATCGACCCGAAAATGTTGGAGCTTTCGATTTACGAGGGTATCCCGCATCTTCTTTCGGAAGTGGTAACCGACATGAAAGATGCGTCGAACGCGCTGCGTTGGTGTGTTGGTGAAATGGAACGTCGATACAAGCTCATGTCCGCTCTGGGTGTTAGAAACATAAAAGGATTCAATGAAAAATTAAAAATGGCAGCAGACGCTGGGCACCCAATCCATGACCCACTGTGGCAAGCGGGTGATAGTATGGACGAATTGCCACCTCTATTAGAGAAACTGCCGTACATTGTTGTCATTGTCGATGAATTTGCCGATCTTATGATGGTCGTCGGTAAAAAAGTGGAAGAGTTGATAGCCCGACTGGCGCAAAAAGCACGAGCTGCTGGTGTGCATTTGATTTTAGCAACGCAGCGTCCATCGGTTGATGTGATCACCGGTTTAATCAAAGCGAACATACCTACACGTGTTGCCTTTACGGTATCAACGAAAACGGATTCAAGAACCATTCTTGATCAAGGTGGTGCCGAATCACTACTTGGGATGGGTGACATGCTTTATCTTCCTCCGGGATCTAGCCATACGATTCGTGTTCACGGAGCATTTGCCTCGGACGATGATGTTCATGCCGTTGTTAATGATTGGAAAGCTCGTGGTAAGCCAGAGTACATTGATGAAATCACTAACGGTGAGCAGACAGCAGATACTTTGTTGCCCGGTGAGGCTATGGAAGCTGACGAAGATGTCGATCCATTGTTTGACCAAGTGGTAGAACACGTTGTTGAAAGCCGACGTGGCTCTGTTTCCGGTGTACAGCGTCGATTCAAGATCGGGTATAACCGCGCAGCCAGAATTGTGGAACAACTTGAAGCTCAAGGTATTGTTAGTGCCCCAGGTCACAATGGTAATCGCGAGGTTCTTGCACCGCCACCAATTAAAGACTAGGTCAACAGGTCCTAATGAAACAGAGACAAAAAAACGTTGTCCAATTCGTTATCGGTATTAGTTTAAAGAGATTTTAAATGAAAAAATGGCTTATTCTGTTCACGTTTAGTGTATCTGCCACCACAGTGGCATTACCTAAATCTGAATTAAGTGAACGATTGAGTAAAACAGACGGGTTCAGTGCGGCGTTTTCGCAAACGGTGACAGCGCCTGACGGCGAAGTGATTCAGCAAGCAAATGGCACTGCGGACATTGCACGTCCAAGCATGTTTCGTTGGTCGACAATAGAACCAGATGAGACAGAGCTTGTTTCTGACGGTGATGTGGTTTGGTATTACGAACCTTTCTTGGAGCAGGTGAGTATTTATAACCAAGAGCAAGCCACGGGACAAACACCCTTTGTTCTGCTCACACGAAATAGACAAAGTGACTGGGATAATTACCGAGTTGCTCAAAAAGATAACCGGTTCACCCTTGAGCCTGTCTCTGAAAATTCCACACAAGGGCAATTCATCATTGATGTGACCGCCAAAGGTAAAATAGAAGGTTTTTCGGTTGTCGAGCAAGATGGCCAAACAAGCCAATTTACATTTAATTCAATCAGTATGAAGACGCCAGAAAAAGAAAGATTTACTTTCACACCACCCAAAGGTGTTGAAGTCTATGATGAGCGTGGCAACTAATGAGTAACTATTCGCTCGACTTTTCTGGTGATGAGGACTTTCGTCCTTTAGCCGCACGCATGCGCCCAGAAACCGTCGAGCAATATATTGGTCAGCAACATATTCTGGGCGAAGGTAAGCCTCTACGTCGTGCTTTAGAAGCTGGGCATTTGCACTCCATGATCCTATGGGGGCCACCGGGCACTGGAAAAACGACATTAGCTGAAGTCGCGGCAAATTATGCTAATGCGGAAGTTGAGCGGGTTTCTGCGGTGACCTCTGGTGTCAAAGACATCCGTATTGCCATTGAAAAAGCACGTGACAACAAAGTCGCAGGCAGGAAAACCATCTTGTTCGTGGACGAGGTACACCGCTTCAATAAAAGTCAGCAAGATGCTTTTTTACCCCATATTGAAGATGGCACCGTGACTTTCATTGGTGCGACAACCGAAAATCCTTCCTTTGAGCTGAACAATGCACTTCTTTCAAGAGCGCGAGTTTATAAGCTATCGTCTTTAAAAGAAGGGGATATTCTCGATGTTCTTAACCAAGCACTGTCTGATGAAGACAGAGGGTTAGGTAAAGAATCAGCAGAATTTGAAGAGGGTGTGTTAGACCGTTTATCTGAATTGGTTAACGGTGATGCCCGAATGTCGCTTAATTATCTCGAGTTGTTGTTCGATATGGCAACAGAGAAAGATGACAAGAAGCAAATCACATTAGCGTTACTTGCAGAAGTCGCAGGGGAAAAGGTCGCCCGTTTCGATAACAAAGGCGATATTTGGTACGATTTAATCTCCGCACTCCATAAATCCATTCGAGGTTCTGACCCAGATGCTGCGTTGTATTGGGCAGCAAGGATGATCAGTGCGGGTTGCGATCCACTGTATGTTGCGCGTCGGTTGCTTGCTATTGCATCTGAAGATATTGGTAATGCTGATCCTAGGGCGATGCAGGTTGCGCTATCTGCTTGGGATTGTTTCTCTAGAGTTGGTCCCGCAGAAGGTGAGCGAGCCATTGCTCAAGCGGTGGTGTATTTAGCCTGTGCACCCAAAAGTAACGCAGTATATAACGCTTGGAAACAAGCATTGAGAGATGCACAAAATCACCCAGAATACGAAGTTCCCCCACACCTACGCAATGCGCCGACCAGCCTAATGAAAGATCTCGGTTACGGAGAAGAGTACCGTTATGCTCATAATGAGCCAGGTGCTTATGCTGCAGGTGAGCAATATTTCCCCCCTGAAATGGCAGAGACTCGTTACTATTTTCCGACAAATCGCGGCTTAGAGACCAAAATCGGCGAAAAGTTAGATTATCTCTCCTCTTTGGACGCAAAAAGCCCACAAAAGCGCTATGAAAAGTAGCGCTTTTTGGATATCTTTAGCGAGATAATTTTCTCAGTAGCAGGACAGCCTGCTACGTCTTCAAAACAAACCAAAAGGCATAGGATTAGCAATGCTGGATTCTAAATTACTTCGAACTGAGCTGGATGAAACAGCTGCAAAATTAGCACGTCGCGGCTTCAAGCTGGACGTAGAGACAATCCGTCAACTTGAAGAGCAACGTAAGTCCATTCAAGTAGAAGTTGAAAATTTACAATCCTCACGCAATTCCATCTCCAAACAAATCGGTCAGAAAATGGCTGCTGGTGATAAAGAAGGTGCCGAAGAGATTAAAAAGCAGATCGGTAACCTTGGTAGTGAGTTGGATGCTAAGAAAGTTGAGCTGGCTGACGTTCAATCTAAACTTGAAGACATCACGCTTTCGGTACCTAACTTGCCAGATGATTCTGTGCCTGATGGAAAAGATGAAAGCGACAACGTAGAAATTTCTCGCTGGGGCGAACCAAAAACTTACGATTTTGAAGTAAAAGATCACGTTGACCTTGGTGAGTTAAGTGGTGGTCTTGATTTCGCAAGTGCGACCAAAATCACTGGTGCACGTTTTATTGTGATGAAGGGGCAGTTTGCTCGCCTTCACCGTGCTATTGCGCAATTCATGCTTGATCTTCATACCGATGAGCATGGTTACTCTGAAATGTATGTCCCATACCTTGTGAATGCCGACAGCCTATATGGTACAGGTCAGCTTCCTAAATTTGGTGAAGATCTGTTTCATACAGAACCATTAACCGAAAAAGTAAACGATGAAGAGCCTCGCAAATTGTCTCTTATCCCTACGGCAGAAGTTCCTGTAACAAACATGGTTCGCGATACCATTACAGACGAAGCAGACTTGCCAATTAAGATGACGGCGCACACACCGTGTTTCCGTTCAGAAGCAGGTTCTTATGGTAGAGATACTCGTGGTCTCATTCGTATGCACCAATTTGATAAAGTTGAGTTGGTTCAAATCACTAAGCCAGAAGATTCAATGGCAGCGTTAGAAGAGCTGACAGGGCACGCAGAAAAAGTACTTCAGCTGCTTGAGCTTCCATATCGTAAAGTGATTCTATGTACAGGCGACATGGGCTTTGGTGCTCGTAAAACTTATGATTTAGAAGTGTGGGTTCCGGCTCAAGAAACCTATCGTGAGATTTCGTCTTGTTCGAATACGGCAGATTTCCAAGCGCGTCGCATGCAAGCTCGCTTCCGTCGTAAAGGCGAGAAAAAACCGGAACTTGTGCATACATTGAATGGTTCAGGTTTGGCAGTCGGTCGTACAATGGTTGCTATCCTAGAAAACAACCAAGAGTCAGATGGTCGTATTGCTATCCCTACTGTACTTCAGAAGTACATGAACGGTGCGACTCACATCGGTTAATTCCTACGCTAATCAATTGATTAGCCGGTCAACACCTGAGTATGAAATTGAAAAAGCTGACTTCTGTCAGCTTTTTTTGTACTTGCTACTTAGATTCGCACTTTTTATTTAAATTCGAGCTTTCAAATCATTTGAAGCAGCTATCTAGATCGAGCGCGCTTGAAATGGCGCCTATCAGTTTTTCTAAATGCTCTGGTTCACTAATGTACGGAGGCATTAGGTAGATTCTATTCATAAAAGGGCGGATCCAAACACCGTGATCAACAAAATGCTTCTGAATCGACTCCATATCAACATTTTCGTGAGTTTCAACGACGCCTATGGCTCCCACCCATCGGACACTTTTGACTCGTGCATGATGCTCTAAATTTGGTAGTTTTTCGGAAAACTGAGCTTCAATTGTCGAAACTTGTTGTGACCACCTTCCTTCTTCTAATAGCCCTAAGCTGGCATCGGCGACAGCACAAGCGAGTGGATTCGCCATAAAGGTTGGGCCATGCATAAAGCAACCCGCTTCACCACCGCACACTGTATCTGCGACGTGTTTAGAGGTTAGCGTTGCAGATAACGTCATATATCCACCCGTTATGGCCTTGCCTACGCATAGAATATCGGGGAGAACATTTGCGTGCTCGCAGGCAAACATCTTCCCAGTCCGCCCAAACCCCGTCGCGATTTCATCTAGAATCAAGAGCACATCATATTGGTCGCAAAGATTACGTACCTCCGATAGAAACTGCGGGTGATAAATATTCATTCCTCCCGCGCCTTGTACTATCGGCTCGAGGATAACTGCCGCAATATCTTTGTGATGAGTTTTTAATTGCAGTTCAAAGTCACTGATATCTGTGGCGTCCCAAGGTTCAGAAAAGCCTGTCTTCGGACTGTCGGCGAACAAGTGTTCTGGCAAGAACCCTTTATACAAGCTGTGCATGGAATTATCTGGGTCGGTGACAGACATAGCAGCAAATGTGTCGCCATGGTAACCATTTCTGAGGGTGAGGAACTTAGGGCGATTTTGACCTTTGGCGTGCCAATATTGCAGTGCCATTTTTAGGCTAACTTCAACAGCGACTGATCCTGAATCCGCTAGAAACACATGCTCCATATTACTGGGTGCTAGATTCAATAGCTTTTTACAAAGGTTAATCGCTGGATCATGCGTAATGCCACCGAACATCACATGAGACATCTTGTCAATTTGAGATTTTGCGGCGTCATTTAATACTGGATGATTGTACCCATGAATCGTCGACCACCAAGACGACATGCCATCTATTAGCTTATTCCCACCCTCTAATTCGAGGTGTACACCGCACGCTCCTACTATGGGGTAGCAGGTCAGAGGTGTCAGTGTTGATGTGTAGGGATGCCAGATGTGCTCTCGGTCGAAGGCTAAATCCATAGCAAATACTCTCCGCTTGAGTGATTATTTTTTAATCAATTGTAAACCCTGTAAGGGTTTGGAATGTTGACAGTCTATCGGTTGTCAGTACACTAGCCAAGTAGCAATTAACAATAATCAAAATTAAGGATACGCACGTGGAAGTTCGTCATAACTGGACTCATGCCGAAGTCAGAGCCTTTATGGATAAACCTTTTATGGACCTACTGTTTGACGCACAGATCGTTCATAGGCATTACCAACAGCACAATCATGTCCAAGTAAGCACATTACTTTCCATAAAAACGGGTGCGTGTCCTGAAGACTGTAAATACTGCCCTCAGAGTGCTCGATACACGACGGACGTTGAAAAAGAGCGCTTGATGGAAGTAGAGCGTGTATTGGATGCGGCTAAAAAAGCAAAAAACGCGGGCTCCACTCGCTTCTGTATGGGAGCTGCATGGAAGAACCCGAAATCTCGCGACATGCCGCATCTGACTGAAATGATTAAAGGCGTGAAAGGCATGGGGCTCGAAACCTGCATGACGCTAGGTATGTTGACCCCCGATCAGGCAGACGAATTGGCAACCGCGGGGCTGGATTACTACAATCACAATCTTGATACCTCTCCAGAATTTTACGGCAGTATTATTACCACTCGTACGTACCAAGACCGCTTAGATACACTTTCACACGTCCGCGATGCAGGTATGAAAATCTGCTCTGGCGGTATCATCGGCATGGGAGAAAGCGTCAACGATCGAGCAGGTCTTCTCGTTGAATTAGCGAACTTACCGGTCCACCCTGAAAGTGTGCCAATTAATATGCTGGTTAAAGTGAAAGGAACACCGTTAGAAAGTGTGGACGATGTTGACCCGTTTGACTTCATTCGCTTGATTGCGATTGCTCGTATTATGATGCCAATGTCTGCTGTTCGTTTATCTGCTGGTCGTGAGAATATGAATGAACAAATGCAAGCACTTTGCTTTATGGCTGGTGCGAATTCTGTCTTTTACGGTTGTAAGCTTCTTACGACACCAAACCCTTCTGAAGATAAAGACATGCTGCTATTCAAAAAGTTGGGTATTAATAGCCAAGCCGTTAGTCAAAAGCCGGATGAAATCGAAGAGAATGAATTATTAGACAGGGTTGTTGAGCGTGTTGCTGCACGTCCTGCTAAAGACGATTTATTCTATGATGCAAGCGTTTAGACAAAGAATCCAGCACCAACTGAAGCATAGAGAGGAGAACGGTTTAACTCGTCGCCTCTCGGCTTTATCGGGTGGTAACAGTGCTCATTTCAAGCTTGGCGACCAAGCTTATATCAATTTTTCCAGCAACGACTATCTAGGTTTAGCCACAGACAAATCAATGGTTAAAGCGTGGCAAAGTGGTTTGGAAAAATACGGTGCGGGTAGCGCGGCGTCACCTCTTGTGACTGGATACTCTCTTGCACATCGTTGTTTGGAAGAATCATTGTGTCGTTGGCTGAATTTTGACAGAGCTATATTGTTCAGCTCCGGATTCAGTGCCAACCAAGCCGTTTTGTATTCTTTGCTTGAGAAAGGTGATTGGCTGTTTCAAGACAAGCTGAATCATGCTTCGTTAATAGAGGCGGGGATGCACAGCCCTGCGATGATGAAGCGTTTCAAACACAATGATGCCGATAACCTCAAAGGCTTACTCGCCAATAAAGAGAATGCGCTTATCGTGACGGAAGGCGTATTCAGTATGGATGGTGATAAATCACCACTTACTCTCCTTAGTCAGATTGCCACCGCTTCAAATAACCTATTTATGGTGGATGATGCACACGGCATTGGAGTTTTGGGTACTGAAGGGCAAGGTAGCTGTAATGCTGCTGGGGTTCACCCCGATATTTTGGTGGTGACTTTCGGAAAAGGGGCAGGGCTATCTGGCGCAGCTGTTTTGTGTGATCACGAATTAGGTGATTATCTAACCCAGTTTGCACGGCATCATGTTTACTCCACAGCAATGCCGCCATCTCAAGCGCATGCATTAACTCATTCTATAGATATGATGCGAGAGCAGCAGTGGCGCAGAGACAAATTAACTGAATTGTCCGGTATATATGATGAAGTGCTTTCTGAGGTTCCTGGGTTCATTCACACAGAAACACCGATAAAACCTTTTATTTGTGGTGATTCTGATTCGGCTCTTGAATGCGCAAGTTCTCTCAGAGAGCAAGGTTATTGGTTAACCGCAATTCGTCCACCCACTGTACCTAATGGGCAAGCAAGGCTTCGAATTACGTTAACAGCGAATCACAGTAAGAAAGATGTGATAGAAATGGCAAGCAAAGTTAAACAGGTAGTAGCGAGTCGTACATGATAGAGCAAGCAGTATTCATCTCTCATTCTCAAGCCGACAAAAAGGCGATTTCCGAATCGTTTAGTCGTGCTGCCAGTACATACGACCAACATGCTGAGTTTCAGCGTCAGGTTGGTCAACATATTTTAGAAAGAATGCCCTCAGATCTTACTGGAACAAAGGTTCTCGACTTAGGTTGCGGGACTGGGTATTTTGCAAAACTTCTCGCATTGCGAGGGGCTAAAGTTATTGCTGCAGATCTGTCTGACGCTATGTTACGAGCGACCGCATCACGTTGTGAACAACTGGATGTAATGTGTGAACTTGTGGATGCCGATGCTCTTCCGTTTTCAGACGCCAGCTTTGATTTCGTATTTTCAAGCTTAGCGCTTCAATGGTGCGAGGACTTGTCTTTACCACTTCGAGAAATCCGTCGCGTATTAAACCGCGGTGGGCGAGCATACTTTTCTACCTTGCTAGATGGTTCTTTACTTGAGTTGAAAAACGCTTGGTCTAAAGTTGATGCATATCAACATGTCAATGAATTTCTGACGAGTAAACAGGTAAAACTTGCGTTAGCGCAAGCAGGGTGCAGTACTCATAAAATAGACTCATTTCCTATCACTTTGAGGTACCGCTCCGCTCTGGAGCTGATGAAAGACCTAAAGGGGATAGGCGCGAGCCATGTAGACGGTCGTGCTGTAGGGCTAGTCACTAAGTCCAAGCTTATTCGTGTGGATAAAGCTTACCGACAATTACATGCCCCTCAAGGTTTAATACCTGCAACTTATCAAGTTTGTTTAGGAGAAATTTCAGCATGCTGAATGCATTTTTTATCGCCGGTACGGACACCGAAGTGGGGAAGACTGTTGCTTCTAAAGCCATTCTTCAAGCGTTAAATGAGAAAGGACTATCGACTATTGGATACAAGCCTATCGCTTCTGGTTGTGAAATTACCGAGCATGGGAAAAGAAACTCAGACGCATTGCACCTCCAGGAAGCGAGTAGCGTAAGCGTTGATTATGATGACGTGAATCCTTTCGCAATGTATATACCAGCTTCACCACACATTGCGGCTAAACACGATAACATGGAGATTGACTATCGTGTGCTAAGCCAGAAACTACACCAGCATAAAGAAAACGCTGAGGTTGTTCTGGTAGAGGGGGCTGGCGGTTGGCGCGTACCGGTATCGGATTCTGATTGTTTGTCTACTTGGGTGCAGCAAGAAAAGTTACCTGTTGTTTTAGTTGTTGGTATTAAGCTCGGTTGTTTGAGTCATGCCATGCTTACTGCCGAAGTGATAAAACATGATGGTTTAGAGTTGGTGGGCTGGGTTGCCAATCGTATTAATCCAGGAACTGAGCATTATGCTGAAATCATTAAAATGCTAGAAGATAAGCTACCAGCACCAAAGCTCGGAGAAATTCCTTATGTTCCCGGACCTAAGCGAAGAGATATAGGCAAATACATTAACGTATCGCCCTTAATTGAATGAAAAAAAACGGCTGCGAATTTCGCAGCCGTTTCTTTAATAATACATTACTACTTTTCAGCAGATAGACCCATCAATGCTTGCTGAGTATCAGTGATCTGCCGTTGAAGCTGAGTATCAGATTTTAAACCTAATTGCTCTCTTGCTTCATCTTCAGTCAAGCCTAAGTGGCAGCAAAGCATATCAATAGCCATCTGAAAATTTCCGTTGTCATTCATGTTTCCATTCTCCGTGGATATTATGTATTTGAGGACCGCTTTTCCGACCCCAACACTCTAGAACTTGTGATGACTGACAGCAATAAGACTATGGTCTAATACTTTTTAAGAGATCGGAACAGTGAGCTTTAAAGCCTTGATGTTTCAGAAGATGGTCATCTATTTACATATGAACCCTTTTAGACATCAAATGTTGCAATTTTGCTCTTAACCTTGTTTTTAAAATTTAAGACTATATGTATATGTTACATTCTTAGGTGTAATGGTTCGTTGGGTTAGCTCTCAATCATTAGCCATAACGCCTTAGAGTATGACTAACCGAAGAGTTAGAAAAAGTTAAGCTTCCTATTGGAGAAAACAAATGAAGCGAGTGATGTTGTTCTTGGCAACCAATTTAGCCGTAATTTTGGTGCTGAGTATTGTATTGAACATTGTTTATGCTGTAACTGGAATCGCACCTGGTAGCCTGTCTGGTCTGCTTGTAATGGCAGCCATATTTGGTTTTGGTGGTTCCTTTATTTCGCTGTTGATGTCTAAAAAAGTTGCTCTACGTTCAGTAGGCGGTCAAGTCATCGAGAGTCCACGTAACGAAACCGAGCATTGGTTGCTGGAAACGGTTCAACGTCAATCACAACAAGCGGGTATTGGTATGCCGCAAGTTGCGATTTATGATTCCGCAGACATCAATGCATTTGCAACAGGCGCAAAGCGGAACGACTCGCTTGTCGCTGTTTCAACCGGGCTTCTTCATAGTATGACGCGTGATGAAGCTGAAGCGGTGTTAGCGCACGAAGTAAGCCATATTGCGAATGGTGATATGGTAACCATGACGCTAATGCAAGGTGTTGTGAATACG
Organism: Vibrio sp. vnigr-6D03; assembly: GCF_002835515.1. Classification (NCBI taxonomy): domain Bacteria; kingdom Pseudomonadati; phylum Pseudomonadota; class Gammaproteobacteria; order Vibrionales; family Vibrionaceae; genus Vibrio; species Vibrio sp. vnigr-6D03. The sequence goes on from NZ_PIZL01000013.1 coordinate 42,102, forward strand.
TTTGTCATCTTCTTATCCCGTTTTATTGCCAATATTGTGGCTTCGAATGATGACGAGGAAGGAGAGGGCGGTTCGAACACTATTACGTATTTTGTCGTGTCTATGGTGTTGGACTTGGTGTTTGGCTTTTTGGCAAGCTTTATCACAATGTGGTACAGCCGTCGTCGAGAGTTCTATGCGGATGCGGGGGCAGCGCAACTTGTCGGCAAACATAAGATGATAGCGGCATTGGAGCGGTTAAAAGTCAGCCATGAATCAAAGTTAGAAGGCTCAATGATGGCTTTTGGTATCAATGGTAAAAGCTCAATCTCACAGCTTATGATGAGCCATCCACCGTTAGATAAGCGTATCGATGCGTTACGCCAAAGCTAGGGTTAAATGTTCTAGAACCTATTGAATATATGACGAAAAGGTCCAGTTTTTACTGGGCCTTTTTTGTTTGTGATCCATTTTCATTTTCTCATCGTAAACAAACCTGAATACAAAAAAGTTATACAAAAATATATTTGTACAACTTTTACAGCTATATTAAACATGTACAAAAAAATATCTTGTACAATGCAATGGGTGTCATTAGCGAGGTAAAGATGGATATTGGTCAAGTGGCGGATTTTTACCGTTCATTAAGTAAGCATAATTTGGAATCGGTTAGAGACCTATACCATCCAAATGTCGTATTTGAGGACCCTGCTCATCGCTTAGAGGGTAACGAGGCTCTTTATGATTATTTCGAAAACCTCTTTGCAAATGTTGATCAATGCGAATTTCAGATCCACAACCACTATCAGGCGGGTGAAACGGGATTTATCGTTTGGACAATGCTGCTGAGACACCCAAAGCTAAACCGTTCAAACCCAGTTGAGGTAGACGGGGTTAGTCAGATTGCTTTTGAAGATAACAAAGTTGTGTACCACCGAGATTATTTCGACTTGGGCTCGATGCTTTACGAACAGATTCCTGTATTGGGTGCGGTTGTTAAGAAAATAAAAGCGGGGCTAGGGCAATGAGTCAGCAGGTAGTGTTGATCACTGGGGCGACATCTGGGATAGGGCATCAGCTTGCCAAAGATTATGCGTTGAGCGGTTTTAAAGTCTGGGCTTGTGGTCGAAATCATGAAAGTCTCGCTAGTCTGGAAGCTTTTTCTAACAATATCCAAACGCTTCAATTTGATGTTACTGATCTTGAACAGGCAAAAGCGGCGTTGTCAGATCTTACTCCCAAACCCTCTATTTGGATAATGAATGCCGGCAGCTGTGAGTATATTGATGATGGAGAAATAGACGCCGAGCTGTTCCGAAGAGTATTAAACGTCAATGTAATGGGGGTTGTTAACTGCATTGAAGCGTCTCAATCTCAAATCATTCAAGATGACCATTTAGTTATCGTGGGCTCCATTGCGAGCGAGGTAGCACTGCCAAGAGCAGAAGCCTACGGAGCATCTAAAGCAGCAATTAATTATTTGGCAAGAAGTCTCGCGCTACCGATGAAACAAAATGGCGTTGACGTTTCTATGGTATTTCCAGGATTTGTTGAAACGCCTTTAACGGACAAAAACGATTTTCCAATGCCGATGAAAGTCAGTGTTGAAAAAGCGTCAAAGCGTATTCGTGCAGGTATTCACTTGCGTAAAGAAAATATTTATTTTCCACGTCGATTCACGATGTTTTTGAGATTAATAGGGGCTTTGCCGTACTCATGGCAGCGCTTGTTCATCTCCAAATGGGTTACTACGGCTTAAGGTTGAAGGACAAATCATGAAAATAGCAATAATAGGATCAGGTATTTCTGGATTAACATGCGGTTACTACCTTCACCAAGAGCATGACATTACGGTTTTTGAAGCAAATGACTATATCGGTGGGCACACTGCTACTGTAGACGTAAGCATAGAAAACCAATCCTATTCAGTTGATACTGGCTTTATCGTTTATAACGACAGGACTTATCCTAATTTTATCGAAATGATGAACGAAATTGGGGTCACTGGCACACCGACTCAAATGAGTTTTAGCGTGAGCAACCAGAGTAATGGTTTGGAGTACAACGGGCATACCTTATCGACGTTGTTTGCCCAAAAACGAAACTTCCTGAACCCGAGATTTTATCGGTTTATCTATGAAATATTGCGTTTCAATAAACTCGCTAAAGAAGCGGCTATTCAACCCCATAATGGGGAACTGACACTAGGCGACTTCCTTCAACAGCATCGATTTAGCGATTATTTCTCTGACAATTACATTCTCCCTATGGGGGCTGCAATTTGGTCATCCACTTTGGCGGATATGCGTGGCTTCCCTTTACCATTCTTCCTCAACTTCTTTCTGAATCATGGATTACTCGATATCGTAGATCGCCCTCAGTGGTATGTGATTGATGGCGGATCTAAGGCGTATATCGATCCCTTGACCAAAGGATTCAAAGAAAAGATACGCTTGAATTGCCCAGTAAATTCAGTCGAACGAAACCATGACGGCGTTCTTATTCAATCTTCTTTTGGAACTGAGCACTTTGATGCTGTCATTTTTGCTTGTCATAGCGATCAAGCCCTAAGAATGCTTCAAGACCCGAGTGAGATGGAACATAACCTGCTTTCTAAAATGGAATATCAGGCAAACGAGGTTACGCTGCACACAGATACAACACTGTTACCGAAAAGCGAAGCGGCATGGGCTTCTTGGAATTATTTGCTTTCAGGTCAAAAAGGCGAACAAGAGGCACTTCCCTCATTAACTTATAATATGAATATCTTGCAGCACATAAAAAGTAACAAGACATTCTGCGTTTCGCTAAATTCAAACGATAAGATCGACGCAGATAAAATTCTCAGAACATTTACCTATCATCACCCTGTTTTTACCCAAGATTCCCATGTTGCTCAAAAGCAAAAATCCAGTATTGATGGTTTCAATTCTACTTGGTACTGCGGGGCATATTGGTACAACGGGTTCCACGAAGATGGGGTTCGAAGCGCGCTAGATGTTGTTGAAGGTATTAGGTTGCTGAACTCGGCCTCAGAGAAGGAGGTTGCATGATTTTCTCTAGTTGTATGCTAGATGGTGAAGTGACTCATAGGCGATTTTCTCCAATAAAACATAGCCTGAGATATCCGCTTTTTATGCCGTGCTTAGATCTAGATGAGATCGATGTTCTAAAAGAAAAACTTATTGGTTTTGGAGACAAGGCGTGGCATTGGGCTCGATTTCGAAGAGAAGACTACGTAGGGACTGGAGATCTAAAGCTGGCAGTTCAGAACAAAGTGTTTGAACTTACAGGTGTTAGGCTGAAGGGTAAGGTAAAAGCGGTTTGTCACTTGCGTTACTTCGGTTTGTATTTTAGTCCAGTAAACTTTTACTACTTGTATGACGAGGCAGGAAATTGGAAATATTTGCTCGCGGAGGTGAGTAATACACCATGGAATGAATGCCACTATTATGCAATTGATTCTAACGCTGGTAGTGAAAGGGAAAATTGGCGTCATGACAAAGAATTCCATGTATCTCCTTTCAATCCAATTGAACAAGAATATGTATGGTCACTCAAACCTCTAGATAAAAAGTTAATGATACATCTGGAGTGCCATCAAGAAGAAAAAGTGTTTGATGCTTCTATGGCAATGAATGCAATACCTCTGAACAGAATGACTCTGATTAGATACCTACTGAAAACCCCCGTTATGGCATTAAAAATCGTCATTGGTATTTATTGGCATGCCCTTAAATTGTGGGTTAAAGGTGCAAAATTTTATTCTCATCCAAATAACAAAAAGAAGGAGACACCCTCATGCTAAATAGCCGTTCATATGCATCCGAAGGTGTACTTAGTGTTCGTCAGCAAGCTTATCGCACATTGATTTTTAGAATGCTTTCTCAATTGATGACTGGTCACATAACAATTACTGAAAGCTTTGGCGAGCGGGTGGAGTTTGGTGACGGATTGTCTGACTTACACGCTGTTATTGAAATTCATGAACCTAAGTTTTATGAGAGGCTTCTAAAAGGTGGCAGCATCGCAGGAGCCGAAGCGTATATGGATGGTTGGTGGGACAGCCCGAATTTGACAACTGTTACACGCATCATGGCTGAGAACCTCGACACCTTAGATGCTGTTGATAGCAAAGTGAGTTGGATTCAAAAGCTAACCTTACAATTTTCGCATTGGCTGAATCGCAACTCCTTGTCGCAGTCAAAAGAGAATATAGAAGCGCACTATGACTTAGGGAACGATCTTTATAAGCTGTTTCTTGATGAAAACATGCTGTACTCCTCTGGTGTTTACAAAACGAAGGATGATTCGTTAGCCGTGGCACAAATCAATAAGATGGATAGGCTTTGCAAGCAGCTTAAGTTAAATGAAAATGACCACGTGTTAGAGATCGGTACTGGTTGGGGCGGGATGGCGATATATATGGCTTCTCAATATGGTTGCCGTGTTACAACTACGACAATTTCTGAAGAGCAATATCAATATGCTAAAACGTCAATCGCTGAAGCAGGGCTAAACGACCAAATAACGCTTCTCAAGCGAGACTATCGTTTACTTGAAGGCGAGTTTGATAAGGTTGTCTCTATAGAGATGATAGAGGCGGTAGGTAAACAGTACCTATCTTCTTATATAGATAAGTGTTATTCGCTATTAAAGCCGGATGGGTTACTCGCGATTCAAGCCATCACTATTGCGGATCAAAGATTTGATAAATACAGTAAAGAAGTCGACTTCATTCAAAAATATATCTTCCCTGGCGGATTCTTGCCGTCGGTTACACATCTTATGGATCAAATGACGAATAACAGTCAATTTGTGATCAGAGACTTATATGACATAGGGCAAGATTATGCCCGCACTCTGTCTGACTGGCATTACGCATTTAATCAATCCTATTCAAAAGTTATTCAGCTGGGTTATGACGAACGATTTGTACGTATGTGGCGCTATTACATGAGCTATTGTGAAGGTGGATTTCTTGCCAATACCATCAGTACTGTTCACTTAACTTTTCACAAAGTTCGATAAGTAACGAGCGAGTCGACAGATGATGCTTAAGTCTTTGTTCGATAAAAGTAATGGGTCTGTACTCCTGAGTAGTTTGTGGTTTCAGATACTTTGGTTTTTTGCGGTGATAGGGCGAGAAGACACACTCTTTTGGTTGATGTCTGGCAGCCTGATTACTTTGATTTATTGTATCTACGAAGAAGCTAAAAAACTTAAGCTAGTTATTGCAATTAGCTCTGTTGGCATTGTCATTGACTTTCTTAACTGGCAAACGGGCTTATTTAGCTTCTCTACCGATGCATTTCCGGTTTGGTTGCTTTTACTGTGGGGTTTATTTGGTTGGTACGCTGTTCAGATGACTTCCATAGTGAACCGTACTCCTCGCTACCTCGTATTAACTCTGGTGTCTGTATCTGGTGGGCTTAGTTATTTTGCTGGGCACAGGCTTGGTGCTGTGGAGTGGACATTTGGTGTTCCTTTGACACTTGCAGTTTTGTTTTTGGAATGGTTTTTGCTCGCTTATTTTGTAACCACATTACTAAGCTCTCGCTGGGGGAAGTTATGAATAAGTACATCGGATTTCTAGTTTTAAGTTTGTTGATAATGGCAAACGCTCAAGGCTCTACTCCAAATTCTCAAGACGATCAGAACTGGGATGGTTGGAAAACAGTCGGAAAATCGAGCTTGAGTTGGCTTTTTTTTGATATTTATAAATCAGAACTTAAAACGCCCAGTGGAGTATATGAAGAAAGTACGGATGTTTCCCCTCACCCGATGGCATTGCTCATTAATTACATGAGAGATATTCCTAAGCAGCAGTTGCTCGATGCAACTCAAGAGCAATGGGAACATCTAGGCTACAGCGAAGAGCAGCAACAGAATTGGATTTTAACACTATCGGATATTTTACCGGATGTGAGTAAGGGTGAGCGATTGGTGTACATTTCAGACGGAGAAAAAGGGCAATTTATCTTCTATGATTCCGCCAATCAAACGACTCATTTAGGAGACATTACAAACGAACAGTTAAATGATGCCTTCTTATCCATCTGGTTTTCACCTGACACTGAATATCCAAAACATCGTAGACAATTATTGGGAAAGATTAGATGAGAACACTCCTAACACTTTGGCTTGCCGTTTTACTCAGTGCTTGTACAGCTGATGTTGAAGAATACCGCCAAGCAACGCCAGATTTTGATTTGTTTGGTTACTTTCAGGGCAACACCAAAGCTTGGGGAATGATTCAAGATTACACAAAAAAACAAACCCGACGATTTTCTGTTGATCTTTCAGGGGAGGTCAACGGGAATACGTTGGTGTTAGTAGAAGATTTTATTTTTGATGATGGCGAAAAAGATCAACGTATTTGGACTATCGAACGCCAAGAAGACGGTCGGTTTACAGGCAAAGCCGACGATATTATTGGGCAAGCCGTCGGTGTTCAGGTCGGCAATGCTTTGCAGTGGAAATATGACTTTTTGCTTGAAGTAGATGGTTCTGAGTTAGAAGTACATTTCGACGATTGGCTTTACCGCCAAGATGAACGTCATGTCTTCAACCGAACGTCGATACGCAAACTAGGGTTAGAAGTCGCTGAAGTGACGATATTCTTTCAAAAGTAACTATTTTAATCCAAACGCATTTATTCGATAAAACGTTACAACGCGATATTCCTAAAAGAGTCGATTTGAGTCTATTTGATAAATTCGTTATTAGTTTTCTTTAGTTAAGCGTTTTTTTTGTAGGTCTGACTTTACAATTTCTAGAGCTGCCAGAGCGGTTTCAATATCCACTTCGTTCGACTCCAATAAGTAGATGAGATCAACAGCTAGCTTGATTTCGTCTGGTGCTGTATCTAAAGGAGAAGAAGAGTTGGAATGGGTCATACTTGATTACGCTCTCTATAGGTGATTTGGTTTTCAATTTTTAGCTTAGATTCTTGGCAGCGTTTAAGGCGCTGTTCTGCAGCTACCAGCGTTTGTTGAGCCTGACTCTGCATATATGCGGGAGCCGACTCAAGCGCATTGGACTTTTCGACGACGAGCTCCTTTAGCCGACGCTCCCATTCTTGATGTTGTGCCATTTCTTGATAGAGCTGGTTGATTGGCTTCTGAAAATGGCTCGAATGCTTGATTTCACTTTTCCTGATCGTTTGCGTCGACAGCTCGCGCTGTATGGCTTCGAGCTGTGCCACCATTTGAGCCGTTAAATGCTCCGCTCTTAAAGGTGTTAGCCTTCCACTCTCTTGTTCTCTGATAATGGATTGAAAGGTGGATTCAAGCTCCTGGACACAAGGAACCAGTAAACGCGCTTTGCAGTGGAAAAGTCGCTCATCAAAAAGTGCCTGATGATGCTCGCCTCGTTGGCGGTCAAGTTGTGCCGCTTGAAGGCTTAACTGAGCAATGTTTTCTTTCAGGGAACTGAAATTCTTCATAGAGTTACAAACCAAGCATCAAACGCCAGTTTACCAGCAAGTACAACCACGACGGTGACAAAAACAGGGCGAATGAATTTTGCTCCAAATTTGATAGCTGAATGAGCGCCTACGTAAGCACCTACCATTAAGCATACACCCATCGTAAGACCTAATACCCAATTAATGTGCCCTAAGAAGGCAAACATAACTAAAGAGGTAAAATTACTGGTGAAGTTCATGGCTTTGGCTAAACCGGAAGCCAGCAGAATGTTCATTTTGTACAAAGCCATACTGCTTACTGTCCAAAATGCACCTGTTCCAGGGCCTGCTACTCCATCATAGAAACCTAAAGTTAGGCTTTGTAGCCATTGTTTTTTCGTAAGGCTAGGGCATGGCTCTGGTACCGCATTATTTGATGCTTTCACTGGTTTGTGGAGGATCGTATATAAAGCGGTAATTAAAATAACAAGAGGCAGAACTTTCTCCAACCACTCAGTGCTGATGGCGTCGACGGCAAAGGTTCCTATGGTCGCACCTATGAGTGTGCCAATGAATGCCTTCTTCCAACATTCTGGTTTAAATAACCGCTTCTTATAGTAGGTGAGAGCAGCTGTAGAAGAGGCAAAGGTTGCTGCGAGCTTATTCGTTCCTAAGGCGATATGCGGAGGCAAACCTATCGATAGTAACGCGGGGACAGTAAGCATTCCGCCGCCACCAGCTACCGCATCAATAAATCCTGCAAGAAATGCCACAAGAGCGAGAACAACCAACATTGTTGGTTCTATAAATTCCATATGATTGCTTATTATTTGTTATTAATAATCGATACGTCTTTTGAATGGGGGTAATGAGTCTATTAAAGACTTGCCATAACGCTTTGTGACGAGTCGCCTGTCTAGGATGACGACTCTACCAGAATCTCGTTCCTTACGCAGCAATCTACCAACAGATTGAATGAGCTTTTTGCTGGCTTCTGGCACAGAAATTTGGAGAAATGGGTTTCCTCCCTTCCGCTCAATATACTCCGCATGAGCCTCTTCTACTGGAGAGGTGGGAACCGCAAAAGGAATTTTAGTAATAATGAGGTTTTCTAATAATTCACCAGGTAAGTCTAACCCTTCTGAAAAACTCCCTGTTCCAAAGAGAATGCTGGTTTTTTTCTTACTGCAGTAAAATTTATGTTTCTTGAGGATCTCGTTGCGCGAGGTTTCGCCTTGGACTTGTAGCATCCATTTATTTTTCTTTGCGAGTTTCTCTATGCCTTGCTCTACTTTATTCATTTGCCAATAAGAGGCAAACAAAACCAAGTTGGCCTTCCCCTCTTCTATATAAGAAGGAAGAGTTTCAATTAAACAATCGGTAAACTCGCTGGCTTGTGGCTCGAATTTAATTTTAGGTATGTAGAGCTCACCCTGATTTTGGTAATCAAAAGGAGAGGCGAGTGCAAGAAATTGTGTACCGTCTTCCTTTTTCTCGCTTATACCCGTCTGGCGGCAGAAGAATGAAAAGGAGTTGAGCGCTCTCATCGTGGCAGAGACCAAAACAGCACCCGCGCAGCGACTCCACAATAGTTGGTCTAATTGCCAACCTACCTCTAATGGAGATACCGATATAATAAAATCGCCCTCACGCTCTTCCGAGGTTTCCACCCATCGAGCTAATGGTGCACCTTTCTCTCTTGTAGGTTCTGCCATTAAATGCCAAACCTTCGATAAATTTTCGTATCTTTGCAAGAAGAACCCAATCTCAGCCAATGCGGGCTCAGCTAAACGATTTGATAACTCTCCTTCTTTTACGCGCTCGGAAATTAAATCGGCAATCTTAGCTAGAGCTTGCGCGCCCTTTTTACTCGCTTTCTTAAGTTCCTGAGATTCATTTTCTAGCCATGTAGGCAGCTCGCCGTGCTCAAAGCGGTAACTTTTTTCAACAAATAGTGAAGGATCGAATTGCTTCGCCAGTTGGTTGAGGCTCGGAATTAGGTGTTGTATCGAGTCTTGAAGCTCATTTCTAAATCGACTTACTCGCTTGTCATCGGCTAGGGAGCACAGCTTTGCAGATTGTGAATTTAACTTCTCTAACCAAGACGCCACTCCTTTTAAACTTGCCGAAGCAGATGAATGATCACGTGCCACTTTAGGGAGGTGGTGGGCTTCATCAAAGACAAAAATAGTCTGTTCAGGCTCTGGAAGAATAACCCCGCCTCCTAATTCGGCGTCTGCCATGACTAAGCTGTGGTTTGCGATAATAACGTCGACTTTATCTAACTGAGAACGTGCTTTTTGAAAAGGGCAGTCGCGGTGAGAAGGTAATGTTGTATTACAGCTGTGTTTGTCGCTGACAATACGTGACCATAAAATATCTGATATAGGGGTTGACCATGAGTCTCGCTCCCCATCCCATTTATTTGAACTCAATTGAGAGTACATTTGTTGCAACGTTTCTATATCGCTACTCGATGGTTTGTCTTCAAAAATAGCAATTTGTTGATCTGAGCTTCCACTTGCTATGGCTAATTTTTCAGCACAGCAATATCTTTGCCGACCTTTTGCTAATGCAAATGAAAACGGAACATCGCTAATTCTACGAAATAGTGGGAGGTCTTTGTGAACCAGTTGTTCCTGTAGCGCAACTGTGGCGGTAGAGATCACTACCTTCTTCTTACTAAAAGACGCAAAAGGGATGGCACTCATTAAATACGCTAAAGACTTACCGATTCCTGTTCCTGCTTCGGCAACAAGCATTCTATTTGACTTGTGATACTGCCCTGCCAATGTGCGAGCAATCTCTGATACGAGATAGTTTTGCGCGCGTCTTGGTATAAAGTTTTCTAAATGATTTTGCAGATTGCTATAGCTGCTGCGAATGGACTTTTGAATCGTTGTATTAAGCATTTTCTGCCTCTGATTTAACCGCGCGAGATTGTAGCACAATCCTGCTGTTGCATGTGTTTTCGTCAGAATGGCGTGCTTTTTAGGTAAATCTAGATCTCAATCACAAAAAAAAATTGAACGATCATGGGGTTAGGTAAAGTCGGTAAAAAGTATAGATAATAATATCAAGAAACCCCATTAAGTGGAATTATTGACTTTATTTATCGCTTTATTTTTGCCTAATTAATTTTTTGTGCTGAAAAAATAAAAACAACAGGAAAAGATTTTCTATGAAAATGTGATGTGATTTCACTCTAAAAGTTTATGTTGTCAATGTAAGTTATTGAATTTTGGTTATTTACGAATTTTTATTTTTATTTTTTTAGTCATTTGACATGTAGCGGATTCTTCTGCAATCTTAACATCGAAATTTAGAGGAGTTGTGCCTTAAGCAAATGCTTAAGAATCGACTCTAATAAAACTAAATAAGGGAACCGAAAAGGAATTCCCAGCTAAGAAAAGGCAGTGGATTATTATGAAAAAGACTCTAGTAGCTCTAGCAGTTATGGCGGTTGCAGGTTCTGCAAACGCATCTATCGAACTTTACAACAAAGATGGCGTTACAGCTAACCTTAAAGGCGACATCGAAGTTCGTTACAAGAAAGACACTAAGAAAGATTCTGAGCTAACGCAAGAAGTCGATGATGCGGATTTCGCATTTGACCTACGTTACGCTCTAAACGACGACCTTCAAGTTGGCGGTTTCTTCGAAGTACAAGACACTGGTTCTAAAACTGGTGACGCGTACATCGGTTTCTACTCTGCTTCTATGGGTGACATCGTATTCGGTCGTACAGTAACTATTCTTGATGACCTTGGTATCGGTAACGATTACCTATTCGGTATCAAGTCAAAAGTTGACGAGTTCGACTTCTCTGGCGACGAAGTTGTTAAGTACAACCTAGACAAAGGTCAGTTCTACGGTGGCATTGCATTCATGCAAAACAAATCTGCTGACCACAAAAAGCTACAAGACGCAAACAGCAACCACGTTGATGCTAAGCTTGGTGCACGTTTTGGTGACCTAGATGTTCAAGGTTTCTACGGTAAAACTAAAGGCACAGCAGCTGGTAACGACCAAACTATCCTTGCTCTAGAAGCAGCATACACTATCGATGCTCTTAAGCTAGAAGCTTTGGTTTCTCAGGGTAAGCTTGAGAAGACTGGTACTACAGTTAAAACAAACATCCTAGGTGGTGCAGCAACTTACACTATGGATGCATGGACTTTCTCTGGCGGTATCTCTAGCTCTAAAGATGATACAGATGGCGCAGATACAGTTACTAACACGTACGTTAATGCTGGTTACGCTCTGACTTCTAACGTAACAGCTTACGCAGAACTTGGTCACACTTCTGAAGACAACACTGAGACTGGCTACGGCTTCGGTGTTAAAGCGTCATTCTAATTCGCTTTAAAGTATTGTATAAAAGCCACCTTAGGGTGGCTTTTTTATTATGGAGGATTCATGAAGTTTAGGAATACGTTTATTGTTCCTTTGGCAATGTGCTTTTCTACTTTTTTAAGTGCAGCGCAGTTAGAGCTAAAATCAGGTGTCGACCTTTTGGTATTGAATGGTATGGAGAGTTCAGAGTTTGAAGAAGGCTTCAAGCTATCTGAAGGGACCAATCAGGCTGTAGTTAAAATGTCCAAATCTTTTGGGACGGGTGGAAGTAAGGATATTTTTACCTCCAACCCATATATTGTGTCTTTCCAATCAAGTGGTAAAGACATTACGATCGCACATCCTAAAGTTTATAGTGTTCAGCATGCTCGTAATACTTTTAATAAGAACCCGGAATGGCTTGTGTATGAAGACGGTGATCTAATTGAAAGTCAGTCTGTTTTTTTAGAAGGGAAAGGGGGCTTTGTTCCTTATTGGGATGTGAAAGCACTAGTTCGCGATTATAATGAGAAGCAGGGTATTTCATTTTCAGCGGCCCCTGTAGCAGTAGCTGCGACGGCAAAAGCAGCCCCAGTCGCTAAGCCTCAAAAATCGGTTGCTAAAGCGGCTCAAGGTGAAAAACCTCAGACGTTAGAGCAATTGCAAGCTTGGTACTTGAAAGCGTCCAAAGAGGAGCGTAAGGCTTTTCGTAAATGGATGATCGACCAAGAATAAAGAATTATATAGTTGAGAGCGGCAATTGCCGCTTTCTTGCTTTTTAAGTCTTTCAATTAACTCAATAAGTTATACTATTTCTTATCCAAAACTGAGGTTAATGAAAGTCTCTTGATTGTGTTCTTAATTTGGATAAGTGGTTGGTCATGTCAGTCAGTTTTCCCGCAATTACATGTATAACTTCCCCTTCTCGTTCTAGAATCCCTTTTACCTTTAGAATCTTTGCCGTAAGGTAAGCTTGCTTTTGGGCTCTTGCTGTTGCTCCCCATACAACCACATTCACGTTTCCAGTGTCGTCCTCTAACGTGAAAAATGTGACTCCGGCGGCTGTGCCGGGAGATTGTCTGCCTGTCACTAAGCCAATCACAGTGATCAGAGACTTATGCGGTTTATTAGAAAGATCTTGCATACGCGTGAATTTCGGCAGTATACCTGCGTTGCTTAACAACGTGACAGGGTGCTTGTTTAAAGAAAGCCCTGTAGCGGCGTAGTCTTCTGTTAAGGTACTGAAATCGTCAGGCTGATAAAAGTAGCGACTATCTTGCTCTTTCTGTGAATGAAACAAGGGGAGGTCATCAGTACCATCCATTATCTTCCAACGTGCGGAGAAACGATTACCAGCAAATACTTTTAGTGCATCTGCAGAGGCGAGAGTTTCTAAATCTTTACGTTCGATTCCTATACTTTTCAAATCTGAAGTGTGTTGATAACCTGAATGAGGGCGGCGGTGAGTGATTCTTTCTGCAGTTTCTTTTTTTAATCCTTTGACTAGCCTCATCCCTAATCGAATATGAAAACTATCGTTATTTCTTACTACTAAATGATCGTAGTCTGAGTGATTCACACAAATTGGTTTTATATTAATCCCATGCCTTCGAGCATCTTGGACTAGCTGAGAGACACTGTAAAACCCCATAGGGTGGCTGTTCATTAGCGCTGTATAAAAAGCTTCGGGGTAGTAATATTTAAGCCAAGATGAGACGTACGCAAGGACTGCGAAAGAAGCAGAGTGGCTTTCAGGAAAACCATACTCACCAAATCCACATATTTGGTCAAAGAGTCTTTTCGCGAACTCTTCTTGATACCCTCTCTCTAGCATGCCATTAATGAGTTTGGAGCGGAACTGCATCAATTGACCATTCTTTTTCCAGGATGCCATTGCTCTTCGAAGTTTGTCGGCTTCTCCTCCGGAAAAACCGGCTGCAACCATTGCAAGTTTGATCACTTGTTCCTGAAATATGGGTACGCCCATTGTCCTTGATAGAACATCTTTGACGGCTTCCGATGGGTAGGAGACTTCTTCAATGCCATTACGTCGCTTGAGGAATGGATGAACCATGTCACCTTGTATTGGACCTGGGCGGACGATGGCGATTTGAATGACTAAGTCGTAGTAGTTCTTGGGGCGTAATCTAGGCAACATGCTCATTTGAGCGCGAGATTCTATTTGAAATACACCGATGGTATCGGCTTTTTGAATCATGTTATAAACATTAGGATCATCTTGCTTTCGAGTAATGTCCGCAATGCTCAACTCGATGTTATGGAAAGATTGGATCGTTTTGAAGCACTTACGAATTGCCGTTAGCATCCCTAATGCTAAAACATCGACTTTGAGTAGCCCCAAACTTTCGAGATCATCCTTGTCCCATTGGATGACCGTACGTTCGTCCATTGCTGCATTCTCAACAGGAACCAATTCATATAAAGGACCTGATGAGATGACAAAACCACCGACATGCTGAGAAAGATGACGCGGAAACCCAAGTATTTCATTGACCAATTGAATGAAAAGTTGCCCTTGATAAGCGTCAGGGTCGAGACCTAGCTCGACTATTTGCGCTTGCCAGTTCAATTCTTTATCTCGTCTATTCACATTCTTTATAAAGAATTCGAGTTGCTCTGCTGAGATCTCTAAGGCTTTACCCACCTCTCTCACCGCGCTTTTAAACCGGTAGGTGATAACGGTTGCAGAAAGAGCAGCGCGACTGCGTCCATATTTCTGATAGATATATTGAATGACTTCTTCGCGTCGTTCATGTTCAAAATCGACATCGATATCGGGTGGCTCATTGCGCTCTCTACTGATGAATCTTTCAAAAAGCACTGATATTTGACGAGGATCGGCCGCTGTGATTTCTAGGCAGTAACAAACAACAGAATTGGCGGCAGACCCCCTACCTTGATAGAGAATTTTCTTCCGTTTGGCAAACATGACAATGTCATAGATGGTTAGGAAGTAAAATGGGTAATTTAACTCTTCAATTAAAGCCAATTCTTTATCGATAAGTTTTTGTATATCGGATGGGACGCCTTGAGGAAATCGGCGTTTGCTGCCCGCTTTTACTTGCTCTTTTAGATAATCTATTGCCGTGTATCCATTTGGAACCAGTTCGCTTGGGTATTCGTATTGAAGAGAACCTAAGTCGAAACGACAACGCGAGAGAATACGCTCGGTTTCAACATACCATTCTTTCTTGAAGATTCTTTGAAGCTTATCTTTCGAACGAAGTGAATGCTCACAATTGCTTTGGAGTAATCGACCAGCGTTGCTGACGCTCGTACCATGCTTAATCGCGGTCAAAGTATGCTGTAAAGGAAGCCTAGCTGCGCTATGCATGAGGACACCACCACAAGCCGTTATCGGAATATGGTATAAAGCGCTAAGGTGTTCGCAGTGCTCTATGAATGCATGGTCATCATGCTGTAGATGGCGTTGTAGGCCTATCCATAACTTTTGAGAGTGGTGTCTCGTTAACCATTTTGCCCAATGGTAGTCACAATCTTTATGAGTTGGTAGCCAGATAATCAAACAATGTTTTGCTGACATGATATCCCATTCAGATAAGCTGTATTCTCCTTTAGGACTACGTCTTCGTGCATTTGATATAATTCGGCATAACTCACCATACCCCTGTCTATTTGTGGATAGCAGGATTAATTCAAGCTCATTCCCCATTCGAAATAATGAGCCAACAATGAGTTTCAGTTGTAGCTCTTGAACTTGTATCGCCTTATAAGCTCGTACTACACCAGCAACGGAACATTCATCGGTAATGGCAATCCCTGAATATTGTAAGAAATCAGCTTGAACAACTAACTCCTCTGGGTGAGAAGCCCCCTCTAAGAAGGAGAAATTAGTTTGGCAAAACAATTCGGTATAACCCATAAGAACCCTAACTGAATATTCCGTGTAGAAACCACTGTTTCTTTGGTGTTCTGAATACCCAAAGCCAGCGACCATCATGACTTTGCACAATAAAATAATCTCGAATCACAGGGTTATTATCCCACCAGCCGGTGGCAACCCTTTCAGGACCATGTGCTATGGATATTTCATCTGTCAGCCGCTCTGGGTGTGGAAGGAGAATACTTGGTCTAAGTTTGGGTTTGAATAAAGGGTCTCTCAGTTGTTCAGAGAGAGGAGAAGAGTATGAATTAGCAATTTCTGGCCGGGGATCTGGGGCAATACTGGGTCGGCTCACAGCCTTTTTACCTAGTTTCGCTTCTAATACTGACATTAACTCTAGTGCCGTTGTCTTGCCCTGTTGCCCTGTAAATAGGTCGGTGTTGAAGCTGGCTTGTTGCTCAACTCGTTTAGTACTCAAGCTTATTGCTATTACGGGAGAACGGATTGAAATAGACTCTAAGGTGAGCTTAGATAAGTTTATCCAATTAACAGCTAGATATTCTCCTTGTGCAGAGCTTATTATAAAGCTGGTGTTCTGTTTATTCCTGAGAAACAAAACAACTTCAATTTCATGAGCGATTTGATCACGTAATTTAAGGAAATGTTCCAACTTTTTCAGTAATTTACTTAGCGGTTTTTCGAGCCATTGGACATTTTCTATTTCATATAATAGATCGAGAGAATATTTAAAGGTTTGCTGTGGATGATAGAATTCAACTGGATGCTTAAACCTACCCGTTACTTTTCCTATATAGTTAATAAGATCTATATCAAAACGCTTAGCAATATCAGCCATTGGTATGGCTAATAGGTCATCGAAAGTTTCAATACCTACGCGGGAAAGTTTTTCTACTGTTTTATGGGGTAGTCCACTAACCGATAAAGACAATGCATAAAGTTTCTTTTTTAAGACTTCTTTATTATCTGTAATTAAATGTGTTTTCTGTTGAGAAAGTATTTGTGCTGAAAATGGGGAAAATCCAGTTGAATAGTCATAGCGTATATTAAAAGATTGCAAGTGGGACTGAATGATTGACCAGTAATGTTCAATATTAGAATACAACGAAAGCATATCGCTGATTTTAAAAAGAATTCCATTTGGCTCAAACAATGTGATGTCTGAGGTTATTAAGTAAAGCCACCGTGCTATTTCCTGCAATTTTGTTTGTTCAATATAGGGATCGTATGAATGAACTTGTAAATCGTGGCAGAGCGATGCAGCCGTTCCAAGCCCCATACCGATTTTTAATCCTGAGGTATAAGCATGAGGTGTAAGTTGTACGATTTGGTGATCGTGATTAATGATGGCAAGGTTACCATCATAAGCTGAGCCACAAAATGAAGAATCTAGCTGTAGGTGAGTAAAGTTCAGGTAAAGCCACAGCATAATTTATCCTCGTTTTAGAAGAGGAAAGGTAATGATGGTATTATCTGTGGGAGCCCTAGTTAAATTCACCCAGTTATGGGACATGTCTATGCATAAGGCTGTTCTACCTAAGCCTCCCTTTCGTTTATTGATTGTAATGTTCAAACCTTTTGAGTGAGCCTCAAGACTTAAACTAAGTGATACAGGTAGAGGAAAGGCTTGTTTTTGTGGTTTGAAGATAATAAGTGAGCAATTACCATTTTCACTCGCCATTTGTAACCGTTTTACTTGATGTATTTCTAACGTGTCACGCCATAGTAATACATGAGAGCAAGCCCCACTTTTCAATGATTGTTCGGCAGCCCATAAAGCTTCCTTGTAGTTTCTTGGCGAAATAACAACAATCCTGTCAAGTTTATAGCCTTGTGCTACGAAAAACTCTCCACATATCTTTCCGGGAGGGTGAATAAAAACTCTAAGTCTGTTGTCTGCAGTGTTGCTTAAAAATGCATCTAGCAATCGTAGCTCACCGATACCAGTAACAGTATCTATTTCGATAACCCCTTTACTTGGAAAGCCGCCGCCTAATTTGTTATCTAGTTCGGTATAGCCTGAAGAGATAACATCTGCATAATTTGATGTGTTTACCCCGTTCCATAGTAAGTTTTTATGCTTTAGTGTCTTTATTATCTCATGCATCCTCATAAACCTGTATGTATGTACAGTATTTATAGTATATGCATTCAAAAGGGAGCGGCAAGAACTTTCTGCACTACTGAGCTTGTAGAAGAAGAAAGTACAAATAAATCATAAATGTATGACTCAGGTGTTTTCTTCAAAAGAGATGATAATGAAATGAGCTTAGATGAATATATTTTAAATGAAATAGCTTGAATGGTTATCAATAATATAAATATATGCAGTTTGAAGATAATCGATGTAATGCAAATAGTGGCATTAAAAAAGCCGAAATTTATATAAATTTCGGCTCAATATATGAAACACTGGTGTATAGAATCGAGGGACATGCCCAGTGCTGCAATAATTTTTGTAACAAAGTGAAAGCTAGATTAGGAAATCATCCAAAGCTTTACCTGAATCCAAGTGAGCTTGAATTGCAGAAGGAGTACGACCTTGACCTGTCCAAGTCTTTTCTACACCATCAACAGTATATTTGTATTTAGCTGGGCGAGGATCGCGCTTTTTCTTCGCTTTAGATTTTGTTTCTCCAGATAGCGCTGCAATAAGGTCATCTACATCGATACCATCTTTAGCAATCATATTTGCGTATTCAGCTAATTTAGCTTCGCGTTCAGCTTTTTCTGCTAATTCTGCAGCTTCTACTTCACGACGTTCATCAACAACGGTAGTTAATTTATCTAGCGCTTCTTCCAAGTGCTCAAGCGGTAGATCACGAGCAAATGCTCGTAGACTGCGAATATTAAGCAGGGTTTTTGCAATATCTGACATGTTCAGTCCCATTCTTATTTTAGTAAACGTACACAATAATAACAGTGTAAGACGAGAATACAATATAATTTTATTTCAAATATATCGAAATTCAAATACACATTTCTAAAAATATATTTAATTACTTATTTAGCAGAATAGAATACGTCAATATTTAATACGCTAAATGTCAGAAAAGTGTAAGTGTAAGGCATATAGACGCTCAATCTAGTCGAAAGTTTCATCAGGTTGGTTGAAACTTGAAATTATATGTTGCAAAAAGCTTTTGCATCCGTAGAATGACTCGAACCTGATTTAAGTGGTGGATTTTTAATCAATCCAGTACTTAAGGTAGAGGCGCAGTAATGATTAGTATGTTTCAAGAGGGTGATACCTAAGAGGGAAACAGAAAGGCGTTATTGCCGAAGTATTGAAAGCCATCATTCTTCAATGCTGGGGTTATATCCGAATAGGTATAACACTGCCATAGTCTATATTGTTGTTAAACTATGGAGCGCTACTGTGGGGTTGGGTGAAGTGTTCACTTCCCTTTCGCTTGTTCAACTTAAGGTATATATAATACCGACTACAGTAGATCTCTAACCAAATATTGGTTTCTGAAGATCATGAATTTATTAGATTTTGCATCGTCCCCCCTTTCATTGTTGCCGCCGCTTGTCGCTTTAGGGCTAGCTATTATTACTCGTCGAGTTCTTGTCTCATTAGGTATGGGCATTTTTCTTGGTGGTTTACTGATCACTGACTATTCCATTGCTGATTCCATTAAATATATATGGGACAAAGTATATGGCGTAGTTATTGAAACTAATGAAGTTACTGTTGATGGTGTAAAAGTAGAAGAGAGTAGCCTTAATAGCTGGAATATGAGTATTGTTGCGTTTCTTTTATTATTAGGAATGATGACAGCTTTACTTACATTGTCTGGTGGTACACGGGCATTCGCTGAATGGGCACAAAGCCGCGTGAAAAGTAAACGTGGTTCAAAATTACTCGCCGCATTTTTAGGTGTATTTATTTTTGTTGATGACTACTTTAATAGCCTAGCCGTCGGAGCAATATCTCGCCCAGTCACGGATCGTTTTTATGTATCACGTTCTAAACTTGCTTATATTCTAGATTCTACAGCCGCTCCGATGTGCGTGTTAATGCCAGCATCTAGCTGGGGCGCTTATATAATGACTATCATTGGCGGGATTTTAGTCACTCACGGGTTGACGGATTATTCTTCTGCGCTTAGTGCTTACGTCAATATGGTTCCAATGAATTTTTATGCGGTATTTGCATTACTGATGGTTTTTGCTGTGGTGTGGTTCCAGCTAGACGTTGGACCGATGCGTAAAAAAGAAATTGAAGCCTCTCAAGGAATGGGATTTGATGATGCAAATAATCAATCCAGTAGTGAATTGAGTGAAGACCTTGATATTAGCGAAAGTGAAAAAGGTAGAGTTGCCGATTTAATTATGCCAATTGTTGCTTTAATTCTAGCGACAATATTTTTTATGCTATATACCGGAGCAGAATCACTCACCGAATCAGGTAAAGAATTTGATCTGTTAGGTGCGTTTGAAAATACCGATGTAGGTGCATCTTTATGCTATGGCGGTCTGATTGGTTTAGCGACAGCACTTATTACCGTCTTCCGCCAGAAAATTGAACTATCTCAAATTGCTCGAACTTTATGGATCGGCGCTGGTTCAATGTTCGGTGCTATATTAATTTTGTTTTTTGCATGGACAATTGGTTCAGTAATAGGTGACTTAAAAACGGGCACTTACTTGTCTTCGTTAGTACAAGGCAACATCAGTGTTCATTGGCTACCTGTTATTTTATTCTTGTTATCTGGTTTGATGGCATTCTCGACGGGAACTTCTTGGGGAACATTTGGCATCATGTTGCCAATCGCTGGTGATATAGCTGGTGCGACAGACTTAGCGTTGATGCTTCCTATGTTGAGTGCCGTTTTAGCTGGTTCTGTATTCGGAGACCATTGTTCTCCAATTTCTGATACGACGATTCTATCTTCGACGGGAGCTCGTTGTAATCACATTGATCACGTTGCAACGCAATTGCCTTACGCATTATCCGTTGCACTAGTATCTTGTGTTGGATTTGTCGTTCTGGGAATGACGTCATCCATTCTATTCTCATTCGCCGCTGCGAGTGTGACATTTGCTGTGGTATGTGGTGCTTTAAGTGTCATTTCCAAACGCAAACAAAGCCTAGCTAAGGCTTAATTACTAAGTTCAATAGCTCTTAATCAAAAGAGCAGGTGAAAACCTGCTCTTTCTCTATCCACTCTTCTTCTATTTACTCTTTTCTATACATCTTCTGCAACGTCACAAGGCAGCTTTTCGCTGAATCTCTCGTTGCTTTCTCTACTGCTTGCATTGAAATGTATGCCACATTAGCCAAAGACGTTTCATTTAAACTTTCTGCTGGGATATCTTCACAATTTTCAGGGACAGATTGATAAGTTGCATCAGGGAAGGCATGGGTTACCACATCAGCGTAATTTTGAAGTTGTTCGGGTGCCATGTCTTTTACTGGTAGAGCTTCCAGTTCCTCATGGGTATAAGCCAATCCATCATTGTTAAAAGGGCGACCCTCGAGGCTGTGTGGTGAAATTTCATATGCAGCTTCAGTAACGTAAGGGAAATCCCAAGAAGGTGGCTCAGGGTAACCTGCATTATGAGAAGCAGTAGTATCGGATGTACAGCCTGCTAATAAGATAGAAGCGCTTGCAGTCATCAACACCTTTAATTTGTTCATCACGTTTGTATCCTTAGGTAGAGGTAATAATATTGTTGTGAATATTTTGAATGGTGTTTTATTGTTGGGCAATACAAGAAAATCGCATTTAATTACCAACTTGATGCATTTGTTTAACAGCTTCTAAGGACAAGCAGAAAAAGTGTAATTACCGAGAAGACAATTTTTTTCGAATAGAGTCTTGCAAATCCAATTGAGCTTAGTTAGTGTGGAGTTAACTCAAGGAGAAACTAAATATGCGTAAAAGTGTAATGAACATTCATCACCATCATCATCCTGACTAGTCTTTCGGGAGGTTTACGCATACCCGAGAGGCTCAGAACTCTCGGTGGTTGAATCAGAAAATACAGATTTAAACCCTCGGGAGAGAAAACTCCCGAGGGTTTTTTCATTTTTAACGACTTATAAAATATTAAATATTCACTAAATTTCGCATAGGGACATCGTAATGCAAACACAACGCCTAAGAATTGCTATTCAAAAAAAAGGACGCTTGAGTAAAGAGTGTCTAGACCTACTTAAAAAATGTGGCGCTAAGTTCAATATCATGGGGGAGAGACTTGTCGTTCACTCTGAAAACATGCCTATCGATCTTCTGCTTGTGCGAGACGACGATATTCCAGGGCTTATCATGGACGGTGTTGTCGACTTAGGCTTCATTGGCGAAAATGAATTGGAAGAGGTGCGTTTAGACAGAAAAGCACTAGGGGAGCCTTGCGAATTCGTTCCGCTTCGTCGTTTAGATTTTGGTGGCTGCCGTTTGTCCATCGCTATCGATAAAGATGAAGAATATAAAGGTCCGCAAGACCTTGCGGGTAAACGTATTGCAACGACGTATCCTCAACTACTAAAAAGCTACATGGATGAACAAGGCGTTGAGTTCAGTGCTTGTGTACTGACAGGTTCTGTTGAAGTTGCACCAAGAGCAGGGCTTGCTGACGCTATTGCTGATCTCGTCTCAACAGGTGCAACGCTTGAAGCAAATGGTCTTAAAGAAGCGGAAGTTATCTTTAAATCTAAGGCGACCCTGATTCAACGTAAAGGTGAGTTCGAAGCAGACAAAAAAGCTCTGATTGAAAAGCTGCTGACTCGAATGCAAGGCGTTTTACAAGCCAAAGAATCTAAGTACATCATGCTACATGCCCCAACGGATAAGCTAGAGCAAGTCAAAGCTTTACTTCCAGGGGCTGAAGATCCAACCGTGCTTCCACTGTCTGCTGAGCAAAACCGCGTTGCTGTACATCTTGTTAGCACTGAAAACCTGTTCTGGGAAACCATGGAACAATTAAAAGAGCTTGGCGCCAGCTCAATTTTGGTACTGCCAATTGAAAAAATGATGGAGTAATGGGATGAGAACCGTAGTTTGGCAATCATTAAGTGAACAGCAACAAGACGCTGTCCTAGAGCGCCCTGCCATAACGGAAGGGGCGAATATTACCGCCGCTGTTTCTGATGTTATAAAGAAAGTGCGAATTGGCGGTGATGCAGCGCTTATCGAATTGACTGAAAAATTTGATGGTGTCACTCCAGATTCAGTTCGAGTGTCTAAGCAGGATATTCAGGCAGCTTCAGATCGCCTTTCTAGTGAGATGAAACAAGCGCTAGAACAAGCGTATGCCAATATCTCAATGTTCCACAAAGCACAAAAGCCCCAGCCGATTAAAGTTGAAACTCAACCAGGGGTGGTTTGTGAACAAGTGACTCGCCCAATTAACACCGTCGGGCTATACATTCCGGGTGGTAGTGCTCCGTTGCCCTCGACCGTGCTTATGTTAGGCGTACCAGCTAAAATTGCTGGGTGCCGTAAAGTCGTATTGTGTTCGCCACCTCCGATTGCTGACGAAATACTTTATGTCGCACAGCTGTGTGATATCGATGAGGTATATAACGTGGGAGGTGGGCAAGCGATCGCCGCGATGGCATATGGTACTGATTCTGTAAGTAAAGTGGACAAGATTTTCGGCCCCGGTAATGCGTACGTAACAGAAGCGAAGCGTCAGGTAAGCAACGATTTTCGTGGTGCGGCTATCGACATGCCAGCAGGTCCGTCAGAAGTGCTTATTATTGCCGATGAAACAGCAGAACCGGATTTTATCGCTGCCGATTTACTGAGTCAGGCCGAGCACGGACCAGATTCGCAAGTGGTTTTGGTTACCCCTTCTCCTGTTATTGCAGACAAAGTCACGGACGCTGTTCAACGTCAGTTGAAAGCGCTTTCCCGTGCTGAAATCGCAGAGCAAGCATTAGGTTCAAGCTTGATTGTTATCGCTGAATCTCTAACACAATGTGTCTCTATTTCTAACTTTTATGGTCCTGAACACCTGATTGTTCAAACTAAAAACCCACGTGAACTGCTACCACTTCTAGATAATGCAGGCTCAATTTTCCTTGGGGATTGGTCACCAGAATCTGCAGGCGATTATGCTTCAGGTACCAACCACGTGCTTCCGACATACGGGTATACCCGCACTTACTCAAGCCTTGGCTTAGCTGATTTTTCAAAGCGTATGACAGTGCAAGAGTTAACATCGGATGGTCTGAAAATTTTGGCTCCAACTGTTGTTACAATGGCGGAAGCTGAAGGGTTGGATGCACACAAGCGTGCTGTCACTATTCGTATAGAAAAGCTACAAGAGGGAGAGTCGTGATGGAAAAATTGGCTCGTAAACAGGTTCAAGCACTGACCCCTTATCTTTCTGCTCGTAAAATTGGTGGTACAGGGGACGTTTGGCTCAATGCAAACGAATCGCCTTTTAATAATGAATACAAAACAGACTTTGCTCGACTGAATCGCTACAGCGAATGCCAGCCGAGAGATCTCATTGAAGCGTATGCCGCTTATGCTGGGGTTAAGCCAGAGCAAACACTAACATCACGCGGTGCAGATGAAGGCATCGAATTATTGATTCGTGCTTTTTGTGAACCCAATGAAGATGCCATTCTCTACTGCCCACCCACCTATGGCATGTATGCCATTAGTGCAGAAACCATTGGTGTTGAGCGAAAAACAGTGCCGTTGACACAAGATTGGCAGTTGGATCTGAAGGGAATTGAAGAAAACCTAGCGAACGTAAAACTGGTTTTTGTATGCAGCCCTAACAACCCAACCGGAAATTTAGTCAAACGCGAGGACATTGTTTCCTTGCTTGAAATGACAAAAGATCGCGCCATTGTGGTGATGGATGAAGCGTATATTGATTTCTGTCCAGAAGCTTCAACCACTGATCTTTTAGCGCAGTATCCTAACCTGGCTATTTTACGTACGCTTTCTAAAGCTTTTGCACTAGCAGGGCTTCGCTGCGGATTCACATTGGCAAATGAAGAGCTGATCAATGTGCTATTGAAAGTCATTGCACCCTATCCAGTGCCAGTTCCAGTTTCGGAGATTGCCGTTCAAGCGCTTTCTGAAGCAGGGTTAGCCAGAATGAAATTCCAATCGTTAGATCTGAATGCAAACCGTGCCTATCTTCAAGTGGGTCTCAGTATGCTGGAAGGGGTTGAAGTTTTTGAAGGATGGGGTAACTACCTATTAGTTAAATTTGAAGATGGCGATGCAATATTCCAAGCTGCATGGGACAGCGGAATCATTCTGCGAAATTCTCCCATTGAAAACTGCATACGCATTAGCGTAGGAAATCGTGATGAATGTGAAAAAGTTGTCGCTTTTATTCGCAATCAGTTAGCTAAAAATGTCGCTTAAGAAAGGAAATCGTAGTGAGCAAGCAACAAAAAATTCTATTTATTGATCGTGATGGCACTTTAATCGTTGAACCACCCGTTGATTTTCAGGTGGACCGTCTCGATAAATTAAAGTTCGAACCGTTTGTGATTCCTAGCCTACTGGCTTTGCAAGATGCGGGCTATCGATTGGTTATGGTGACGAACCAAGATGGACTCGGTACAGACAGCTACCCTCAAGAAGATTTCGATGCGCCACATAATATGATGATGGAGATCTTTGAGTCACAGGGGGTGAAATTTGACGATGTTCTAATATGCCCACACTTTGATGAAGACAACTGTTCTTGCCGAAAACCACAACTGGGGATGGTGAAAGAGTACCTTCAAGGTGGGAAAGTGGATTTTCGAAGCTCAGTAGTGATTGGTGATCGCGAAACGGATCTTCAATTGGCTGAAAACATGGCCATTCGCGGAATTCAGTACAACCCAGAAACCATGGGATGGCGGACCATTCTAAAAGATCTGACCGTGAATGCGCGTGTGTCTGAAGTGGTTCGTACAACTAAAGAAACCGACATCAAGGTAAACGTTAACCTTGATGAGCAAGGTGGGAATGACATCAAAACAGGTTTGGGCTTTTTTGACCACATGTTGGATCAAATCGCGACACACGGCGGATTCCAAATTAAATGCAGTGTGGACGGAGACCTGCACATCGATGACCACCATACCATTGAAGATACTGCTCTGGCGTTAGGGCAAGCATTAAAAGAAGCGTTAGGAGATAAGCGTGGTATTGGTCGCTTTGGCTTCAGTTTGCCAATGGATGAATGCTTGGCGCAATGTGCGCTGGATTTGTCGGGCAGAGCTTACCTCGTCTTCGATGCAAAATTTAGCCGTGAAATGGTTGGCGACTTTTCAACTGAAATGGCGGAACACTTTTTCCGTTCTATAGCGGATTCTATGGCTTGTACCTTGCACCTATCTTCTACCGGTGAAAACGACCACCATATTGTAGAGAGCCTATTCAAATCGTTTGGTCGTACACTTCGCCAAGCCATTAAAGTAGAAGGTAACGAATTACCAAGCAGCAAGGGCATGCTTTAAAGGGGAAAGACACGTGACAGAACAAAAAGTTGTCATTATTGATACTGGATGCGCCAATGTGTCCTCTGTGAAGTTTGCTATTGAACGCCTAGGCTATAAAGTCACCATTTCCAAAGATCCTGAGGTGGTACTCGCAGCGGACAAGTTGTTTTTGCCCGGTGTCGGGACCGCAAGTGAAGCCATGAAAAACCTTCGAGAGCGAGATCTGATTGATCTCGTTAAGAAGGTTGAGAAGCCACTACTTGGTATTTGTTTGGGTATGCAGCTGCTCGGAAAAGTCTCTCAAGAGAAAGGGCAGAAGGCGAATGAGTTGGTGGAATGCCTTGGGCTGTGTGACGGTGAAGTCAATTTGATGGAAACGGGCGAGTTACCTTTACCACATATGGGGTGGAATACAGTTTCAGCGAAAGTAGGGCACCCGTTGTTCAAAGGTATTGAGGAAGGTGAGTACTTCTATTTTGTGCATAGCTTTGCCATGCCAGTAGGTGACTACACAATCGCCAACTGTGACTATGGAAACCCGTTCACCGCAGCGGTACAAAGTAGTAACTATTATGGTGTGCAATTTCACCCAGAACGTTCTTCTAAAGCCGGCTCTAAGCTCATTGAAAACTTTCTGAATTTATAAGGGAATTATAAGTGATTATTCCAGCTCTCGATTTAATTGAAGGTCAAGTCGTTCGCCTGTATCAAGGGGATTACGGTCAAGTAACCGAATACAAAGTAGACCCAGCTGAGCAATTTAATTTATACCATCAAGCCGGCGCGGGTTGGCTGCATTTGGTCGACCTGACTGGTGCAAAAGATACATCGGCACGCCAGCTTGATTTGATCGCCAAGCTACTGGCAAGTACCCCAGCAAATATTCAAATTGGCGGTGGAGTAAGAAGCGAACAAGATGTGGTCGACTTACTGGAAGCCGGAGCCCAGCGAGTTGTGGTTGGTTCTACTGCGGTAAAACAACCTGAACTGGTAAAAGGTTGGATGGAGAAATACGGTGCAGAGAAAATCGTTCTAGCACTCGATATTAATATTGACGAAAATGGCGTGCGCAAAGTCGCTATTTCCGGTTGGCAAGAAGATTCCGGCGTCACTATTGAAGCGCTTATCGATGATTATTTAACTGTCGGCTTAACGCATGTGCTTTGTACTGATATTTCTCGTGATGGGACATTAGCTGGCTCAAATGTAGAGCTTTATGTGGACCTATGTAAACAATACCCACAAGTTCAGTTTCAATCGTCCGGTGGTATCGGGTCACTAGCAGATGTTGAAGCCTTAAAAGGCAGTGGAGTCGCTGGTGTGATTGTTGGACGTGCTTTATTAGACGGTAAATTTACAGCAGAGGAGGCATTTGCATGTTGGCAAAGCGAATAATTCCGTGCCTTGATGTTCGAGATGGTCAGGTGGTAAAAGGGGTTCAGTTCCGCAATCATGAGATCATTGGTGATATCGTTCCTCTTGCACAAAGATACGCTCAAGAGGGCGCCGACGAGTTGGTGTTTTATGATATTACGGCATCGAGTGATGGTCGTGTGGTCGATAAAAGTTGGGTCGCGCGCGTAGCAGAAGTTATCGATATTCCTTTTTGTGTAGCTGGCGGCATTAAATCAGCAGAAGACGCAGCCCGAATCCTAGAGTTTGGCGCAGACAAAGTGTCCATTAACTCTCCTGCTTTAGCAAACCCTTCCCTTATAACTGAGCTTGCCGATAAGTTTGGTGTTCAGTGTATCGTCGTCGGTATTGATTCCTACTTTGATAAAGAAACAGGTAAATATCAGGTTTATCAATTCACAGGTGATGAAGCCCGTACAAAAGCGACGCAATGGGAAACCCGAGATTGGGTTCAAGAAGTGCAAAAACGCGGTGCTGGCGAAATCGTCTTGAACATGATGAATCAAGATGGCGTGAGAAATGGATACGACATCGAGCAATTGAACATGGTTCGAGAAGTCTGCAATGTACCATTGATCGCTTCTGGTGGGGCGGGCGCTATGGAGCACTTTGCCGAGGCATATCAAGCGACAAATGTGGATGGAGCTCTTGCAGCATCGGTATTTCACAAACAGGTCATCAATATTGGTGAACTGAAAAAGTATTTGAAGAAAGAAGGCGTAGAGGTGCGATTATGAGTTTTGAATCAGCTGAAGTAAGTGCACTGTCTGAGCGCATCAATTGGGACAAAGTGGATGGCTTGGTTCCAGCCATAGTGCAAGACTTCCAGTCTAGCCAAGTCTTAATGATGGGCTACATGAATCAAGATGCGCTAGCGAAAACAGGTGAAACGGGTCAGGTGACTTTTTTCTCTAGAACGAAAGAGCGTTTGTGGACCAAAGGTGAAACGTCGGGCAACGTCCTAGCATTAAAAAATATCTCATTAGACTGTGATAACGATACGTTACTTGTAAAGGTCGATCCTGTTGGACCTACTTGCCACAAAGGCACTACGACGTGTTGGGATGGTGATCCTCAAGAAGAGTCACAAATGGTGTGGCTTCATCAGCTTGAGCAGCTATTGGCTGCCCGCAAGAATGCCGACCCAGATTCTTCCTATACTGCCAGCTTATACGCCCGTGGCACCAAGCGTATTTCGCAAAAAGTGGGCGAAGAAGGGGTTGAAGTTGCGCTTGCGGCGACGTCGGGCGACAAGGCGGAGTTAGTCTGTGAGTCTGCCGATTTGATATATCACTTGTTGGTGCTATTACAAGATCAAGGCTTATCGATGGACGATGTGATTAATAAACTGAAAGAGCGTCACAAATAGCATTCTAATCGTTGTTTTTAGAAGCCTCTACGTAAGAGGCTTCTTTCTCTTCTTTCTCTTCTTTCTCTTCTTTCTCTTCTTAGTTTCACCTTTTTGCGTAGCATCAGCTAGCCACAGCATTTCTTAAATTTCTTGCCACTTCCACAAACACATGGGTCGTTTCGCCCAACTTTAAGGTTTTTAATGGGCTGACTCAGTCTAGGATCAGGATCTTCAGAGGGCTGATTTTCCTCTTTTGGAAAAGTCCCATCGACGTAATACCACATACCATTTTCACGAAGGAATCGAGAGCGTTCACCTAAACAGTATTGTTGGTTATCTTCATTGAAGTAAGCTTTAAACTCGACGTAACCCTCGTCAGCATGGCTTCCGCTTTCGGTGTTGATCACTTCCAGCTTACACCAGTCACTTTCTACCGAATTAGCAATCCCTTCTCTTTGTTCATCGGCATATTGTGATGGATGATAAGTATCAACAACGAAATCCACCAATCCTTTAACGTGTGCACTGTAGCGAGCACGCATCAACATTTCAGGTTGGATGGCAGCAGCGTGATTTAGGTGAACGATTTCACAGCAATCTTGATAAGAACGAGAGTTTCCACATGGGCAATTAGACATAGCACTTCTACCAGATAGAGCGTAGTAAGCTAAACCGAAGTGCACCTTCAATTTAGCCTGCAGTTTATTTTAGCTAGGAGGCTATCACGCTTTAAAAATGAAAGGTAGAGAGTGGTATGTGTTAATCTACATCCATTAATTCTTGAGACCAACTAATTGCCTCTCGGTAACAATCAGCCACACAGTTTTCACTTAAATTCAGTTCAGTTCGCTTACTTACTGCCGTTGTCCAATCGGCACGTTCAAACGCTTTAACCAGTGTATAAATGTCACCCAATATACCCTGTTGGCCCAATAAAGCGTCTTTAACCTTTTGGTCTACAGGAATAGATTGGAGGATTTCCTCCATGGATTGATCTAATAAAGAATCCAGTAAAGACAACATACCAGTTAAAAATGCGAGACTTTTATCTACGTCGCCTCGATAGCTAGACGCGACCAATTCGCAGAATCTCGCTCTGGTTATCGATAAGGTATAAAGCGTATTGGGTTTCCCTTCATTGGTGTTTGAAACAGCAACCAAAGAGATGAATTTTCTCAGTTTATCTTCACCCAAATAAACCAACGCTTGTTTGAATGACTTTATCTCATTTGAAACGCTAGATGATGAATTGACATAGCGCAGAAGCTTGTAGGAGAGAGAAACATCCGTTGCGACTAAGCGTTCAATCTCGTTGTAGTTGATTTGGTCGCTAGAGATTTCTTTACACAGCTGAACAACCGTTAATAATGCTGGTTCAATAGCGCGATGCTGTATCATTTCAGGCTTGGCAAAAAAGTAACCTTGGAATAACGTAAACCCAACGTCTTTAGCATGCTGAAACTCGTCATAAGTCTCTACTTTTTCTGCCAAAAATTGAATTTTTGAGTTTTTAAGCTTTGAAATGAAATAAGCCGCCTTGCTGATAGGGACGGTGCGAATATCAAATTTTATGATGCATATTAATGGCAAGAAGCGCTTCCATTCTGGGCTTGGAACAAAGTCATCCAGAGCGATCTTATAGCCAAGTAAGTATAAGTCTTTAAGCGCTTTAAAAAGCTCGTCCGTGGGTGCACAATCTTCCAATACTTCAATAATGATAGAGCTACGTGGAAAGAGAGCCGGAATCTGGTTGATCAAGCTTTCATAAGGGAAATTCACAAACCCTTTTAGAGAGCCTAGATTGTTTTGATTGGGGCTCAAGAACTGGTCGCTAAATAATCGCTTGGTTGCGAGTTCTGGTTCGATGTCTGGAAACGTGTTTTTAGGACCATCACGAAATAACAACTCGTAACCCATAGTCTTGAGGTCGAGGTCAAATATGGGCTGCCTTGCAACATAAGAGTATTTCAATGGTATTACTCACGTCTAATTACTGGAATGGTGCTGCATAATAATCAGACGAAAAAAAATATCTATATTTAGCTCAATAACCCGTTACACAGTGTTACGTTAGACGGCTATTTTATCGGGTTAAGTGGAAACGTAATCCGTCTTACCCCAGCTTCATTGTAGGCTAACGCATAGCCTTCCTTGTACCAATCCCCTAACACAACCCTTTTACCATGGGAGTTTGTGAGCTCAACGTCGTGTTCATCTGGTCTATGGGTATGACCATGAATCATCAACAGAACGTTATGCGCATTCATAACACGTTCTACTTCAGGTTCTGTAACATCCATGATGTCCAGAGCTTTTGATTTCTTGTCACTTCGGGTTTTATTTTGAACGTTTTTGACAATTTTCTTTCTTAGAAAAAGGGGGACACATAAAAATAATCTTTGTAGCCATCGCTGATGTACTTTTTTCCTGAATTCTTGGTACTTAACATCATCAAGACACAATGTATCACCATGAAGAAGTAGAGTAGGGGTACCATAAAGGTCAATTTTTGTTTCTTCAGGCAAAAGCTCAACACCGGTCTCTTTGCTGAAACGCCTACTGATTAAAAAGTCACGATTTCCGTGAATGAAGTAACAACGAACGCCAGAGTCAGTGAGAGACTTGAACGCATTGATAATTGATCGGCTGAATGGCGAGTTATCATCATCACCAATCCAGAAATCGAACAGATCACCCAATACGTATAGCTTTTCAGCCTGAGTGGCGTGATGTTCAAGGAAATAAAAAAAACCTTCAGTGATTTCAGGGTGGGCAGGAGATAAATGCAGGTCAGAAATAAAAAGAGTGGTCATAAGCCTTAGAAAAGGGAGCGAAAAGCTCCCTCAATTGATTATTCTTCGATAGTTGTGCCAGTGATAAGCACTTCTTCAAGAGGAACGTCTTGGTGCATGCCCATTGAACCGGTAGCAACGTCTTTGATTTTGTTGACTACGTCCATGCCTTCCACAACTTCACCAAACACACAGTAACCCCAGCCATCTAAGCTTTCAGATTTAAAATCAAGGAAAGTGTTGTCGTTCACATTGATGAAGAACTGAGAACTTGCAGAATGCGGTTCCATAGTACGAGCCATAGCAAGTGTACCCACTTTGTTGCTCAAACCATTGTTCGCTTCGTTTTTAATTGGAGCGCGAGAATCTTTTTCACGCAAGCCTGAAGTCATACCACCACCTTGAACCATGAATCCATCAATGACACGGTGGAAAAGAGTGTTGTCATAAAAACCATCACGGCAGTACTGTAAAAAGTTAGCACTGGTTTCTGGTGCTTTTTCATCATTAAGTTGGATCTTGATGTCACCAAAGTTTGTGTGAAGGGTGATCATGATTACTTCCTTTAAAAATTAATGGGAATGGATACAGAATTCTAGCGTAACTTCAAATTTACACAAGCGATACCCGAATGAAGATAGCATGGGCAAAAGTTGTTCGATTGGAACGAAATAACATTTTCAACGGCGATTTCTGAAACGGAGCTATTACTTAACCTCAGCTGTCTTGTTATACTCATGCGTCCTAAAACTCACCAATTGATAAATAGAGATCATGTTAAAGATATTCAACTCACTCACACGACAAAAAGAGGAATTCAAACCCATTCATGCTGGCAAAGTTGGCATGTACGTTTGTGGAGTAACTATCTATGATCTCTGTCATATTGGACATGGTCGTACGTTTGTTTCCTTTGATGTTGTTTCACGCTACCTTCGCTACCTTGGTTATGACTTGACGTTTGTTCGTAACATTACCGATATTGATGACAAAATCATCAAGCGAGCAGCAGAGAATGGCGAGACATGTGATTCGCTAACTGAGCGTTTAATCGGTGATATGCACGCCGATTTCGATGCATTGAATATGAAACGCCCAGATGTAGAGCCAAGAGCGACTCAGTTTATTCAAGAAATCATTGCTTTAGTTGAAACCTTAATTGAACGTGGTTTCGCTTACGTTGCCGACAACGGTGATGTGATGTTTGAAGTGAAGAAATACGACGAATACGGGAAGCTTTCTCGTCAGGATTTGGACCAGCTTCAAGCAGGTGCTCGAGTTGACGTTGAGTTAGCAAAACGCAGCCCACTTGATTTTGTACTGTGGAAAATGTCCAAGCCAGGTGAACCAACTTGGGAATCACCTTGGGGACCTGGCCGTCCAGGTTGGCACATCGAATGTTCTGCAATGAACTCTTCTATTTTAGGCGACCATTTTGATATTCATGGTGGTGGCTCAGATTTGCAATTCCCACACCATGAAAATGAAATTGCTCAGTCATGCTGTGCTCATGATACTCAGTACGTGAACACTTGGATGCACAGCGGTATGGTGATGGTTGACCGTGAGAAAATGTCTAAGTCACTAGGCAACTTCTTCACGATTCGCGATGTTTTGACGCATTATGATGCGGAAACGGTTCGTTACTTCTTAATGTCTGGTCATTATCGTAGCCAACTCAACTACAGCGAAGAAAACCTAAATCAAGCTCGCGCTTCGCTTGAGCGTTTATATACTTCTCTTCGTGGCTTGGATTTGACCGCGTCACCAGCAGGTGGTGAAGAGTACGTAACTCGCTTTACTGAGTCTATGAACGACGATTTCAATACACCTGAAGCTTATTCAGTGCTGTTTGATATGGCACGTGAAGTAAACCGTCTTAAAGGCGAAGATCTAGAAAAAGCGTCTGCATTGGGTGCATTACTGCGCGAATTAGCGGATGTGATTGGTATTCTTCACCAAGAGCCAGAGGCATTCTTGCAAGGTGGCGCAGCGGCGGGTAATGATGACGAAGTGGCTGAAATTGAAGCACTGATCAAACTGCGTAACGACTCTCGTGCTGCGAAAGATTGGGCAAATGCGGATATGGCGCGTGACAAGCTAACCGAAATGGGTATCGTACTTGAAGATGGTCCTGAAGGGACAATCTGGCGTCGTAAGTAATAACGATTTTATAAAGGGCTGAGATTTCAGCCCTTTTTTCTGATTTAGATTCTTGGAAACATTCTGTGGCTCAAATGTATTTCTATTACTCGGCGATGAACGCGGGTAAATCGACAACTCTTCTTCAATCTTCATTTAATTATCAAGAGCGTGGTATGAATCCTTTGATTTACACTGCGGCGCTTGATGATCGTTACGGTATGGGTAAAGTCAGTTCCAGAATTGGTCTGCAATCGGAAGCTCAATTGTTTAGTGAGAAAACCGATCTCTACGCAGAAATATCAAATCACAATGCAGAAGAAAAACGCCACTGTATTTTGATTGATGAGTGTCAGTTTCTTTCCCGTGATCAAGTGTATCAGCTGACAGAAGTCGTCGATAAGTTAGGCATCCCGGTTTTATGTTATGGCTTACGAACCGATTTTCTTGGTGAGCTTTTCGAAGGGAGCCGCTATTTACTTTCATGGGCAGATAAACTGGTAGAACTGAAAACCATTTGTCATTGTGGAAGAAAAGCCAACATGGTGATTCGAACGGACGAGCAAGGCAACGCCATCGCCGAAGGCGATCAAGTGGCTATTGGTGGAAACGATCGATATGTCTCGGTTTGCAGAAAGCACTATAAAGAAGCGTTAGGCAAATAAGAGCGCAACAAACACAGACAAAAAGAGCACCGGAAAGGTGCTCTTTTACGTTATGGGATACCGCTAGATAGCTGTTCCAATGCAGGTTAACTATTTATAAGGCTAACTATATATAAGGCTAACTATATATAAGGCTAACCATCTACAAGATTACCTATATAAAAGGCTAACTTTCGCTTTGCGAACCAAAAGTCTTAGCGGCATAAGCGACCCTTTCAGCTGGCTTAGGGTATTCCGCTGGTTCGCCAAGGCTTTCTATATGTCTAAGCCTTGGCAGCAACCCGCAACCATTGGCAATCTGTATTGCCAAGCCCGGTCTAGCGTTTAGCTCCAAAACCATAGGACCTTCTTCTCTGTCCAGTACCATATCGGTGCCCATGTAACCCAGCCCGGTCATTTCCCACGCACTGGATGCCAACACCAGTAAGCGCTCCCAATGAGGGACTTGCAGCGTAGAGAGATCTTTCCCAGTATCTGGGTGGGCTTTAATGGGCTGATCAAACTGCACCGCTCGAATTGCTTTGCCTGTGGCAATATCGATGCCTACACCTACCGCACCTTGGTGCAAGTTAGCTTTTCCGTCTGAATCGGATGTTGATAATCGCATCATTGCCATCACAGGATAGCCTTTGAACACAATAATACGAACATCGGGCACGCCTTCGTAACTGAAACCTTCAAAGCAATCATCAAATTTAATTAGGTTTTCTACGACCGCGACATCATTCTTGCCGCCAAGAGAAAACAAACCCGCGAGTGCGTTACTTACGTGGCGTTCTACGTCTTCTTTATTGATGGCTGAACCCGATGGCTTAATGTATTCCCCATCTTTGTGGGAAGTGACAACCAATATGCCTTTGCCACCACTGCCTTGAGCTGGCTTAATCACAAACCCTGGCCAGTCTTTCACCATATTGTGAATCGTCTTTACTTCTGCTTGGTGGCTAATAACACCAATCAACTTGGGTACCGTTGCTCCAGCACGTTCAGCGATGATTTTCGTCTTCAGTTTATCGTCAACTAATGGGTACTTTGAGCGATCGTTATATCGCCCAATGTAGCTATGATTTCGTTGATTCATGCCCATAATCCCTTTGCTTTTCAGCTTGAAGGGTGAGGTGAACTTACTCCACATGGCTTTAGTCCTCTGCTAGTGGCTTAAAGCGTCTAAGTTCAGTTAAGCGGTAACCTGTGTAGGTGCCGAGTAACAAAATCAGAGCAAGAACAATGAGCTGAAGCCCAATGAAGTTGAACGTCAGGTGCTGAACAAATGGGTTGGTCATCGCTAGGTAAACCAATACCGCAGTGAGGAGAGAACCACCACCTTGGATAAATACCTCTTTACCGCCTTCTTCTTCCCAAAGAATCGACATTCTTTCGATTGTCCAAGAAAGAATAATCATCGGGAAGAAGGTAATGGTCAGCCCTTCATTTAAGCCGATATTGAAAGAGACAATGGTAAAGATAGAAATGATTAAAATAACCGTGATGATAACGGCGGAGATTCGTGCGACCAACAGTAGGTTGAGTTTCGATAGATACCCACGTATTACCAAACCTGTACCAACAATCAATAAGAAACCGACGATACCCGTTAGGAGCTGAGTCTGTACAAACGCGACTGCGATGAGCACAGGCATAAATGTTCCAGACGTTTTCAAACCCACAATGACCCGCAGAAACACAACAATCAACGCCCCAATTGGAATGAGCATGATGGTTTTAAACATCGATTGCTCAGCAATAGGCAAACTGTGAATGGAGAAATTCAGCAAGCTGTCAGCTTCCACTTTTTTACTGGTTGCTTGCTGCGGTGTGACCTCTTGAGCAATCATCGAGAACAGTACTTGGCTGTTTTTACCGCCAATCAAGTCAAGGAGCGAGATATTGGAATCGTCCCACACAAGCCAGTGGCTTTGTTTACCTTGTACTCCTGTATTGGTATCGAAAAGTTCCCAGCTTTCGCCATCCCAAACCTCAATCATCGGAATGATATTCTGGCGACGGCGTCCATCTTCAAGTTGGATGACACCGACAACTTTATTGGGAATATCAGCGTAGCTAAGTAATTTTGATGTAGTGCTTACTGCGTCTTTTGCATTTAACAACAAAGCTGCGTTTTGGTTATCACTGTCATTAAGCTGCTTGATCAGCTCACGAGTCAATGTTGCGTTATCGGCGCTGCGATTTGTTGCTTGCTGAAGTAGAGACTGGGCGGCTGCATCTTGTGGACCATCAAAAATGGGTTTTTCAATGGCTTTATCTGCTGGAGGAACCACCGCTACTTTTGCTTGTTCATCAACCAAAAATTGCGCTTTGTAGTATATAACTTGCGGTCCTGTTGCGTTTCGAATGCTCCATTCCGCTCTACGACCCGTGTCAGTATTCACATAAGCGACACCATAGCCTGGAGACGACGTGCTTTTGTTGATCAAGGTAAAACCGCTTTGCGTTCCTGGTGCGGCAAGAGATGCTTTTACAGATTCACCGTTTGCAGTGAATTCGACACGGGCTTCTACATCCCATACTTGCCTTGTTTCGCCTGGCGTCCAAGGTACGCCATAATCAGTATGGCGAAGAATACTGAGTGCAATCCCTGCAATTATCAGAAAGGCGACCGCAAGGTAAAAGGGCACTTTAGACGTCATGGTACTCGTTCCTTAACGATTATTTGGTTTCAGATTGCAGATAAGATTTGCTGACATCAACAAGCGCGATGTCTTGAATAAATTCACGACCTAACAGTATTGGATGGCTCATTTGAGAACGGTCAGCTAGTGTGAATTGTGCTTTTTCATGTATTTTCCCAACTTGCACCCAAAGTTCTACCACGGGTCTACGTTCTGTTTCTTCGCTGGTGGATTGTCGAATTTTGGCATAGCGGATGACGGGGGACTCAATCCAAAGTTGATCTTCTTTTGCCGTTTTATCATCGCTGATATGGAACTTAATCCATGTTTTACCATTACGTTCGAATTCTTGAATGTCGACGGCATTGATGGAAGATGTAGCGGCTCCAGTATCAACGCGTGCATCAAACTGCTGTTTAATCGTGTCGACTTTAACTTTCTCTATGCCACCGAGAACAATGGTTTGAGAGGGTTCGATAACGGGTTTTGCCTGCTTTGGCGGTTCGCTAGTCGTTTTTTTAGCTTTTAGCTTTTTGAACTGAGCAGCTTGATCTTGTCTGAGTTTAGCCACTTCGTTGTTTAAATTGGACAGCTCTATACTCAAGTAATTAATTTGATCATTTTGTTTGTCAATTTGAGCAGAATAAGAGTGAAGCTGATTGGTCAGGTTTGTTTCAGATTGTTGGATGGCAGCTTGTGTAGACTGACTGTATTTATCGCCATCGATCAGCGAACATCCGGAAAGCGCTGTAATAACAGCTAAGGCGGCAACCTTCTTAAGCATTATTGACCTATTTTTGCGGGTTAAAAGCGGGAAGTGAGACAAAGTGTATATTATAAAAAAGGATGCGTGAAGCATCCTAATGTTAATCTGTTGTCAGAGCTTACTGAGCTTTTTTGAGATCTTTACCCCAAACCACAAAATTTTGAAGGTTAAGGGTTCTTTGCAACCAGAACGGCGCGCCTTGGTGCAGGGTAGCCTTCTACGGTTTTGCTTGGATCGGCGGGGTCGAGATAATCAGGTAAGGAGTTGTGTGTCATCCAGCCTGTTGTGCGTTGTTCACCCGTTGATGTGACATTTTCATCAACGATACGAACATCTTCAAATCCACATTTTTCCAACCAAACTTTCAGTGCTTTAGCTGATGGGAAAAAGTACACATTACGCATTTGAGCATACCGATCGACAGGCACCAATACCGCGTTTTCATCACCTTCAATAACCAAGGTTTCCAAAATGAGCTCGCCACCAGAGACCAATTGGTTTTTTAGTTGGATGATGTGATCTAGAGGAGAGCGGCGGTGGTACAAGACTCCCATACTGAATACTGTGTCAAATGCTTGCAAATCAGGCAGTTGTTCAATACCAAGCGGTAACAAGTGGGCACGTTGGTCACCACCCATCAGTTTTCTGACGGCTTCAAACTGCACTAAAAAAAGATGTGAGGGGTCAATGCCCACACACAGTCTTGCCCCTTCGCCCAACATACGCCACATGTGGTAGCCATTACCACAGCCCACATCTAAAACCGAGCGATCTTTTAAAGGGGAGATATGTGGAAGTACGCGATCCCATTTCCAATCACTTCGCCACTCTGTATCGATGTGAATGTCATGGAGGTTGTAAGGACCTTTACGCCATGGGTGAAAAGTTTTTAGCAGATTTTCTAGTTTTTTTAACTCGCCGGAAGCTAAGGGAGCATTGTTGGACAATGTTACCGAATCTTTTAAGTCGACATTGTCCGGTTTGCCTTCCTGAATCTTATTCAGCGCTTTAAGCCAGCGTTCGAAATCACCGTGCTCTGCATTTTGCCAGTCTGTAAGCTGCTGAGGCAGGATATTCAACCAAGGTTGAAGGCGAGTGTCTTGAGCAATAAGTTGGTAAAAATTAGCAAAATTGAACATGGTATCGTCGTTAAAATTTCAATATAAAAGAGTAAAGAGCGTTCGCTATTTAACTGCGAACATAGAGCCGAAGTTGAAGCATTGGAACCACACTTCATAACTTGAGAATCCAATTTTTTCGAATCGCTCTTTATGTGCTTGTATGGAATCTGGGCGCATAACATTTTCAATGGCACTGCGTTTTTGGCTTATTTCTAGTTCGCTGTAGCCATTGGCGCGCTTAAAGTCGTGGTGCAGATCAATCAAGAGCTCATTTGCTGATTCGCTTTCAAAGACATACTTTTCAGACAAAATTAGGATGCCGCCGGGTTTTAACCCTGCGTGTATCTTTTCAAGCAGAATAAAGCGATCTTCGGGGGACAAAAACTGAAGTGTAAAATTCAATACGACTACAGAGGCGTTGTTGATTTCAATGTTACGTATGTCAGCTTCAATGACTTCAACCGGCGTTTCAGAGCGGTAGGCGTTCACATGCAATTTGCAACGCTCCACCATGGCTTGCGAGTTGTCGACAGCAATAATTTTGCAACCGTCTTGTTTTATGTGGCGTCGCATAGAGAGCGTTGCTGCGCCTAAAGAACAGCCTAAATCGTAAATATTGGAATTAGGTGTGACAAAACGTTCAGCGAGCATGCCAATAGCAGAGATGATGTTGCTGTAACCTGGAACGGATCGTTGGATCATATCGGGGAAAACTTCAGCAACATTCGCATCGAAAGTAAAATCTCCAATCTTTTCAATAGGGGTGGAAAAGATGGTGTCTTTATGGCTCATAGCAAACTCGTAATCGTAGACAAAAACGCGACCTGAACTCAGATCTTAAAAAAGGGGCGTATTCTAAGAAATATTTGCCTTTCTGTCACCAAGGGTTTTCTCGCTTGATGCACGGACGTCAAAACATACTGATTTGTTTGTTATCAGCGAAAGCAGGGGAAGCTGCAAGTTCAGGTAAATCTGTTTGTTTTTGTAATATTCCGTATAGCGCGCGAGCAAATTCTGGTGCGTCAATATTGTCTGGCGTATGGATCATCAAATAAGGCTGTTTCCCTTCAGCAATCCAACTTGGAATCTTAGCTAGCCAAGGTTGAAAGAAAGGAAGGTTAGCGTCTAACTCTGGATGACCGATAAAGCGAATCATTGGATTTGAGGCAGTAGAGACCGCATGAGCCGGCACCTTTGGTTTCTTTTTGTGAGCGTCAATAACGGCATCAGAGACTGGCGCCGCGGAATGTACAGGTCGGCTATCCATAATGATACGGTCTATCCCTTCTTCATGAAGCCAGCGATTCAACGCCTGCTCTTCTTTCCCTTTATTGAAAAATTCTAAATGCCTGACTTCAACGCCAAGAGAGAAATCCTTGGGAAATAGACGGCAAAAGGTCTTAAGGGCTGGTAAATCGCGTGGGCTGAAGTGTGCAGGAAGCTGAATCGTCCACATACCGACACGGTGATGTATCGGTTCCATCACGCTCATGAATTCTTTTAGCAGTGCTTCGCACCCGTGAAGCTTATGATCATGAGTGATGCTTTTAGGGAGCTTAAAGGTAAATCGAAAGTCATCATGGGTAGCGGCTTTCCAATTTTGAACTGTGGAATCAGAAGGCGTAGCGTAAAATGTTGTGTTGCCTTCTACTGTATGAAACACCCGAGCGTATTTCTCCAGCCTTTCCGAATTCTGAGTCCCACTGCCATAAAACCCCGCCTGCCATGCATTGTGAGACCACATGGTCAGACCTAGCCGAAGAGGTAAGATCTGCATATTCCGTTATCTATATATTGGTGATAGCCATTACCTTACGAGATTTTTGAAGCGAAGGGCAAATTCAAGATATAATCCTGCTCCATATTCTTAGTTTTGGTGCTTATTTGGTCAATTGATTAGCAAAATGGC
Source organism: Vibrio sp. vnigr-6D03 (assembly GCF_002835515.1). Lineage (NCBI taxonomy): Bacteria > Pseudomonadati > Pseudomonadota > Gammaproteobacteria > Vibrionales > Vibrionaceae > Vibrio > Vibrio sp. vnigr-6D03. Next base: position 82,913 of record NZ_PIZL01000013.1, read on the forward strand.
ATCAAGACTCGATAAATCGCAACAAATTGTATTCGATGAGGTCGATTTTAGCCGACTTTCAGCGTATAAATGGCACTTTGCACTGTCGATAATATCAAGCATCGGCAGCTTAGAAATTAATAACTAATTAGAGATTGGGAAATTCATTATGCGTACCCATTATTGTGGTCACCTGAACAAGTCCCTTGCAGGACAAACTGTAGAACTGTGCGGCTGGGTAAACCGTCGCCGTGATTTAGGCGGTCTTATCTTCATTGATATGCGAGATCGTGAAGGTGTAGTTCAGGTAGTCGTAGACCCGGATATGGCAGATGCTTACGAAGTAGCTAACCAGTTGCGTAATGAATTTTGCATCAAATTGACGGGTGAAGTTCGCGCTCGTCCAGACAGCCAAATTAACAAAGACATGGCGACAGGCGAAGTTGAGATTCTGGCGAAAGGCTTGGAAATCATCAACCGCAGCGACGTACTTCCATTGGACTTCAACCAGAATAACTCTGAAGAGCAGCGTTTGAAGTTCCGTTACTTGGATCTACGTCGTCCTGAAATGAGCGATCGCATCAAATTGCGTGCAAAAGCTTCTAGCTTTGTTCGTCGCTTCCTAGATGACAATGGTTTCCTAGACATTGAAACGCCAGTGCTGACAAAAGCAACACCTGAAGGCGCTCGTGACTACCTTGTTCCTAGCCGTGTACACAAAGGCAGCTTCTACGCTTTACCTCAGTCACCTCAGCTGTTTAAGCAGCTTCTGATGATGTCGGGTTTTGATCGCTACTACCAAATCGTTAAGTGTTTCCGTGATGAAGACTTGCGAGCGGATCGTCAGCCTGAATTTACCCAAATAGATATCGAAACATCGTTCATGAGTGCGGATGAAGTTCGTGCAACGACTGAAAAAATGGTTCGCGATATGTGGCAAGAGCTACTGAACGTAGATTTGGGTGAATTCCCAACTATGCCGTTTAGTGAGGCGATTCGTCGTTTTGGTTCTGATAAACCTGATTTGCGTAACCCGCTTGAATTGGTTGACGTAGCCGATCTAGTGAAAGACGTTGAATTCAAAGTATTCTCTGGCCCTGCGAACGACGAAAAAGGCCGTGTTGCCGTAATACGTGTTCCGGGTGGCGCTAAGCTAACTCGTAAGCAAATCGACGGTTACGGTGAGTTCGTTGGTATCTACGGCGCGAAAGGTTTGGCGTGGATGAAAGTGAACGATCGCGCTGCCGGCATGGAAGGCATTCAGTCTCCAGTGGCTAAGTTCCTAAGCGAAGAAGTCATCAGTGGTATTCTAGAGCGTACTGGCGCAGAAACGGGCGACATCATCCTATTCGGCGCTGACAAAGCGAACACGGTTGCGGAAGCGATGGGCGCACTTCGTTTGAAGTTGGGTAAAGATTTAGAATTAACCAATGAATCTGCTTGGGCACCACTGTGGGTTGTCGACTTCCCAATGTTTGAAGAAGATAACGAAGGTAACCTGCATGCCATGCACCACCCGTTCACTTCTCCACTGGGTGTGACAGCACAAGAATTGAAAGCGAACCCTGCCGCGGCAAACTCAAATGCATACGATATGGTTATTAATGGCTACGAAGTGGGCGGTGGCTCTGTTCGTATTCATAATGCAGAAATGCAAGCGACCGTATTTGATATTTTGGGCATCGATGCAGACGAGCAACGCTTGAAGTTTGGATTCTTGCTGGATGCACTTAAATTCGGTACGCCTCCGCATGCTGGCTTAGCATTTGGTTTGGACCGTTTGGTTATGTTGTTGTGTGGAACGGAAAATATCCGTGACGTGATTGCATTCCCTAAAACGACGGCAGCAGCGTGTCTACTAACGGATGCACCAAGCTTAGCTAACCCAGCAGCTTTGGATGAGCTAGCGATTGCGGTAACGGTAGCAAAAGAAAAAGACGCCGAGTAAGCGCAAATAAATGAATGAAAACTCCCGCAATTGCGGGAGTTTTTGTTTTAATGAAGATATATCCAGAACACTTAGATGAATCTTATTTGGCACATAAATGCAGCGTCTGAGTATTCCACTAACATAAAAGGTGAATTATGGCTGGTCACAGTAAATGGGCGAACATTCGTCACCGTAAAGCGGCGCAAGATGCCAAACGAGGAAAAATCTTTACTAAGTTGATCCGAGAAATCGTTGTATCAGCAAAAGAAGGCGGTGGTGAGCCTGAAAACAATCCAAGGCTTCGCGCGGCTATTGATAAAGCTCTATCGAACAACATGACGCGAGACACAGTTAACCGTGCTGTTAGCCGAGGTGCTGGTGGTGAAGGTGACGATAATATGGAAACCGTCATCTACGAAGGTTATGGTCCTGGTGGAACGGCCGTTATGGTCGAATGCATGACAGATAACCGAAATCGAACTGTTTCGGGCGTGCGACATGCTTTTTCTAAAGCGGGTGGTAACTTAGGCACTGACGGAAGCGTGAACTATCTTTTTGATAAGAAGGGCGTTATCTCGTATGCGCCAGGTCTGGATGAAGACGAAGTAATGGAAGCCGCGTTAGAAGGTGGTGCCGACGACATTGAAACAGGGGCTGATGGCGCAATTGACGTGTACACAGATCCTGCAGATTTTGGTGATGTAAAAGATGCCTTGGATTCAGCAGGGTTCGAGGCTGCAAATGCTGAAGTGTCGCTAATACCGTCAACCAAAGCGGATCTCGATGCCGATACCGCTCCGAAACTTCTACGTTTGATTGATGCACTGGAAGACTTGGATGATGTCCAAGAAGTTTATCATAACGGTGATATTTCGGATGAGGTTGCAGCCACGCTCTAATCTTCGCAAAGGCGCTATGTGCGTAAAGGAAAGGTATGCGGGCAGGCACAATACGGATATAAACGTATTAGCAAAAGAAAAGCCGCCAGTATTTGAAAACGTACATCGTGGCAGTCCTTTTTATTATGGGAAACTTTTATGTCGATAATTCTTGGTATTGATCCAGGATCTCGCATTACTGGCTACGGAGTGATCCGTCAGCAGGGTAGGCACCTTCACTACTTGGGGAGCGGCTGTATTCGCACCTCGCATGACGATTTGCCGAGTCGATTGAAACAGATCTACGCAGGCGTGACCGAAATTATTACTCAATTTCAACCTGACGTATTTGCTATTGAGCAAGTATTTATGGCGAAAAACGCCGATTCAGCGCTGAAGCTTGGGCAAGCACGTGGAAGTGCAATTGTGGCAGCCGTGAATGCCGATTTACCCGTTTATGAATATGCGGCACGTCTTATTAAGCAGGCGGTTGTGGGAACAGGTGGCGCGGACAAATCTCAAGTTCAGCACATGGTCACGAGTATGCTTAAACTACCCGCAAAACCTCAAGCGGACGCTGCTGATGCGTTAGGTGTGGCGATATGCCATGCCAATACGAATAAAACGCTTGTAGCGCTTGCGGGTAAAGCCACAAGTGCCAAAAAAGGGCGATATCGGTAACCCTCCCCAAATTGATTGAACTGGCTATCCATCCAGTAATCCATTATTATCATTTTCACTGAATTTTATTCCATAGGACAAGATTGTGATCGGACGCCTTCGCGGTATTTTGATAGAGAAGCAGCCACCAGAACTATTGATTGAAGTTTCTGGAGTAGGGTATGAAATACAAATGCCAATGAGCTGTTTTTATGAGCTTCCTAATGTGGGTGAAGAAGCCATCATCTACACTCATTTTGTGGTGCGAGAAGACGCTCAACTGCTTTACGGGTTTAATACAGTGAAAGAGCGTGCTTTATTCCGTGAAGTAATCAAAGCCAACGGTGTTGGACCTAAACTGGGTTTGGGGATCTTGTCAGGCATGACAGCAAGCCAATTTGTTTCATGTGTGGAGCGTGAAGATATTTCTACTTTGGTTAAGCTACCAGGAGTCGGTAAAAAAACCGCAGAGCGCCTTGTTGTTGAAATGAAGGATAGGCTTAAAGGGTGGGGAGCCGGAGACCTGTTTACACCTGCTACCGATGCCGCACCTATAGATTCTGCACCACAAAGCAGTGAACAAAATGCAGAAGAAGAAGCGATCAGTGCGTTGCTTGCCTTAGGATATAAACCACAAATGGCTTCTAAAGTCGTTTCGCAGATTGCCAAGTCAGGAATGAGCAGTGAAGAGCTTATCCGTGAAGCTTTAAAGTCGATGGTATAACTTTCAAAATAGTAGATATTTATGATCGAAGCAGACCGCCTAATTGCGCCGGAAAACCCTACCTTCAAAGAAGAAGATGTGATTGATAGGGCGATACGCCCTAAAAAACTTGAAGATTACCAAGGTCAAGACCATGTTCGTAACCAAATGGAAATCTTTATTAAAGCGGCACAACTAAGAAGAGAAGCCCTTGATCATCTATTGATATTTGGTCCTCCAGGGTTAGGTAAAACCACACTTGCGAATATTGTCGCCAACGAAATGGAGGTGAATATTCGCACCACATCTGGTCCAGTATTAGAAAAGGCGGGCGATCTCGCTGCACTTCTGACAAATCTCGAAGAAAATGACGTGCTCTTCATCGATGAAATTCATCGCTTGAGCCCAGTCGTTGAAGAGGTACTGTACCCAGCCATGGAAGACTACCAGCTCGATATCATGATTGGAGAGGGACCGGCGGCTCGCTCCATAAAAATTGATTTACCCCCTTTCACCTTGATAGGTGCAACTACGCGAGCGGGCTCACTCACTTCGCCTCTACGTGATCGCTTTGGTATTGTTCAAAGGCTGGAGTACTACAATGTAAAAGATTTGAAAAACATTGTGCAGCGCAGTGCAAATTGCTTAAACCTTTCTATGGAGCCAGAAGGGGCTTTGGAAGTGGCTAGACGCGCTCGTGGTACGCCGCGTATTGCAAACCGCCTACTAAGGCGTGTGCGCGATTATGCTGAAGTAAAAGGCGATGGACACATATGCAGTGACATTGCTGATAAAGCATTGAACATGCTCGATGTGGACAGCCAAGGCTTTGACTACATGGATCGTAAGTTGCTGCTTGCCATTATGGAAAAATTTACGGGTGGACCAGTAGGTTTAGATAACTTAGCAGCGGCAATTGGTGAAGAAAAAGACACGATAGAAGACGTAATCGAGCCGTATTTAATACAACAAGGCTATTTGCAAAGAACGCCCAGAGGCAGAATCGCAACAAGTCGAGCATATTTACACTTTGGGTTCGATAATCCAACAAAATAACAACATTAAATTACGCACAGTGCCATCATTAGAAAGTTGGCACTTGCGACAACTTCCCCTTCCAAAGAACCAACTTTTTCGACGTGCCACAAATTTTTTGCAGTTTCTTTCAGAACATTTTGGAATAAGAATCTAGCACGTAATTTCCCTCCAAATATCGTTAATGTGATCTATATCAACATAACTTACGCAAGAAATCCTACCTTGATTGATATAGATCAATTTGGTTGTTTTTTAATCGCTATTAGCCTTTTGTTTTTGACCTAAATCAAAGCAGATCTGTGCCATAAATCTTTTGAAACATACTGATTTTATCGATAATATTAGCCCAAGCTATATTAGCTGATACTTAACATTAAACTAACCATTTGGGTACAGGATTGCAACAATAAGCAGCTATTTCGCAACATTTTACGTTGCTTGTTATTTATTGTTTCAACCGAGTAACCCAATATACGCTGCAATGTGTATCGGTGTCACTCAGCCGACACGAAAGGAGTTACCATGATTGATGTAGTTGATCTGTCGCGGTTGCAATTTGCACTCACCGCGATGTATCACTTCCTATTCGTTCCATTGACTTTAGGTATGGCTTTCCTGCTTGCCATAATGGAATCGCTCTATGTAATGACCGACAAGCAAATCTACAAGGACATGACAAAGTTCTGGGGTAAGCTTTTTGGTATTAACTTTGCTCTCGGTGTCGCAACCGGCCTAACAATGGAATTCCAGTTTGGTACTAACTGGTCCTATTACTCCCACTATGTTGGTGACATATTTGGTGCGCCACTAGCCATTGAAGCTCTCGTCGCTTTCTTTTTAGAGTCCACTTTTGTCGGTCTTTTCTTCTTTGGTTGGGACAGGCTATCTAAGCGACAGCACTTGGTCGTGACTTGGCTAGTAGCGTTAGGTTCGAATTTCTCTGCTCTTTGGATTCTCGTCGCCAATGGCTGGATGCAAAACCCAGTTGGTGCTGAGTTCAATTTCGAAACCATGCGTATGGAAATGGTGAGTTTTTCTGAAGTTGTTTTAAATCCAGTTGCTCAAGTTAAGTTCGTACATACCGTGGCTTCAGGCTATACCTGTGGCGCGATGTTTGTACTTGGTATCAGTGCTTACTATCTATTGAAAGGGCGTGACGTCGCTTTTGCTCGCCGCTCGTTTGCCATTGCCGCTTCGTTCGGTATGGCTGCAATCTTATCTACGATTGTTCTTGGAGATGAGTCTGGCTACGAGTTGGGCGAAGTTCAGAAAGTAAAACTGGCTGCTGTTGAAGCCGAGTGGCACACAGAGCCTGCGCCTGCGGCCTTTACTGTATTTGGTTTGCCAAATCAGGAAACAATGGAAACAGATTACGCCATTAAGATCCCTTATGTAATGGGTATTATCGCAACGCGTTCTTTTGATGAACAAGTGACAGGTTTACGTGAATTGCGTGATGACCACGTTGATCGTATTCGCAGCGGTATGTATGCCTATGAACTTCTTGAAAAGCTTCGTGCAGGCGAGCGTTCAGAATCCAATTTAGCGGCGTTCGATGAAGTGAAGGGCGACTTAGGTTATGGCTTACTTCTGAAGCGATACACCGAAAACGTGACTGATGCGACTGAAAGCCAAATTCAAGCAGCCGCTGATGATTCTATTCCTACTGTATGGCCATTGTTCTGGTCGTTCCGAATCATGGTTGCGTGTGGCTTTATCATGTTATTCGTATTTGGTGCAGCGTTTGTTCAAACTTGTCGCCAAAGAATTGAACAGAAACCTTGGATTCTTAAAGCAGCGCTGTTCAGTATTCCACTGCCATGGATTGCTATCGAAGCAGGATGGTTTGTTGCTGAGTATGGTCGTCAGCCATGGGCAGTAGGTGAGATATTACCTGTACATGTCGCTGCATCGGCCCTGACGGCGGCAGAAATCTGGACGTCATTGTTTGTGATTCTTGCTCTGTATACGGTTTTCTTGATTGCTGAAGTTTACTTAATGGTGAAGTTTGCTCGTAAAGGTCCTAGTAGCCTAAAAACGGGTCGTTACCACTTTGAACAGAATGCAGACTCGATCGAAGACAAAGTCGGTCGCCAAGTAGAAGCTTAAGCAAGGAGATTTAAGATGTTTGATTACGAAATCTTGCGATTCATTTGGTGGGTACTGATTGGTGTCCTCTTTATTGGCTTCGCAATTACCGATGGATTCGACATGGGCGTGGGTGCGCTGGTTCCTGTCATCGGCAAAAACGACACAGAACGTCGTGTCATGATTAACTCAATTGCACCACATTGGGATGGCAACCAAGTTTGGCTGATCACCGCTGGTGGTGCCTTGTTTGCCGCTTGGCCTTTGGTATACGCCACCTCATTCTCTGGGTTTTACCTTGCGATGGTTGTGGCGTTGGCCGCCTTATGGTTGCGCCCAGTTGGCTTGGATTACCGTTCAAAGATTGAAGATCCAAAATGGCGAAAGTCTTGGGATATTGCTATTTCAATCAGTGGCTTCGTGCCGCCTCTAATCTTTGGTGTTGCTTTTGGTAACTTGCTTCAGGGCGTTCCATTCAAGCTGAGTGAATTCTTAATGCCAACGTATCACGGTTCGTTCTTCGGTCTTTTGAACCCATTTGCTTTGCTTTGCGGTGTGGTTAGCTTATCGATGATTGTGATGCAGGGTGCAACATGGCTTCAGATGAAAACCACTGACGAAGTGCATGACAGAGCTCGCTTTGTCGCTCAAATTTCTGGTGCGTTAGTCATTGTTACATTTGTTGGTGCTGGTTTCTGGGTACAAAACATGGATGGCTACGTTGTTGTGAGTGGGCTGGATATTGCGGCTCAATCTAATCCATTGAACAAAGTGGTGGAAGTTAAAGAAGGGGCATGGATGCTTAACTTTGAGAAGTACCCATTGATGTGGGCAGCACCTGTTATTGGTGTGGTCATGCCATTGCTAGCGATCATTGCATCTCGCTTTGAAAAAGGTGGTCTTGCATTCTTAACATCAAGCCTAACCAATGCGGGCGTCATTCTAACCGCAGGTTTTGCTATGTTCCCATTTGTTATGCCTTCTAGTGAAGTACCAAACCACAGTCTGACGATGTGGGATTCCACTTCAAGTGAACTGACACTAAATCTGATGACTGGCGTCGCTTTTGTTATGGTGCCGATTATTCTGGGCTACACATCATGGACGTACTACAAAATGTTTGGTCGCCTTGATTCGAAGTTCATTGAAGAAAACAAAAACTCACTTTACTAAGGAGCATTACTATGTGGTATTTTGCATGGATCTTGGGTGTATTGCTGGCATGCGCGTTTGGCATCATCAATGCTCTTTGGCTAGAGCACACAGAAATGATGGATAAGGACAGTGAAGAATAACTTAGCAGACAAAGTCGCTGAGCTCCACAAACCTATGGATAGAGCCCTTTTACGGGCTCTTTCCTTATTGTTGGCGTTTGGCAATGTGGGGCTCTTTATGTGGGAGCCTAACCAATATGCAGAAGCGATTGGTGGCTTTAGTGCATTTTTAGGACCGCTGTTTATCTACAGTGTATGTTCTAGCATGGTCTACGGAATAGGGTTTAAACCAAGGCATTGGGTTTGGCAGATTTACTTTAGCCCCTATTTATCAATCGCAGCCCTCACTTACTTCACTCTAGTGCGCTTTGTTGTATAGCTCGCGCTTAAACATTCGCCTCTCAGAGCAGTTATCAGACAACTGCTCTCGTTTTTTTGGTGTTAACCACAAAAAATCCCTTTATTTTTCCTGACGAAGTCACAACATGAGGTATAGTTACGTTTTATATATTTTGTGATTGGTGTCTTGGTGAAAGGGGAATTTACGCGCATCTTTGAGTGGTCTATTCGAGTTTATTACGAAGACACTGATGCGGGTGGTTTGGTATACCATTCTAATTATCTTAACTACTTTGAACGTGCTAGAACGGAACTTCTGAGATCGCTCGGAGTCTGTCAACAAAGACTTCTTACTGAAAACTTCGGTTTTGTTATACGTCATGTTGAAATGGATTTTCTACAAGGCGCAAGATTGGACGACCAATTGACAGTAAGAACATCAATTTCTGAATTAAGGCGTGCTTCCTTGGTATTTTGTCAGGAGTTAGTTAATCCTGACGGCAAGACATTGTGTCGAGCAACAGTTAAGGTAGCATTCGTTAACACAAAAACAATGAAGCCTCAGGCAATCCCAAGCTCAATGACTGCGGAGTTAATAGACAGTGACAGCTGATATTTCAATTTTAGATCTTTTCTTACAAGCAAGTTTACTCGTAAAGCTCGTGATGCTGACTTTACTCGGTATGTCAGTAGTTTCTTGGGCGATGATTATTAAGCGCAGCAAAATTTTAAAAGAAGCATTAAAAGACGCAGACCGATTTGAAGATAAGTTTTGGTCGGGTGTCGACCTTTCTCAGCTGTATCAAGAAGTGAAAGCTCGAAAAGATAACATTGGCGGAACCCAACAAATATTCTATTTGGGCTTTACTGAGTTCGCGAAGTTACGTCGCTCCCCAGGCACCTCTCCTGAATTCGTCATGGAAGGAACGGGTAGAACGATGCGAGTTGCTGTTGCTCGTGAAGTGGACGAGCTAGAACACAGCTTGCCGTTTTTAGCAACCGTGGGTTCAATTACTCCTTACATCGGGTTATTTGGTACGGTTTGGGGCATCATGCATGCCTTTATAGCGCTTGGTGAAGTCAAGCAAGCGACACTTGCTATGGTAGCACCTGGTATCGCTGAAGCGCTGATCGCAACAGCAATGGGGCTTTTTGCTGCGATTCCTGCTGTTATGGCGTACAACCGCTTCAGCAATCAGGTGTCGAAACTAGAGCACACCTACGCAACATTCTCGGAAGAATTCCACAGTATTTTACACCGTCAGGCTATCGCTGGTAAGGAACAGTAATGGCAGGTTACCAGCGTAAGAAAAGAAAGCTGACGGCAGAGATTAACGTCGTACCTTATATCGACGTTATGCTGGTACTTCTAATTATCTTTATGGTGACGTCGCCGTTTGTTACGCAAGGTGTCGAAGTTGAGTTACCAAAAACAACAACAGCGCAGCCTGCTTCTGATTTAGCAGGCGACAGCGAAGCGAGCTTTATCATCGTAGAGATAGACAAAGATGGGCAATTAGGGCTCAGCGTGAACGATGAAGACGTAATTCGCGGTCTTAGTTTGGAAGACATAATTGTTCGAGTGAAAGCTGAAATATCTCTTGCGCCAGATTCTCCAGTTGCAGTGGGAGGCGACGCCGCCACCCCATATGCTGAAGTCGTATTGGTATTGGACGAGTTAAGCCGGGCAGGCATCCCTAAAGTGGGTTTGCTGACGGATTTAAAATAGGGACGCATCGGTTCATCGATGAAAAATAAGAACAACTATACCTCAGCAATCATTGTATCCGCCGTTTTGCACATAGTGCTTATTGGGGGACTTCTATGGGGCGCGGACTTTTCCGAGCCAAAGAAGGATACAACAGGCAATATGGTTCAGGCGGTTGTGATTGATCCAAAAATGGTTCAACAGCAAGCTCGAGAAATTAGACAGCAACGAGAAGCCGCCCAACGTGCTGAAGAAGAGCGCTTAGATAAATTAAGAAAGCAAAGTGAGCAGCTAGAGAAAAATCGAAAAGCTGAAGAAGAGCGGATTCGAAAGCTCAAGCAAGAAAAAGCCAAGGCAGAAAAAGCCGCGAGAGAAGCTGAAAAAGCGCGCCAGAAGAAAGAACAAGAGCGTAAGGCTGCAGAGCAAAGAGCAAACAAAGAACGTGAGCGTGTCGCTAAGGCTGAGGCAGAACGTAAAGCCAAGGAAGAAGCGGTGAAAAAGGCAGAGGCAGAGCGAGTTAAAAAAGAGGCTGCCATTGCCAAAGCTGAACAAGAAAGGGTTGCGAGAGAAAAAGCGGCTAAAGAAGCGGAAGAAAAAGCCAAACGCGAGCGTGAAGCAGCCAAGAAGGCAGAGGCGGACCGCATAGCGAAAGAAAAAGCAGCAAAAGAAGCCGCTGAGAAAGCTAAAAAAGAAAAAGAACGTTTAGAGCGCCTTGAAAGGGAACGAAAAGAGCAAGAAGCAGCTCTAAACGACATCTTTGCTGGTCTTGAAAGTGAAGTTTCTCAAAATTCTGCTGCAAAACAGCAGCATGTTGTCAGCGAAGTACAGAGATATGGCGCAATTTATAAGCAACTTATCCAGAGTCGACTATTGAGGGATGACTCATTTGTGGGAAAGTCGTGTAAAGTCAATATGCGCCTAATACATACCGGTAACAATGCTATTGTTAATGGCGTTAAAGTATTAGGCGGTGACTCTCGCGTGTGTACCGCAACCAAAAGTGCGATTGCGCAAGTTGGCTCTTTCCCTGTCCCAAGTGACAAAGATGTGGCAGAAGAGCTAAAAAATATCAATCTAACTGTTGAATTGGATTAAAAGGACTAAGAAGTGACTAAACGCCTTTTACTAGGACTGCTGGTGCTGTTAACCAGCATGGCGAACGTAGCCAACGCTGCTTTAGAGTTGGTGATCACAGATGGCATTGATTCGGCTCGACCGATTGCCATTATTCCATTCAAATGGGAAGGTGAGGGTAAGTTACCTCACGATATCAGCGCGGTTATATCCTCTGATCTTCAGCGCAGTGGTAAATTTAGCCCAGTTGCTCCTAACAAAATGCCTCAAACACCTTATTCCGATGTCGATGTCGATTTCTCGTCTTGGACAGCTCTTGGTGTTGATGCCTTGCTGACTGGTTCCGTGACCAAAAAAGCCGACGGTAACTATCTCATTGAATACCAGCTTGTTGATGTTGTACGTGGTCAATTGACGAGCGGGCAAAGCAAAGCCCTAAGTGATACAGGCGAGCTTGTACTATCAAAGGACCATGTTTTATTTAATAAGCGCGCTACGGTTCCAGGCCCAAGGCTGCGTGAATATGCACACCGAATCTCTGATCTTGTCTACGAGCAGCTAACTGGTGAAAAAGGCGCATTCTTAACGCGTATCGCGTATGTTGTTATTAATGATAAAGAGAAATTTCCTTACCAGCTCAGAATAGCAGACTATGATGGTTATAATGAACGCTTAGTATTGCGCTCAAAACAGCCATTGATGTCTCCAGCTTGGTCTCCAGATGCACGTCAGCTTGCGTATGTTAGCTTTCAAAATGGGCGTGCTGAAATTTTCTTAATGGATATCTATTCCGGTAAACGTGAGAAGCTCACGTCATTCCCTCGTCATAATGGTGCGCCAAGATTCTCACCAGACGGTAAAAAACTGGCAATCGTATTGTCAAAAACCGGAAGCCTTCAGGTCTACGTTCTCGATTTGCAAACTAGAAAGTTGAAGCAAATAACGAGAGGTAGAGCAAATAATACAGAACCATTTTGGCATCCTGATGGGCAATCACTAATATTTACCTCGGATCGGGGTGGTAAACCTCAGATATATCGAGTAAATTTGTTAGACGGTGCGACCAACCGTCTAACTTGGCAAGGCAGCCAGAACTTGGGTGGGCAAATTACACCTGATGGAAAGTTCATGATTATGGTTAATCGGAACGACTCCGGGTTTAATTTGGCCAAGCAAGATTTGGAAACAGGAGCCGTACAAGTGTTAACAAAAACACAATTGGACGAGTCTCCAAGTATTGCGCCAAACGGTGGTATGGTCATTTACAGCTCCATGTATAGGAAGAAGAATGTACTTTCTATGGTCTCTATAGATGGTCGCTTTAAAGCTAGATTACCGGCAACGAATGGGCGCGTAAGAGCTCCCGCCTGGTCACCATTTTTGTAGAAATACCCATTTGTATGTAGTTCGGCAAATCGGTTAAAACAAAGTTTCGGACAAATAAGGAAGAAAAAGATGCAACTTAATAAAGTTCTTAAAGGGCTTCTGATTGCGCTACCAGTACTAGCTGTTACGGCATGTAGCTCAAGCGACAAAGCGGCAGAGGCTTCTACTACTTCTCAAACAAACAATACTGAGCAAGTGGTAAAAGAAGCAACTACTGAAGTAACGCCACTAGAGACAGGATCTCAGCTAACAGAGCAAGAGATCAAAGAAGCGCAACTTCGTGAAACTCAGACTGTTTACTTTGCGTTTGATAACTCAACAATCTCGTCTGATTACGAAGATATGCTAGCGGCACACGCAGCATTCATCAGTAAAGACCCTGCACTTAAAGTACGCATCGAAGGTCACGCTGATGAGCGTGGTACTCCAGAGTACAACATTGCACTAGGTGAGCGCCGTGCTGAAGCAGTCGCTAAATACCTTCAAGCTCTAGGTGTTCAGGCAGACCAAATCGAAGTCATTAGCTTCGGTGAAGAACGCCCTCTACTTCTAGGTCAAAGCGAAGACGTTTACGCTAAAAACCGTCGCGCTGTACTAGTATACTAATAGGAATTTTCCTATGTTCAGTAACTCTAAGCGACTTGTATCGCTTATGTTACTGGCAAGTGCGGCGAATGGAACGTTCGCCGCACCAGCTCCAGTAACTGATCTCAATAGCACCACTACCACCACTTCCAACCCGTCCTCTACGAGGGTATCGTCTGTTAACGAGACGGATGTGCAGCGTCTTGAGCGCCTATTACAAAATCGCGCTAAAATCCAAATTCAAATGCAGCAGCAAATTGATGACTTAAGCTCAGAAGTAGGCGAGTTGCGTGGAATTGTTGAACGTAATTCTTACGAAATGAAGCAGATGTTAGAAAGGCAACGAGAGTTATTCGTTGAACTGGACAACATGAGGCAGCAATTACAACAGGCGCCCGTTGTTGCGGCTGAGACTGGCTCTGAAACTTCTGGAACGTTCAGCACAAACAAAGACGAGCAAACCGCCTATCAGGATGCCGTTGATTTGATTTTGAAACAGCGTGATTACGCCGGTGCAATCACCGCTTTTAAACAGTTTCAAAAAGATTTCCCAGATTCTAAATTTGCCTCAAATACTCATTACTGGTTAGGTCAGCTTTACTTTGCGAAAAAGCAAGATGTTGACGCAGCAAAAAGTTTTGCTTCAGTTGTGGCGTATAAAGAGTCGAATAAGCGTGCCGATGCTTTACTCAAGCTTGGAGATATTGCCAAGCGAAATAAAAAATCGGATGCCGCAATAAAATATTACCAGCAAGTTATCAGTGAATACCCTCAAAGTGCGTCAGCTGATATGGCAAAAAAACAGATGCAATAAACAGATATCAGGGTCACTTAGTGGCCCTGACTTATTTCCAACCTCTCGATCTTCTTTAGACTCAACACTCTTCTTCCAATCAAAATGAAATAACTAATTCATCACTTGCCTATCTAGGCTCTGGAAGCTTGCAGCCGTTTGGGTATACAATACCCGGATTACTTGGAAGTTGCGTAGAGCAAGAGCAATGAGCCACATTTTAGACACAATTGAGACCGTATACCCTTTTCCTCCAAAGCCCGTTCCTCTAACAGATGATCAAAAGCAGCAACACATAACAAATATCAAAAAGTTGCTGAAGGAAAAAGACGCGGTATTGATTGCACATTACTACACCGACCCTGAAATTCAGGCGTTAGCAGAAGCCACTGGCGGCTTTGTTGGCGATTCTTTGGAAATGGCGAAGTTTGGTAATCGACACCCCGCAAGTACATTGATCATTGGCGGCGTGCGCTTTATGGGGGAGTCAGCGAAAATCCTGACACCAGAAAAACGCATTCTTATGCCAAATCTAGAAGCAGAATGCTCGCTTGATCTTGGCTGTCCCGCCGATAAATTCACAGAGTTCTGTGATGCCCACCCTGATCATACCGTTGTGGTTTATGCCAACACCTCTGCTGCCGTAAAAGCACGCGCAGATTGGGTGGTGACCTCAAGCATCGCTCTAGAAATTGTCGAGCACTTAGATGCAGAAGATAAACCCATTATATGGGGTCCCGATCGTCACTTAGGTTCTTATATTTCAAACAAAACCGGTGCAGACATGTTGCTTTGGCAAGGTGAGTGCATCGTACATGATGAATTCTCTGCTGATGCATTGAAAAAGATGAAGAATCTCTACCCAAATGCCGCTATTTTGGTTCACCCAGAATCGCCGGCGAGCGTTGTAGAGTTAGCCGATTCAGTGGGTTCAACTAGCCAATTGATCAAGTCAGCTAAAGAGTTACCGCATCAACAAATGATTGTTGCTACAGACAAAGGTATCTTCTTTAAAATGCAGCAATTGGTGCCTGAAAAAGAGCTTATCGAAGCGCCAACGGCTGGTGCTGGTGCGACTTGTCGTAGCTGTGCTCACTGCCCGTGGATGGCAATGAATGGTCTGTCTGCGATTGAGAGTGCGTTAACCGATGGTGGTAAAGAGCACGAAATCTTTGTTGATGAAGACGTTCGAGTTAAGTCTCTTATCCCACTAAACCGCATGTTGGATTTCGCAGAGCAACTCAATATGCAGGTAAAAGGTAATGCATAAGTCTAAATAGCTTGAGTCTAAAAGAGCTTAAGGCTATAGAGCCTAGGTCAACAGCTCTTGATAAGCACTGATAAAAACGAAAAATGCCGCGATATACGCGGCATTTTTAGTTCTAGCAAGGCTTGTCTAAAAGCTGTTTTTTTAAGATCTGTTTGCTCAAAAACTGTGGATTCTAGAACTTGGATTTCAAAGGCAATAGTTAATCTGTTACTGCGCTTCTGCTAGTGCCACACCACGCTGAGTTAAGCCACAAAGCATGACGGGAATAGCATTGAAAATCTCTTCAAACTGTTCTAACCCTTCGATCCCTTGCTGAGCGAGTGTCGATACTGCCGTTTCCGGGTCATAAAGCATGCTCATAGATAAAATAACACCACCTAGAAGGGCATTATCTTCACTGTCTTCTGGCATTAGTGTTTCCCAATCATCTCGGGATACTCCCCAGCCTTGAAGCAGCCCTTCAGTGAAGTTTCTTGCTTCTTCATTGACGATTTCTTCGTCATCCAAGGCACAGTTTTCAGGCCACTGCCAAGTCCCTTCAAGTAGTTTTGGCCTTGCATCATTCCAAATCGCAATAACTTGATCTGCAAAGAATTCTAAGTGTTCTGGTGTTGAGAAGGGGGCGACTTCTTCACCACCCCAAAGAAACGCAAGCCATTCAGCTGGGTCAATAATATTTGGAGCAGCTGCCATGGAGGTAACAAACCCACGGATTTGGTATTCATTTAAAATTTTGCCTTCCATTTCTGGTAAAGCAAGCAATTCTGTTAAAGTCAAAATACGTTCCCTTCTTGAGTGATTGAGGTAGTGTATCAAGCTCACACGACTGGAAAAAGACTTGATGAATACCATACTAAGATATAGGTTTTTTAATATGTGTACTGTTGGCTAATAATATGGCGATCCAATCTTCACTTAAAAAGAAAAGTATCATCGCTTTGGGGTTATACCTTTGTTTCTTTATCGCAACCGTAGGTAGCGTAACCTATTTGGTAGTAGAGCACCCAATCAAAAGTAAACTTCAAAAGAATTTAGATTTAAGAACTGAGCTTCTTGCCACCAGTTTGGATGAATCATTAAACGGCTCCCTTGGCTTGTTGCACAGTATTGCGGCTGTAGGTGAAGCTTCGGAGCAATATGATAGTTTGAAGTCTCTATTGCCTTTCATGATTGCCCAGAGCACCAACATGATTGTGAGTGGCGGTACATGGCCCGAGCCTTATTCAATAGATAAAGACATTCGCCTAAAGAGCCTTTTCTACAATAAGAATTCAGAGGGTGGAGTTGACCTCATCCATTCATGGAATAATCCAGAATCAGGGGGATACAATATAGAACCTTGGTACACCTCTGCCATAAATATCAAGGCACAAGAGGTGTCTTGGTCGGATGTCTATATCGATCCCTACACCCATGTTCAAATGATTACTGCTTCAACACCCTACTTTAAGAATGGGGTGGTTAAAGGTGTCGCGACCATCGATATCTCTTTGTCGGAACTGATTAAGTACGTTCAAAACCACGCCAACCAATACGATCTTGGTGTTCTGATTAAAGACAAAGCGGGTAATGCCATTACAGAACACAACTTCTCACTCACTAAAGATATCTATATTTCTAGAATGGCGTTTGGTAAATACAACTGGGAAATAGAAGTTGTTAATTCCAAAAGACTAGTAGGAGAAGAAACGTTCGAATTGGTGATGAGCTTAGAATTCGTCATCGCGCCGTTTCTACTGCTTTGCGTCATGATCGGTTACTACTTGATCAACCGTTACTTGATTCGACCGATAGTCGTGATTGCAGACAAGGTGTCGGATAAAAATACTCACGGCATCATTGATATGACTTACAACAGCAATGATGAAATCAAGCACCTCATCGATAGTTTTAATCACAAGACGGTTTTCCTTAGAGAGGAAACCGTGAAAGCAAAAGCATCGACGAAAGCGAAATCTGCCTTCCTTGCAACACTATCACATGAAATTCGAACACCCATGAATGGTGTGTTAGGCACGGCACAAATATTAGCCAAAACAGATCTAACAGAACATCAAAGTAAGCTGCTCCATAGCCTTTATGATTCTGGCGAGCACATGATGACGCTTCTCAACGAAATTTTGGACTTCTCTAAAATAGAGCAAGGGAAGTTAGAGCTCGATCCTTCTCCTTTTCCACTGGCAAGTATTATCGGCAGCATTAATAGCGTGTACTTTACATTAGCGACCGAGAAAGGGCTTAATTTTAAAGTGTATAGTGAAGTCCCATCAGAACGCTGGTACAACGCCGATAAGGCACGAATTCGACAGATACTTTTTAACTTGCTGAACAACGCCATTAAGTTCACTTCTCGTGGTTTTATCGAAGTCTATTTAAACGAATACGAGCGAGCAGGAAAAGTCTACTTATCCATACAGGTACGCGATACTGGAATTGGCATCTCCAAATCGGCACAAGAAAAAATATTCAAACCATTTGAGCAAGCGGAGTCTACCACCACACGACGATTCGGTGGGACAGGGTTGGGCTTAGCGATCACTCAAAAAATCGTACAAGGCATGGGGGGAGACATAAACGTAAAAAGCGAAGAAGGCATCGGTTCTAGCTTTTTCCTAACTTTGCAAACAGACGTATGCTTACCAGAAAGCACACAAGACGTTGTCCATCAAAAATTTGACTGCAATGGTTTATCCGCTCTAATAGTGGAAGACAATCGAACTAACACCATGATCATGGATGCGTTTTTGCGCAGTAAGGGGTTTGAAACCACCAGTGTTGTCGACGGTGCGAAAGCGGTTGAAATACTCACACAGAAAACCTTTGATCTTGTCTTAATGGACAACCACATGCCCGTTATGGACGGTATTGAAGCGACAGAACGGATCCGTAATTTAAATCATCAATCATCGAAAGGGCTGATTCTTGGTTGCACCGCAGATGTATTCAAAGAGACTCGAGAAAAAATGCTGAGTGCAGGGGCGGATCACATTCTCGCCAAACCGATTGATGAAAGGGAGTTAGACGATGTTTTGATCAAGTTCTCTGAACGTTTAAATCAGCTAAAGAGAGACGCATCAGAATTCAATACTTCCAATCCAACAGAAGTATCGAGTAAAAACAATGAACAGAGATTAATTGATTTGTACGTCTGTTTAGACAATCAAGACTATGAACAAGCAAATCAGATCCTAGAGTGCATCATAAGCCAAGACAGCATGAGGTTTAACCATGATGAACTCAGCGCGATAGACAAAATTGTGACCGCGCTTCGTGAAAACACGACCCCATCAGAAGAAGACATTAACGTACTTACGTTAAGCCTCGCGGACTGATTTCGTAAGTAAATTACATAAAATTCTAGGAAAGCACTGAAAGGTTAACTCTCAGTGCTTTTATGTATTCATAATATTGATATACCTCTCATAAAAAGACCTTTCAGACGAATTAGTCAAACTCACTATTATTTCGTAGAAAATCAGTTGTAAATTTACAACAAAATATAAAATACGGAATATAAATCCATTTAAAAAGTGATTAAATAGCGAATAAATCTAGTATTTAATGTTTTATCTAGATTTACCTGTTGCTTAACAATTCTTTAACTAGTTTTATATTCTTTGTGAGGAAGGAAATGAGTTCTAAAGCCCCTTTTTGTATTCGCCACGCAGCAGCGGATACATTTGCTATGGTGGTATTCAGCTTTGTTGTCGGAATGCTGATAGAGATTTTTGTATCAGGTATGTCCTTTGAGCAGTCATTGCAGTCGAGAACTCTATCTATACCCGTGAACATCGCCATTGCATGGCCTTATGGGGTATTCCGAGACTGGGTTCTTAACCAAGGCGGAAGAATACATGGTGGCGAACTGACAAAACGTATTTCCGATGTAATTGCCTATGTATTGTTTCAATCACCTGTTTATGCCGCGATTCTATGGTTTGTAGGCGCGTCTTCTGATCAGATTGTGACAGCCGTTGCGAGTAACGCAGTTGTTTCATGTGGATTAGGTGTACTTTACGGATATTTCCTAGATAACTGTCGAAAATTATTTCGTGTTCCTGCTTATAGTCAACAGGTCTAAAGCTAACCAATCTGTTGGTAAAGTGAGTGTTTTAGCTAAAATCTGAGCGAACAGACATGAAATGATGTTTTTTTTCAGATAATCACTTGACCGACAAACACATAAACATTAAATTAGCGCCCCGTTGAGACGCAAAGTTCAACAACAATTCGGTGAGTTGTCCGAGTGGCTGAAGGAGCACGCCTGGAAAGTGTGTATACGGCAACGTATCGAGAGTTCGAATCTCTCACTCACCGCCACATTCGAAGCCCCAGCAAAAATGCTGGGGCTTTTTCGTTATGTACTATAAACCAGTTTTTTGATCAGTGAGGTGAGTGAATACAATTGAGACTTGCAATTGGTCTGAGAAAACATCTATTAGACTGCTAAGTACAATTTAGATCAGTACGTAATATTTAGAGGGGCAAGTACTGTTTTAACTCAACTAGATTCTTCACGACAATTTGTTGACCTTGCGGGTTGTATTGTTGAATGTTCACATCAATGTTGTATGCGCTCAGCATATAACCTACCAATGATGCATTTGTTGGAATTTTCAACATACCATTTGTCATTGCGTAGTCGCGCTCAATAACTGCTTGCTGTTTATCATTTAAGCGTTGATCTGGGATCAGTTCAATTTCTACATATGTATTCCACAGCGAGTCACCTGATAGAGTATAAGCGGCTTTATTTTCAAGCACAGGCTCGCCATGAATTCGGCTCAATACAAAGTCTCGATAACCCTTAGCATGCTCACAGTATGCTCGGACATGCCAGCGTAACGGTGTGCATACTAAACTATGTGGGGAAATAATCCTTTCAACCTCTTCGCCATCTTTTAGCGGTGTGTAGCATATATCGACACGTTTTTTTTCGCGAATTGCTTGAACTAATGGTCGCATTATTAGCGGCGAGATATTACGTGTAACAGGGCGGACCATTGCAACGTTCTCAAATCCCATATCAAGTTCATCAAATGTAACCGCCATATCTTCACTACGCGAAAGTATGTGAAGATATTCATCAGCATGTCCACTAGTTAGCTTAGGAATAAAGTTAATACTAGGCTTGTAGCCCTTTAGCTTCTTATCGTAAATAAGATTACCTGGTGCAATATCTGCCAAGTAAGTATTGATGTCTTTTGATGCTTGCTGCCTTCCAATACCAAAACTTTGAGTAAGATGGTTTGTATTTAGCCTACCTTCCCACAGCGCAATAATTTCGATCATTCTGTATCTGAAAAGCAAGTCCCATCGAATTGGCCATTTACTCACTATAAAACTCCTGTCTAGTTATGCGACGTGTGTATGTAACCAGCATTTACCTGTAGTTAACGGCGTCATATTATGGCCCGGTTGAGTGAACATCAAGGACTGCGAAATAATATTGTATGAATGAATCGATAGAAGAGTTTATTTATTTTGATTTTCAGCTTGCTCCCGATCCTTCGCCCTTGGATCTTGTCATTACAGAATCGCTTGAAAGTCACACTAAAGTTAATGGCGTTAAATCTGGTGCTTTGCTTCCACTACCGTTTCAGACGGGAATAGGGAAAACATACACGGCATTAAACTTTTTGCTCCAGCAGATGCTTGATCAAGTGCAAAATGAATTGCAGGAAAAAGAGAGCGGTAGTAGATCCAAGCGTTTGCTTTATTACGTTACAGATTCAGTAGATAACGTCGTAAGTGCGAAAGCAGACTTGTTTACGTTAATTGAAGAGCAGACAGTTAGAGGTGAACCTCGCTTCACTCTAGAACAGCAAGAGTATCTTAAAGCGCAAATAGTCCACCTACCTAATCAGTCAGAGCAGTTGTTGCAATGTTCTGATGCTGTCTTGAATGAAGTATTAGTCGGATTTGACTTGAACGTTGAGCGCGATGTTAAAGCAGAATGGAGCGCTATCTCAGGTCTAAGGCATCATGCGAGCAAGCCAGAAGTTAAAGTTTCTTTAGGTAGGCAAGCAGGTTACTTCTACCGCAATTTAGTCGCCCGCTTGCAAAAAAAACAAAAAGGGGTCGATAGAATCGCGCTGAACGGCTCGTTACTGAGTGCTGTTGAAGCACTTCTGCCGGGAGAAAAAATCCGCAATGGAAGCGCCCATGTTGTTTTCTTAACGACGAGTAAGTTTCTGAAAGGCTTCCACAATACCCGTTCGCGCTACAGTCCATTGCGCGATTTAAGTGGTGCGGTACTTATCATTGATGAAATTGACAAGCAGAATCACGTCATTCTCTCCGAACTGTGTAAGCAACAAGCGCAGGACTTAATTTGGGCTATAAGAACTCTGAGAGCGAACTTTCGAGATCACCAACTTGAGAGTTCGCCTCGCTACGACAAGATTGAAGACCTGTTTGAGCCACTACGTGAGCGACTCGAAGAGTTTGGCGCCAAGTGGAACCTAGCGTTTGCATTTAATACGGAAGGACCTAACTTGAATGAACGACCTGTTCGGTTGTTTTCAGATAGAAGCTTCACGCATGTAAGCAGTGCCA
Source organism: Vibrio sp. vnigr-6D03 (assembly GCF_002835515.1). NCBI lineage: Bacteria > Pseudomonadati > Pseudomonadota > Gammaproteobacteria > Vibrionales > Vibrionaceae > Vibrio > Vibrio sp. vnigr-6D03. The sequence continues at coordinate 105,116 of NZ_PIZL01000013.1, forward strand.
CTCATAAGCTGTCATTAAAATCAGACCTATTGAGACAGAAGAATCTCATATTTAGTGATGAGAAAGTAGAAGGCTCCCTCATTGAAAAAAATGGTCTTCTAACCCGCTTTGTCAATGAAGCTGATGTTATATATCAGTGGTTTCTTGGCACAATGCGTAAGGCAGTGTTTCGGTACTGGGAGAACGTTCGTAGTCTTGAAATTGAAGAGCGCGAAAATAGAAGCTTAGAAGGAACGTTTCAAGAGGCCGTTCAATCCCTGCTTACTCACTTCAATTTGCAAGAATTTGAGTCTGCTGTTTACGAGTCATTTGATACTAGGGGACTGCGGCAATCTGCAGGTGGACAAGCGAGTAAGTTAAGTTCTAGTAAGAGCTACCATCATACCGGAATGAAACTTGTGGAAGTCGCTCATAATCAGGGGACTCGCGATACCGTAAATTGTAAAGCGTCATTCTTAAACCTTTCGCCATCGGGTGTATTGGCGGATATGGTTGATGCCGGAGCTGTCATTCTCGGTATAAGTGCAACAGCGAGAGCAGACACCGTAATACATAACTTTGATTTTAAATACTTGAATGAGCGTTTGGGTAAAAAGCTTCTATCTTTGTCTAGGGAGCAAAAGCAGCGAGTAAATGACTATTATCATAGTAAGCGCAACTATAAAGATAACGGTGTGGTTTTGACGGTCAAATACCTTAATAGTCGAGATGCGTTTCTTGATACTTTGTTAGAAGAATATAAGCCAAAAGCTCGTTCAAGCCACTTTATCCTAAATCACCATCTCGGTATTGCTGAGTCACAGCAGGCATTTGTTCGGAGCTGGCTGTCTAAGCTCTTAGCGAGTATTAAAGCGTTTATCTCAGTTTCTGATAATCGTTATATGCTGTCGCTGTTAAACCGTACTCTTGATACAACACGTCAGGATATTAATGATTTCATCCTGTTCTGCTGTGATAAATGGGCGAAAGAATTTAATGTTCCAACCAAGACTTTTTTTGGCGTGAACGCTGATTGGATGAGGTTAGTTGGCTATGATGAAATTTCCAATCACCTAAACACAGAAGCAGGGAAAGTCGTTGTATTCAGTACATATGCTTCAATGGGTGCTGGTAAAAACCCTGATTATGCAGTCAATTTAGCGTTGGAAGGTGGAAGCCTAATATCAGTTGCCGATGTCACTTACAGCACCCAGCAGCGAAGCGATATAGACAGTATTTATCTTGAAAAACCTACTCAGCTATTGTTGTCAGATGATTATTCGCATACTGCTAACCAGCTTTGTCAGTTCCACCAAATCTTATCTTTGCAAGAGAACGGAGAGTTGTCGCCGAAAAGTGCTGAAAGCTGGTGTCGCCAGCAACTTATGGGCATGAGCAGAGAGCGCTCTTTACAGCAATATTACCAAACAAGTGACTACCAAAGCGCGGTAAGGAAATACATTGAGCAAGCGGTAGGAAGAGCCGGGAGAACGTCTCTGAAACGAAAACAAATTCTCTTGTTTGCTGATTCTGGTTTGAAAGAAATTCTGGCGGAAGAGAGTAGAGAGCCAAGCTTGTTTTCGCACGAATATCTTGCTTTGGTTGATAAAGCGAAATCAGCTGATAAGTCAATTGTTGAAGACAGAGTTGTTCGACGTTTATTTAATCTTGCCCAAAGAAACAACAAAGACGGTATGCAGTCAATCAAGGCCCTAGTTCGTCGTCTACATAATCAACCTGCATCTAAGAGTGATATTCAAGAGTGGCAAGATACTAGAACTCAGTTACTTCGCTATCCGACGATCGTCTCTCAGCCTGAGCGATTCAATCGATTGTACTTACAGTCTATGACCAAAGGGTATTACCGTTATCTGGGTAACTTAGATGGTGATCCGAATGCCTTCGAGTTCTTTGATAGAGTGCCTACTGGCGATATGGTTTCAGAGGAAGCATGCAGCCTAGCTACGTTAGTACAGAACCAATATGTGAGGCCGTGGTTTGAACACAAAGGTTTTGCCTGTTCGTGGCAAAAAGAAGCGTATGTGATGACGCCAGTTATGTTTACCAACATTTATAAGGGAGCATTGGGCGAGCAAGCGGTAGAGGCAGTGTTAACAGCATTCGATTTTATCTTTGAAGAAGTTCCAAATTCTATTTACGAGCGATTTGACAATAGAGTCAAATTTGCAGGGATTGAGCAACCGATCTGGCTAGACAGCAAATACTGGAAGCATGAAGGCAATGAAAGCAGCGAAGGCTACAGTTCGAAAATTTCATTGGTAGAAGAAGAGTTTGGACCTTCGAAGTTTATTTACGTGAATGCGTTGGGGGATGCTTCAAAGCCGATTAGATATTTGGACTCGTGCTTCGTAGAAACCTCACCACAGTTAGCTAAAGTTATTGAAATTCCGGCACTAATTGATGATAGCAATGCCGACACCAACCTAACCGCAGTACAGGAGTTGATAAAATGGTTACACAACAACTAGAACCTTCCTCACACGGTCCTTTGTCAACCTTAGTGGAACAAATATCAATTGACACAGATTGGGTTGATAGAAGCTTCGCGATTTACTGTTTCAGTTATAAAGGAATAGACTTCTCAGAACGACCTAAACGTTTAGTTACATTAGCGTCTGAAATCTATAAATCCGGAAGTGTTTATTGCTTAGTGAAAGGCATCAGTAAAGAAGCGTGTTATTGGGTGCTGTTACCAAAGGACGCCAAATTAGACCTCAAAGACACGTCTTTGGCTATCAAACCAGTTAACGCTGCCGAGCTACCTACATGGCAATTGGCCCGTTTACTGATTAAAGCGATACCAAAAGTATTGAGTGGCACTACGCCAGAGATAAAGCGCTTTGAAAGTGAAGGTTTATATTATCTAGTCAAAAGCAAAAAGTTACCGAAAGGTCACTCTGGCTATGAATTAACGACCGTAGAAATCGACTTAGCGCCATGTGCAGCGCTTGGATTCAAACAAACGCTGTCAATGAGTGCCAAAACGTTTTCCCCTTTGTCTTGGTTTACGTTAGAGAACGGAGAGATACAAAAAAAGGCGAAGTTTGCTACACGTTATCAACTTGATGATGTAGGGATGTTGGTAAGCAAATCCATAAAGGGCGATTACATCAAGAAGCCGCTTTATTCTAATGCGAAGAATCGAATTCAGGCGATTGATATAACCAAAGAATCTTATAGCGGCTTTCAACTATCTAAGGTCGGTATTCTTGAACAGTTCATGCAAGATCTTAAGCAAGCTTATGGCGATTCAGTTTCAGTGAAGTTGCAGCGGATACCCGGGGAAAAGCACAGATTTGTTTCAGATACAATTGTCAAAAAACACTATGTAGGGCTGTTTGATGCATTGAAAGAGCATCGTTTGGTGATTTGTGATTTAACCGAAAGCAAAGATACTGATGCTGCATTAACCTTGCTTCATGGTATCGAGCATCTAGATATAAACGCAGAAATAGCTGAAGTTCCGATTCGCGGGGCACTGAATATCCTAATTGTCGGTAATAAAGACACCTACAAGTCAGCTGAAGAAGACCCGTATCAAGTTTATCGCAAAAAGTACCAAGATACGGTTTTCCAGTCGTGTTACCCAGAGCGGTTATGGAACCGTCAAGGTCAGCCAAACCGCCATGTGGTGGAAGTGCTGTTAAAAGAACTACTTATCAAGCTAGAAGTCCACACAAGAAAACACTTGATTGAGTACCCAAGCAGCCCTGAAGGATGTGTATATTACATGCCTCATCGGCCGCAAGGCGAATTTTCAGAGGTTCGAGACGGGCCGTGGCCAGTGTATGCGTCTAAGTTAGTGGGTAATGAATGGCAATATATACAAGCGACTCAAGAGGACCTTGAAGATCTTGAACTCGATTTAGGCAATGACAAATGGCAAGTATTTCAAGGATTCCAACGTTCCCCTTTTATTTATTGGCCGGAGACGGGGGACTATGCGATTTTCATTGACACTGGCATTCAAATGCTGCCGGAATTTGAAGTTGTTGCCGAGCGATTGCGTGAACTTAAAGAAGGCCGATCACAAGATGTTCCTATTGCATTGTTAACTCAGTTCATTGAAGAAAACCCCGAGAGTAAAGTTGTAACAAAACTGAGAGCGATATTGTCAGAGTGGGATGATACGGCCCCTCTACCGTTTGATGAGTTTTCGACAATCGCATACAAAAGCAATGATGAAAAACAATTCTATGATTGGCTGCGCGAACAAGGATTCTTTTTTAAAACATCGATGAGAGGGCAAAGTGAGGGATTCTTTGATGCATCTTTAGGTTTCTTCTATAACCGAGAGCAGGGGGTGTACTTTGCTGGTGGTAAAGGCAGTCCACAGAGCAAAATCGAGACCTTTAGCCATTTATACTTGATAAAACATTCGTTTGATGCGTTGCCTGAAAAGGTAGAAAACTTGTTTGATGTTTATCACTTAAGGCATCGCCAGCCAACCGTAACACCTTATCCATTTAAGCATCTGCGCGAGTATATTGAGACGCAGCGTTTTAAATCTTGATAGCAGACCAAACCAAGAAGCTAGTGGCGAGCAGAAACTAATGTTTTATTCGCTACTAGCGGTAAAAGTCAGTAAAATCCTGCCCAATTATCCCTATTATTATTGTTTGAATTTCAAACAACTATCGTTATAAGAAGAATATTATGGACCACTCAGTACATAACAAACTCGTTTCATTTATTTGGTCAATTGCCGACGACTGCCTTCGTGATGTCTATGTTCGTGGTAAATACCGCGACGTTATCTTGCCTATGGTCGTGCTACGTCGTCTGGATACGCTTTTAGAACCATCAAAAGAAGCGGTACTGGAAGAAGTGAAATTCCAAGTAGAAGAGATGAATGAAACCGAGCTTGATGATGCACCATTGTGCGCTGCATCAGGTTATGTGTTCTACAACACCTCTAAGTGGACACTGCAAACGCTATTCAGTACCGCGACCAATAACCAACAGATTCTGCTGGCTAACTTCGAAGATTACCTCAACGGTTTTAGCGATAACGTAAAAGAGATTGTTGAGTGTTTTAACCTGAAAGCTCAAATCCGCCACATGGCGGGTAAAGACATTCTGCTAGATGTGGTTGAGAAATTTGTCTCGCCATACATCAACCTAACGCCAACGGTGAAAGAAGACCCTGAAGGCAATAAAATACCAGCACTTAGCAATCTTGGTATGGGTTATGTATTTGAAGAATTGATCCGTAAGTTCAACGAAGAGAACAACGAAGAGGCAGGTGAGCACTTTACTCCGCGTGAAGTTATCGAGCTGATGACGCACCTAGTTTTCGATCCAATCAAAGATAACTTGCCCCTTTCAATCACAGTGTATGACCCTGCATGTGGTAGTGGCGGTATGCTGACAGAAACACAGAACTTTGTTGAAGAGAAGTACCCGGCATCGAACCGTGATATTTACCTCTACGGTAAAGAGATTAACGATGAGACTTACGCCATCTGTAAGTCAGATATGATGATCAAAGGTAACAACCCAGAAAACATCCGTGTTGGTTCAACCCTTTCTACCGATGAGTTCTCATCAGAACGTTTCGATTTCATGCTTTCTAACCCGCCTTACGGTAAGAGCTGGGCGAGTGAGCAAAAGCACATCAAAGACGGTAAAGACGTCGTTGATGGTCGCTTCAAAGTGAAGTTAAAAGACTACTGGGGCGTTGAGTCAGAACAAGATGCTATCCCTCGCTCAAGTGACGGTCAGTTACTGTTCCTTATGGAAATGGTCAATAAAATGAAGTCGCCTCAAGTTAGCCCATTAGGTTCACGCATTGCGTCCGTTCACAATGGTTCAAGCTTGTTTACCGGTGACGCAGGTAGTGGTGAAAGCAACATTCGTCGCTTCATTATCGAAAATGACATGTTGGATGCGGTTGTTCAATTGCCAAACAACCTGTTCTACAACACGGGTATTACCACGTATATCTGGCTACTCAATAACAACAAGCCTGAAAGCCGCCAAGGCAAGGTGCAGCTAATTGATGCTAGTTTGCTGTTCCGAAAACTGCGCAAAAACTTAGGCAACAAAAACTGCGAGTTCTCACCAGAGCACATTGCGGAAATTATCTCGACCTATCTAGATAACCAAACCGTTGAGCGTGCTATCGACGAGAAAGGCGATTCGGTGGGTATTGCCGCGCAGGTATTCAAAAACCAAGATTTTGGTTACTACAAAGTCAATATTGAGCGCCCAGATCGCCGCAGTGCACAATTCAGCGCAGAGCTAATTGAGCCGCTACGTTATGAGAAATCACTGCGTGAAGTGATGGAGTACTTGTACGCCGAATATGGCGAGCAAGTTTATGATGCTGGTTTTGTTAAAGGGATTGAAAAAGAGATCACCATGTGGTGTGAAGAAAACGATATCAGCCTAAACAAAGCAGCGAAAACCAAATTGCTGGATACGAAAAACTGGATTAAACAGCGCACACTGGTTAATGCGGCAAGCCAGTTACACAGCAAGATTGGTGAAGATATTTACAACGACTTTAACCAGTTTAAGCAGCTAGTCGACGCAAAGCTGAAATCACTGGGACTTAAACTAGCGGCAACTGAGAAAAAAGCCATTGTTGATGCGGTAAGCTGGTATGACGAAAATGCAGAAAAAGTCATCAAGAAAGTCGCCAAGCTCAAGCAAGACAAGTTAGATGACTTGCTAGAAAACTACGAATGCGAGCTTCAAGACTTGCCAGATTTCGGTTACTACCCAACGGGCAACCACAACGAGTTTGTGACTTATGAATCAAGCTCAGATCTGCGTGACAGCGAATCTGTACCGCTTGAACAAAGTATCTACCAATATTTCCTTGATGAAGTAAAGCCGCATGTGGATGAAGCTTGGGTAAATTTAGAATCAGTCAAGATTGGTTACGAAGTCAGCTTTAACAAGCACTTCTACCGTCACAAACCACTGCGCTCAATGGATGAAGTGGCGAACGACATCATTGCGCTAGAGCAAAAAGCGGAAGGCTTAATTGCTGACATTTTGGGCATCTCTGTGGCTAAGGTTAATGGGTGAGCGAATGACCGATACTATGATCACCCAGATGCCAAAGTATGAGTCAATGCAGGACTCAGGTTTCGAGTGGATTGGAGACATTCCGTCTAGCTGGAATCTTCTTTCAGTAAAGCAAATTTACCGTTTGGTTATGGAAGAGTCGGGTAAGAACCATAATTTGGAATTACTATCTGTATATTCTGATATAGGTGTTCGGCCGAGGGCTGAACTGGAAGAGAAAGGGAACAAAGCATCAAGTACAGATGGATATTGGTTAGTTAGGAAAGGCGATTTCGTCGTTAATAAGCTTTTGGCTTGGATGGGGGGATTGGGTTTATCGGAATACGATGGTGTTACAAGCCCCGCTTATGACGTTTTAAGACCAAGAAAGGAAATATGTGGAAGTTACTTCAATTATTTGTTTCGTAGTCCAGCATGTACCTCTGAACTGAAAAAACATTCAAGAGGCATAATGGATATGCGACTTCGATTGTATTTTGATAAGTTCGGTGTGGTAAAAGTCCCTTTCCCGTCTCTGAAAGAGCAAAAGGCTATTTCTAACTTTCTTGATAAAAGAACATCGCAAATCGATGAAGCGATCGCTATCAAACAAAAGCAAATTGAGCTGCTAAAAGAACGTAAGCAAATCATTATTCAGAAAGCTGTGACACAAGGGCTTGATTCTAATGTGCCACTCAAGGAGTCAGGAATCATTGGTCTTGGTCTAGTTGCTGAACATTGGGACATTGTGTTCAATAGAAGAGTTTTTAGAGAGAACTCGAGAAAGGTTAAGGGGGACGAGCTGCCACTATCATTATCACAAGTAGATGGTGTTATTCCTTCGAATGATATGAAAGAGCGTTCGCTCAGCCCCTCCCACAGAAATAACTTTAAATTGTGTTTCCCTGGTGATCTTGTGGTGAATCGTTTTAAAGGCCATCTAGGAGTGTTTTTTAACTCTGAGTATGAAGGGATAGTGACTTTTCATTATGGTGTTTTTGAACCGCAGAAAGGTGTTCATACTAAGTTTTATGAGCACCTATATCATACTGAACCTTTTAAAGCGATTTATGCAGGAGCCTCAAACGGCATGACTGTTGGTCTGCAAAACCTTTCTAATCAAAATTTCTATATGATTAAAACAATTCGACCGCCTGAAAAAGAGCAGATTGAGATTTGTAAGTATATAGAAAAGATCTCTGATGAGATTAATGTTGCAATAGGTGGCAATGAACTCCAAATCGAAAGGCTCAAAGAGTATAAAGCCACTCTTATCAACAGCGCTGTTACTGGTAAAATCAAAGTGACGGAGCTGTCATAAATGGCGGTTGTTGTTGCCAGTTGCACACTGGATAAGTTGTTCTCAGGTGTGCCGATTTTGGCTTCTGACGGTAAGGTTAAAAAAGACGTTCACGGGATGCTTGCCATCCCTGAATATCAGCGCCCATATCGCTGGAATGAAGCGCAAATCACTCGCCTGCTAAAAGACTTTAAGCTTCATCATCAAGAGCTAACAGGTAAGCCTGAAGCAGAACATTGCCCATTTTATTTGGGCAGTGTGATCTTGCATCAACACGGTGACAAGCTGAATATCATCGATGGTCAGCAACGTCTGACCACAATGGCGTTGATTTCCCACTTAGCAAATAAACATGCCGACCTAAAGCTGGTTTATGAATCCCCGGAGAGCCAGCAGCAAATCAAACATAACCTCGGTTGGCTGTATAAGCATGAAACCTCATTGGTTGATATCGATTTTGCTCAAATCAACATTACCTTGGTAGTGACAGACAGTGAAGATGAAGCCTACCGGTTTTTTGAAACCCAAAATACCGGTGGGGTGCGTTTAGCAGGGCCAGATATTATCAAAGCTCACCATCTGCGAGCGGTGGATGAAAAGGATAAATCTGCGGTAAACACCTTTGCGACTTGTTGGGAAGCGCTGGGGGATTTAAACCCCGTGGTTGATATTTTGCTGCGTGGTCGCTATTGGCAATACCTTAACTTCCGAGATTACCCAATGCACAACCAAACTCAGCAAGTGCGTCATAGCATTGTCACCGAGCTGGCAGAGCAAACAGGCAAAGGCGACGATATTGCCTTTGGTAGAATTGCTCGTACTTATATGCCCAACGGTGGAGAGAGCTTGGCACAGCCTCAAGTTGGCTATGAGTTGCGTCAGCCGTTAAATAGTGGCGCTAACACCATCCATTATTTGCAATATTTTGAGCAACTGCGCCAAACCTATTTACTGAAAAACTCAGCGCAAGGTGAGCTTGCAGGCTTTTACGAGTTTTATCAAAAGCTGGTGTGTAAACTCGATGGCTGCGGTTATCTCAAACAGCTTTATGACGCATGCCTGTTGCTCTACATCAGTCAGCATGGGCAGCAAAGCCTAGAGGTCGCAGCGAAAAAACTTTTCCGCGTGGTTTACTCTCGACGTGTAGAGAACCAAAAAGCAGTAAAAGAGAAATCGGTTCCTGCTTTCGTAAAAGAAACCCCAGTGCTGGATTGGATTGCAATGAGCTATACCCCAGAGCAGTGTTTCGCACAGCTAGATGGTTTTAAGCTGTCGGTCGACAAGAGTGGCTTTGATAAAAACAGCGTTAAAAAACGTTTCGTCGAAAAAGTATCTCAATACTTTGGCCTTGATATAGACAAGCAAGATTATGCCAATCAATTTGGCCCTACATTGAGCCAACACATCTCTGCGTTAGGAGCAAAATATGGGTGATCATTTATCAGTGCAAACTGAGCTTCTGACGCTTGAGAAAATCTATACCGACAACTACCAGTTTTCTATTCCTAGCTATCAACGTCCTTATGTCTGGTCAGATGATGATGTCTTGCTGCTGTTTAGAGATATTAAAGAAGCGTGTCGATTAAAAGAACCAAACTACTTTATCGGCACTATTCTTTCCTCTCGCATTGAACAGGATGGAGAGCGGATCTATGAGTTAATCGATGGTCAGCAACGCACCACCACATTAATGCTAATGACTATTGCCTTTAAATACGCAGGCATTAAGTCTGATCTTGCAGGGCTTGCTGTTTATACATCGAATAACGGTGAAGATAAGCCACGTCTCCAATTCTCAATTCGTGAGCAAGTTCAGCAGCTTTTAGGTGGCCTTGCAGGGCTTAAGAATTATCAAGTCCCGTCTGAGGAAACGATTGCCGACAATACTTATTTGAAACAGATGGGCGTGGCGTTAGGTGTATTGACCAAAGAGGTAGAGAAACTCAAATCAGATGATGAGGTGAGTGCCGAAGCTATGGGGGATTACCTCTACCGCCAAGTTCAATGGGTGAACAACGTTGTTCCAACACAAATGGACTTAAACCGATTGTTCGCCACCATGAACACCGCTGGCATTCAGTTAGAGCAAGCGGACATTTTAAAGGCGAAGCTGTTCAAACATATTCATACTAACAAAGCACAGTATGATGCAATGTGGGTGGCGTGTGAGCATCTGGAAAACTATTTTGAACGCAATGTACGCAAAGTATTCCCTAATGCTGATTGGTATCATATTGAACCCGAACACTTGGCGTCTTTTGATGCTGAACGCTTCGCTGCAAAAGATGAAACGTCAGAGGCGTTACCTGGCTTGTCGATTGCTCAGTTAGCGTCGCTAGTTAAAGCGAGTTCAATTCCTGATAACACCGAGCAAGAGAAGTTTGAAACCTACGATTTGGACGTTGAAACAGTTTACTGTCGTCCAATCATCAAGTTCCCGCTGTTATTGATTCACGCTTACCGAGTCTGCTTGGCGCTTAATGATCATAATGATATTGAGCCACGTCTGCATAGTGATCGCTTGTTGGAGATATTCGACCCACTTATCAACGGTGATGAGCAATCGGTAAAGCTGTTTATCGAAACGCTATGGCAGGTTCGCTACCAGTTTGACCGTTGGGTTGTTAAATGGGTTGAACGTGACGATGCGACAGATGCGCAGCTTGGTTTAACGTATCAATCTCGCAGCAAGTCGAATGACACTTACTACATCAACCGAACGCAGAAAGAGCTGACGGATATTGTGCTTCTGCAAAGTGTTCGCAACTTTACCGGTGAGCGCAGCGCCCAGTATTGGTTAACGCCATTTCTTTCAGGCTTGATCCGTTCGAGTATCAAACAAGACTCTGAGGCGCTAGAGCTGCTTGAAAACATCGACAACAAAATGTCATTGTCTGTTGATACTCAAAAAGAGGCCAGCTTTGCACTGGCTGAGGGCTTGGAACCTAACTACCAGAGTTGGCAATCACAATCGACGTACTTTGAACAGTCGTTAGGGACGAGTTTCGAGCACTACTGGTTTCAGAAACTTGAATACTTGATTTGGAAGCAAATGAAGGCTTCAGAATCTTCGTTGTCTTCTGAAGAATTAAATAAGTTCAAAAAGTACCGAATTACGTCCAAAAACTCAGTAGAACATGTTCATCCTCAAAATGATGAGTATAAGAGTGAGTTAGCATATGAAACGTTAAACTCATTTGGTAATTTAGTATTACTTAGTCCCGGTGAAAACTCTTCTTACAGCAATCAAGACGTTGACAAAAAGCGTATTGATTTCGATAGGAAGTCCCATTTCGACGCACTCAAGTTAAGAGAAATGTTTGCTGTAAAAGGGCAGGGGCTATGGGGCAAACAGCAAATAGATAACCATCTAGAAGACATGATGGCAGTATTTGCTCAGCACTATAAACATCAATAAAAACTTCGAGTCACCAAACCAAACAACGTGGTATTTATGGTTAGTAAAACAAATGAACAGGCACTAGAGGCCGCAATTGAAAAAGGTTTAGCAGGTATTTGTAAAGAAGAGTTAGCGTTGGGTGAAGCGCCTCTTAATTACAATAATGATCTTTATCTTATTGGCTCTCCAAGTGACTTTGATAAACAATACGCTTTAGATACCCGTTTGTTTTGGCAGTTCCTTGAAGATACTCAAGCCAGTGAGTTAGAAAAGCTCAAGCGCACTAGTCCTCACGATTGGCAGAGAAAAATCCTTGAGCGTTTTGATCGTATGATCAAGCGTCATGGTGTTTTGCGTTTGTTGAAAAAGGGGCTAGACGTTGATGATGCGTTTCTAACGTTAATGTATCCAGCACCTCTCGCCAGTAGTTCTGAGAAGGTAAAAAAAGATTTTTCTGCCAACCTGTTCAGTGTGACTCGTCAAGTTTGTTATTCCAATGCAAATCCATTGGAAGAAATTGACATGGTGCTTTTCATCAATGGTATTCCGCTGATTACTCTTGAGCTTAAAAACCATTGGACGGGACAAAATGCGGCTTATCATGGTCAGAAACAGTACCGAGATGATAGAGACGCGAATCAACCTCTGTTGAACTTCGCACGCTGTTTGGTTCATATGGCGGTTGATACCGATGAAGTCTATATGACGACCAAACTGGCAGGCAAAAAGACATTCTTCTTACCGTTCAATAAAGGCTTCAATCTAGGTAAAGGAAACCCTACTAACCCATATGGCCACAAGACGGCTTACTTGTGGCAAGAGGTATTCCGTAAAGAAAGTATTGCTAATATTATTCAGCACTTTGTTCGCCTTGATGGCAGCAGTAAAAAGCAGTTGGACAAACGAACTCTGTTCTTCCCTCGATACCACCAAATGGATGTCGTGCGTCGTTTGGTTGATCACTGTTCAGTTAATGGTGTTGGGCAAACCTATCTGATACAGCACTCAGCGGGTTCAGGTAAATCTAACTCAATTACATGGGCAGCGTATCAGCTCATTGAAACTTATCCTATCAGCGACGACCTACCAGGAAGTAGAGGGAAAGAAGTGCCTCTATTCGATTCGGTCATCGTCGTTACTGACCGCCGATTGCTCGATAAGCAGCTACGCGACAATATTAAAGAGTTCTCCGAAGTGAAGAACATTGTTGCACCTGCGTTTAAATCGTCTGAGCTAAAATCAGCGTTAGAGAATGGTAAGAAAATCATCATTACCACCATTCAGAAGTTTCCATTCATTATTGATGGTATTGCAGATTTAAGTGATAAGCGCTTTGCAGTCATTATTGATGAGGCCCATAGCTCTCAGTCAGGCTCCGCTCATGACAACATGAACCGTGCAATGGGTAAGAAGGAAGTGGAAGAGCTGGAAGATGCTCAGGACAAAATCCTACAGGCAATGCGATCTCGTAAGATGCGTGGAAATGCCTCTTATTTTGCGTTCACCGCAACGCCTAAAAACACCACTCTAGAAAAGTTTGGTCAGAGACAAGCGGACGGAAATTACGTTCCTTTCCACTTGTACTCGATGAAACAAGCCATCGAAGAAGGGTTCATTCTCGATGTTATTGCCAACTACACGACTTATAAGAGTTATTACGAGATCGAAAAATCAATCCAAGATAACCCTGAGTTCGATAGTAAAAAAGCGCAGAAGCGTTTGCGAGCGTATGTAGAGGCAAGCCAAGAAACAATAGATACCAAAGCCGAGATCATGCTTGAGCATTTTATCAAACATGTGATTAACGGTAAGAAGCTAAAAGGTAAAGGCAAAGGCATGGTGGTGACTCAAAATATTGAGTCAGCTATCCGCTACTATCGCGCTTTAACAAGGCAACTCGATAAGATGGGTAACCCATTTAAAGTCGCGATTGCTTTCTCTGGCACCAAAGAAGTTGATGGTATCGAATACACTGAAGCAGATCTTAATGGGTTCCCAGAAGGTGATACCAAAGATTACTTTGATGTGAACTACAAGCGTAAGGAGTCGGACTCCCCAATTCCTAAGCATGTAGATCAGGATGCTTTCCGTTTGTTGGTCGTGGCCAATAAGTATTTGACAGGTTTTGACCAACCGAAGCTTTGTGCCATGTATGTAGATAAAAAACTGGCAAGTGTACTGTGTGTGCAAGCGTTGTCTCGCTTGAACCGTTCAGCACCAAAGTACGGTAAGAAAATGGAAGATCTGTTTGTGTTGGATTTCTTCAACTCAGTGGATGATATCAAAACCGCATTCGACCCTTTCTATACATCGACAACACTTTCTGAAGCCACTGATGTCAATGTTCTTCATGAGCTAAAAGATGATATGGACGACACAGGTGTTTATGAGTGGTTTGAAGTTGAGGAGTTCAACAAGCGTTTCTTTGAAGGAAGAGATGCTCAAGATCTTAGCCCAATCATTGACATCGCAGCAGCGCGTTTTAACCACGAGTTAGAACTAGAAAACGAGTTAAAAGTCGATTTCAAAGTGAAGGCCAAGCAGTTTGTGAAAATCTATGGCCAGATGGCATCTATCATGCCGTATGAGGTCGTTCAGTGGGAAAAACTGTTCTGGTTCTTGAAGTTTTTGATTCCGAAGCTTTCCGTCGAAGACCCGGATAAAGAAGCATTAGACTCGTTACTAGATTCAGTCGATTTGAGCTCTTATGGATTACAAAGGGTTAAGCTCAACCATTCCATCGAGCTAGATGACTCTGAAACTGAGTTAGATCCTCAAAACCCGAACCCTCGTGGATCTCATGGTCCTGAAATTGAAAAAGACCCGTTAGATGAGATCATCCAAATCTTTAACGAACGTTGGTTTCAAGGTTGGAGCGCAACACCAGAAGAACAACGAGTTAAGTTTGTGAATATTGCTGAGAGCATCCGAAATCACCCAGACTTCGAAGCTAAATACCAAAACAACGCCGACCCTCATACGCGAGAGCTAGCGTTTGAGAAGATGCTGAAAGAAATCATGCTTCAACGTCGTAAAGACGAATTAGAACTCTACAAGCTGTTTGCACAAGATCCTGCTTTTAAAGCGTCTTGGACGCAAAGCATGCAGCGTATGGTTGGTGAATAAAAACAAATTCGATAGGGAATACCATGAGTAGATCAATCAAGTTACTTACCTTTTTGAACGAGAAAAGAGATTTGAACTGGGTCTTCGATGAGGTCGTTGGCACCATAAAGCAAGGGTATACTGAAGAAGCAACTTCAACTCTAACAGCAGACAACTTTCAACTTGGGGAGTCTATTTCTAAAACTGATCATAAAAAGCTCACAGGTTACGAGAAAACTAGAGAATACACACAAGATGAAGTATCTGATTTAGTTATAGATAGATTGAAATTCTTACACGTAGAAGTCCCAGAGTTCCAGAAAAGCTCATTTGAGCTATTTCACTCCATCAACCCGTCGTTAAAGGAAATTCAGCTTGTGGACAGTGATGATGGTGAGCTGAAAGGTTTTGAGTTGATAAGGGATACTAGCTTGTGGAAATGGCGTGAAATTCAGGATGATCTAAAAACGCGTCAGGAACGATTTGATCGATTTCTATTGGAGGTAGATCGTGTCTGCGAGTAAACCTAATATTACAGATTTGACAACGGCATATGATTCGATTTTGGCGGCGCATGCTCCTGTTCATCACTCAAACCATGCTCATGATGCATATGAAGTCTATTTGTTCTCTCTGGTTATTAAAGCAGCTCAAGCAGAAGGGGCTACAGTATCATTTGAAGACAATCGAAATCAGAAAAATCCGAGTACTCTTATTTTTAGAAGCTCTCCGGCAACTATTTATTCGAGCGCAAATGCTTTTACTCATGCTTTAATATCATTTGCCTCTGCACCGATTTTAGAGGTTCATGTCGGGGTTTATGTTCAAGGTTTAGCTGGAGTAATTCATGAGTGCGATGTGGCTGTTATAGATCAGAATGAAGCTAGGTTTTGTAGAGCACACGGAGTACACCCCAAGAAGAATAAAGTTGTAATCGCAGTTGAGTGTAAACTGTATGAAAACAATCTAGGCATAAAAATCGGTAGAGAGTTTATTGGTATGACAGCAGACTTGGGTAAGGAAAATAGGTTTCTATTTAGTAATTCCTCTGGTGCTTCATTAGAGAAAATACTTGTCCACCATAAACGTCATAGACTAATGGGAGTTACACCTCTTGACCATGATAGAGAGGAGCAAGCAATTGCAAAGCTAAGAGATGCCTTCAGGGATTATATAGCTAAGAATAGGTGACTTTCACCTCTCACAAAAAAGACGCCTTTGAGCGTCTTTTCTACTTTCCATCGTCACTCCCCAAACTTCCTCAAATACCTAGGTAACATAGTTTCATTGCCTAGCAATCCACCTTGGTGGATGTAGAGTAGCGTCCCGTGCTGTTCCTTTTCGTAATCTTGTATTAAACAGCGCCACATTAGTGGGTCGTAGAGCAGGTCGAATTCGATTTCGGTTTGTTCTTTTAGTTTTTTCCACATATCAAAATCGGCTTGGTAGAGTTTGCCAAAGTGGTGCTTTTTTCCTGTATTCAAAATATGTGGAAACTGTTCTTCGTTTAGCGATTGCCATTGTTGCATTAGGTATTCATCGCCGCCAACGCATGCGCAGGTGACTACTCGAATATTGTGTTTTTCTAAGTGCTTATTGAGGTAGAGAGAGGTCGTCCCCGTACCGGAAGGGAGGGCTACGGTAAGGGCGGCAATGTTTGCTTCTTTTTTCCAATCCAATATTTCATTTGCAAGCTGCTTTACGCCATATTCTGCCAACTCACTTCGGCCGCCTTCTGGAACAAAAAGGCAACGGTTGTCGGGCTTTCTGATCTCTTTTATGTAGCGCTCGCTACTTAGTGCATTATCTCCGTCGCGTTCCAATTGGCTTACATCAATAATCTTTGCCCCTAAATCCAGCGCTGCGCGGTAATTACCTTTTGGGTTTTCTAATACATAAGTCGGGATATGGTCCACATAAAACTCGAAGCTCCACCCTTTTAAGTGGGCGAGTGCGGCTAACGAATACAAAGAGTTGGCTTGAACAGATCCGTGCCCAATAACCGTTTTTACTTCTGGGTATTCGGTGTTCAGCAGCTGCATAAATTTTCTGGCTTTGTTGCCGCTGAATTGTGGATGAAGGAGCTCATCTCTCTTTAGGCAAAAAGTAATGTCATCAACGCAGTGTTGAGTAATTGGGCTGGCTTGAAGTTTCATAGCGATACGGGTGTTGCGATAAAGCTGTAGTCTAACAGAATCTTGTTTCTCATTGAGAGTGGCATTGCAAAGTGATCCTCGCAACTTCATACGACTTGGGTATAATGCAGCCTTCGTGCATTTTCTTTTGTGCGACACAGACTTTTACCCAAAGTTAGATGCTTGATTTCATTACCGCCCAAACGCCCAGTCTGCATGTTGACAGGTTTTCATGTCGATAGGTTTACTTGCTATTCGCTTAGCTCGCAGCCAGTAAGATTAGGTGGGCGCATTTTCATAGAGCATCAAGGGTATTGGAATTGAAATGAATGACATAAAGAATGAACTTACTTGATTTTGATATATCTCACGTAAGGGATTTGAATTGATAGAGGTAGAGAAGTGAAGCTAACTTCGAAACATTTGTGGTTCTTACTAGGTGCAGCCTTGTTAATAAGGCTTGTGTCTTTGGGTATTATGCCGCTGATGGATACAACGGAAGCTCGATATGGTGAGCAGGCTCGAATTATGGTGGAAACCGGTAACTGGTTAACGCCAATGTTTGATTACGATGAGCCATTCTTGGGCAAACCGCCGATGTTTACTTGGCTGAGTGCTGTGGGCATTGAAGTTTTCGGTGTGTCAGAATTTGCCGTTCGATTCCCTCATTGGGTTGTCGGAGTTCTAACCATTGCTTTGGGATGTTTTTTTGCAAAACGTGTTGGCATTAATCCGCTAAAAACCGCGGTAGTCATGGCAACCATCCCTGTATTCTCTATCTCATCTGGCGCTGTCATGACGGATATGGCGCTAACGTTCTCTCTAACGCTCGCCATGATAGGGTTCTTCTTTTGCTGGCGAGGCGAAAAGATATGGGGCTACATCGGGTTTGCTGGGTTAGGTCTTGCACTACTGGCTAAAGGGCCGATGGCCATCGTATTGATGGGGTTATCCGTTCTTCCATTCTTGATTATTCAACATGGCTTTGTCGGTGCGTTTGTGCAGCTTTGGAAGCGTTTTCCAATCATTGGCGGCTTAGTCCTAATGTGTGTAATTGCGCTGCCGTGGTACATCCTAGCCGAACAAGCAAACCCAGGATTCTTAGAATACTTTATTGTAGGCGAACACTTTAACCGATTCCTTGTGAGTGGATGGGAAGGGGATCGCTACGGTAATGCGCACGACGAACCAAGAGGCATGATATGGCTGTTCTTGATGTTGGCGGCTCTGCCTTGGTCTATTGTATTGCCTCTGCTTGCGGTTTTTCGATTTACAAGACTGAAAGAAAAGTTTGCTGAATTACCTGGGGTGTTTGTATTCCTCTTGTTCTGGGTACTTTCACCGCTCATTCTATTTACGTTCTCGGGCAATATTCTTGCTACCTACGTTCTGCCGGGCATGCCCGCGTTTGCGTTATTAGTGGCGTATTTAGCAGAAGAAAAAGTGAGTTACAAAGCGACATACTTCAAGTTCATTGCGATTACAGGGCTAATTATTACGTTGGTATCTGTCTATGTGGCAAGCGAACTTAAGAATGATGCGATCATTATGTATGTTGCTGCTGTAGCGCTTGTTGTTTCTGGCATTGCGTTTATGTTCCGAGGGAAACAATTTACGTTCAACTGGTTTACGTTTACTTCGTATATCTCGCCAATCATTCTGATTATTGCTATCTGTGTAGTGATGTTCAAAACAGGTAATGAGCGTAGCGACAAAATGCTGTTCATCGATATCGATCACAGTAAGCCTACGTTCTATGTAGAAGGCGGACGACCGTTCTCTGGTCAGTACTACAGTTTTGGTCAGGCGAAGCGAATGTATACACTGGATCAACTCGAAGGTCATGAGAATGGGTATTACATCGTTGGGCCTAATGAGCGTATCGGAAACTTTGTTGAGAAATACAACTTGTCTTGTACGTTCGAAGTGGCATCACCTAAACGCTCGCGTTACCTGTGCCAGTGATTTCTCAGCTTAAGGCTTTGCAGCATAAACTATTTCAGCATCGGCTGTTTAAGTTTGCCTTTGTTGGCGGTATCGGCTTTTTAGTCGATACCGCGGTATTTTCTCTTCTGTATTATGTTGCAGAAATGCCGATATTTTCTTCGCGTGTTATCGCGTTTATTTTAGCGGCAACCGCAACATGGGTTGGAAACCGAGTTCTGACGTTCAGTGACAGAGAAAAGTCCAATAAAGCGAAGCAGTGGCAAAAACACATGGTTGCGGCGCTCTGTTCTGCGATACCCAACCTAGGTGTGTTCAAACTGGTTATCGCTGTTTTTGGTGATCAAGGAGCCATGCCTTTTGTGGCGCTTGTAGCGGGAATCTTGGTAGGAATGTTCAGTAACTACTTCTTGAGTTCGAAGTGGGTATTTGCCGACAAAGAAACCAGTTAATGAAGGTCTAGCAGCAAGCGTTGATTCTGAAAAAACAAATAAAAATGCGACCAATTGGTCGCATTTTTTGTCTCTGGCTCCATCAATAACTTTCTATTGATGTGCTTTAGCGCGATGCTTCTGCTTATTCTTTGGCTTGCTAGAGCCAGCAGATTGATGCGCTGGTTTACCTTGCCCTTTGGATTTCGGCTTGGTGGAAGGCTTACCCTTTCCATTTTCTTTACGGCTATCAGGCTTACGGATATCGGGCTGATTCTTGGTATGCTTGGTCGCAAAGCGGTTTGCACCATGTCTACCAGAACGGCGGCGCTGCGCTGGCGTTTTGGAGTCGAGATCTTCCGCAGGAATCAAGCAGCCAGGTTTATCGCCAATAAGGTGCTTTTTGCCCATGCTGATCAGTGCTTCGCGAATGATTGGCCAGTTAGCCGGATCATGGTAACGAAGCAGCGCTTTGTGTAAGCGTCGCTGCCTTTCTCCTTTCGCAACGGGGATGTCTTCACGTTGCTTGTATTTCACTCGCTTGAGTGGATTGGTTTCCGAGTAATACATGGAGGTCGCATTACACATCGGTGACGGGTAGAAGTTCTGGACTTGGTCACATTCAAAATTATTCGATTTTAACCACAGTGCCAAGTTCACCATGTCTTCTTCTTCAGTACCTGGGTGCGCAGCAATGAAGTAAGGGATCAAATACTGTTTTTTCCCGGCTTCTTTACTGAACTTTTCAAACATTTCTTTGAATCGGTCATAGGTGCCCATGCCCGGCTTCATCATCTTATCTAGCGGACCTTTCTCGGTGTGCTCGGGTGCTATTTTCAAATAGCCGCCTACGTGATGCGTGACGAGCTCTTTCACGTATTCTGGAGATTCAATGGCTAAGTCGTAGCGAACGCCAGACGCGATCATGACTTTCTTGATGCCTTTTACCTTGCGCGCTTCTCGATACAAATCGATGGTGTGCTTGTGGTCGGTGTCTAGCTTATGGCATATCCCCGGGAATACACAGGAAGGTCTTCGACAGTTCTGTTCTGCACGTGGGTCGGAGCAACCGAGGCGATACATGTTGGCTGTTGGTCCGCCTAAATCAGAAATGGTACCGGTAAAGCCTGGGACTTTATCGCGAATTTCTTCCATCTCGTTAAGGATCGACTCTTTCGAACGGTTTTGAATAATACGTCCTTCGTGCTCTGTTATCGAACAGAAAGAGCAGCCACCAAAACAACCACGCATGATATTGACTGATGTTTTAATCATGTCATAAGCGGGGATCTTCGCATTACCATACATAGGGTGTGGAACGCGGGCGTAAGGCAGCCCAAACACAAAATCCATTTCTTCTGTTGTCAGCGGAATCGGCGCTTGGTTCACCCAAAGTTCGCGATCACCGTGTTTTTGAATGAGCGCGCGACCGGAATAGGGGTTAGTTTCCAGGTGCATGATTCGGCTGGCATGCGCGTATAGAATACGGTCGTTTTTCAGCTTTTCGAAAGGGGGGATTCTCACTGCGGTAGTTTTCGCATCGTGCCTTGATGGTTGAATAGTGACAGCCTTGGCTACCTTTTCTTCTTCCTTCGGCTTTGTTTCACATTGCGTTTCTACCTGATAAGGGTTCGTTGGAACGAACGCTTTTCCTGGCTTTTCAATACGAGAAGAATCAATAACTTTGAAACGCTCTGGAGCAGCGGCTAGGTTTACTGCTGTGCCACGAATACTCGTGAGAGTGGAAATATCTTCGCCATTTGCCAGCCTATGAGCCACTTCCACTAACGCTCTTTCCGCGTTACCAAACAATAGAATATCGGCTTTGGCATCGAACAAAACAGAACGTCTAACTTTGTCTGACCAATAATCGTAGTGTGCGATACGACGAAGGCTCGCCTCAATGCCACCTAAAACGATGGGGGCGTCTTTGTATGCCTCACGGCAACGCTGAGAGTAAACCAAGGTTGCGCGGTCTGGGCGTTTTCCACCTTCATTATTCGGTGTGTATGCATCGTCGTGACGAAGCTTTTTGTCTGCGGTGTAACGGTTGATCATTGAATCCATGTTACCCGCGGTAATACCAAAAAAGAGGTTTGGTTTACCGAGTTTCATGAAATCGGATTTATCTTGCCATTCTGGCTGAGCCAAAATACCTACACGAAAACCTTGTGCCTCTAAAAGGCGTCCAATAATAGCCATACCAAAACTTGGGTGGTCGACGTAAGCGTCACCAGTGACGATGATGATATCGCAACTGTCCCAACCAAGTGCATCCATCTCTTTTCTACTGGTGGGCAGAAAAGGGGCGACACCGTAACATTCAGCCCAGTATTTTGGATATTGATCGATTGGAGTGGGTTTGTTGTGCATTTTTTGACCTCAGCGTTAGGAGGCGGGAATTATAGCGGCATAAAACCTTCCTGACTAGGTTATCATTTTATATGAGAATCATTCGTATTTAAGGGGCTGTAAGGCTTACGTATAAAGGCTCTATCGATATTTCATGCTTGCTAAGAAAGGTATTGATTTAGTCTTAAAAACAGTTGTTCTTGGTGCTCAGAAATACGTGTATTTACACTGGGATCCGGAAGCTGATTTTGGGATTTTACCTGTTTTTCAATTTCATCCATCAAAGTGTAAAGGCTGTGCGCACCAATTTGGCTACTTGTCCCCTTTAAGGTATGAGAGTGGACCTTTATTTCACTGACATCTCCGTTATCAATGGCAGAGATAAGCCGGTGAATTTGTTCTGGAGTTTCCTCCATAAAAGCACTGAGTACGACGTTTAAAGCGCCTTTATCGTTGAACATCATATGCAGAGCTTCACGTTCATCCCATATAGGATCATTCTGATCGCATACGGCACTGTGTTCATTCATGCTGGTACTGGAATTTAAAGGGTTTGAGGAGATTGAAGAGTTTGAAGAGAAATTAAGCCATTTTGATAACACCGATTCTAAGCTCTCTGGGTTAACGGGTTTGCTTATGTAATCGTTCATACCTGCAGCAAGGCATTTTTCCATATCACCCTTCATGGCGTTGGCTGTCATGGCAATAATTGGAATGCTTTTGTAGTTTTGTCCCGCTTCTCCGTCTCTTATCGCCATTGTGGCCTCATATCCATCCATTTCAGGCATTTGGCAATCCATTAAAATCAGTTGATAGGGTGTGGAAGATTGCAACGATTGGAGAGCAGCGAGACCGTTTCCAGCAATGTCTGATCGGATGCCTAGGTTTTCAAGCATTCCTTGCGCGACAATTTGATTGATATCGTTGTCTTCTACTAGCAAGATTCGGTTTTGCGCTTGTTTCAAATACGGATCTTTGGCCTCGTGTTGCTCAGGTTTTGATTTCGACTCTGTTGACGTTAAATATTGAGAATCGAATGCTGTTTCGTGAGGTAAGTTTTCCATTGTTGCGTCACCTTCTCGGAGCTGAATAGAGAAAGAGAAGGTAGAACCTTGCCCTAGCTGGCTAGAGACTTCTAACGATCCTCCCATCAGTAAACACAGTTGTTTCGTGATGGAAAGACCCAAGCCAGTGCCGCCAAATTGGCGTGTGGTTGAGGTGTCGGCCTGTGTAAAGGCGTCAAACAACACACTTAGCTGCTCTTTCTTAATGCCGATTCCTGAATCCGTTACTGAGCATTGAAAGACTAAAAGCTCGCCTTCGGCTTTCGTGAGTTGAGCATCAACTTTGATTTCGCCTTGGTCGGTGAACTTGAAAGCGTTACCCACTAGATTATTCAATATTTGTAGAAGCCTTGTTGGATCGCCTTTTACCGACGGAGTAGAAACATTTTGAGTATCTAAATGGAAACTGATTTGTTTCTCTTGTGCTTTGATAGCATTGATTTCTTTGAATCGATTAAGCAATTCTAATAGGTTGAAATTCACTTCTTCCAAATCTAACTTCCCTGCATCGATTTTGGAGAAATCTAAAATGTCGTCAATGATGGTGAGAAGAGATTTGGCACTGGATTGAGCCAAATTTAGGTAGTGGCTCTGATTGTCGGTAAGCTCATTTTTATTGATGAGATCCAGCATGCCCAGTACACCATTCATTGGAGTTCGTATTTCATGGCTCATATTGGCAAGAAATTCACTTTTGGCTTTTGCTGCTTCCACGGCTTTGTTTTTTGCATCCAATATTGTTTTTTCATACTCAATTTGATCGGTGATATCTCTAAAGCTCCATACTCGCCCTACAAGTGTTCCTTCTTGCAACATTGGGTGAGAAATTCTCTCTATAACCTTCCCATTTCTTAGCTCTAACGTGTCGAACGAGCGCTCAAGGCTGCCAGCATTTAACTGATCAGGGGAGAGTGTGAATGAAGACGGGTCAACAAGCTGAGAGCGAATTTGGTGAATAAAGGTCAGTGAGCTTCCTTCTTCAGTGTACAAGTTTGGAAGTTGCCAAAGCTGGCAAAATTGCTGATTCATTTTTAGAAAGTGGCCATATTTGTCGGTGACAAGCAGCCCGTTTTCAGCAGAGTGCAATATGGTTTCCATTAAGGACACGGTTTCTTTAAGTTTCTCCTCCGATTCTTTAATGTTGGTTAAATCCTCAACGGACACAAAAACACCGGCGACTTCTCCATCTACTATATCTGGCAAATATGTTGCTCTGATATGCCTAGATTGCCCCAATCCTGCATCTATTCGGCTTTCAAATTGAGTTTCTTTACCTGCCAGACTTTGCTCTAGATAAGGGAGAACTTCATTGAATATTTTTTCTCCAAGTATGAGCTTTATATGCTGATTTAAGATTTCATTTTCCGGTAACCCAAACCAATCTTGGTAAGCTCGGTTTACAAACCTGTAGTGAAGATCTTTATCGACATAAGAGAACAATTGGGGAGCGTTATCGCTAATGCCTTTGATGTATTTATTTGCTTCAGAAAGCTGCAAATCTTTGATTTCTTTTTCTTTGAGCGCTTCTTTACGGGCGAATATTTCTTCATTAAGGCGCTCAATGGACGTGGTTTTGGACTGCAGACCATCCACCATCCCGTTAATCGCTTGTCCCAGCTCCGCGAGCTCATCTTTCCCAAGCGAAGGAATGTTGATATCCAGATCGCCTTGTCCAATATGGTAGGTCGCTCGGTGCAACAAAGCGAGACGGTGCAAAACCAGCTTTCTGAGGAGTACAACAATCACCGTGGCGATAATGAAACTGCCTGTGATAAATGAGAGTAAAACGAATTGATTCGAGTCGTAAATAGGTTGAAAAGCTTTATCTTTATCGTAAACAACCACCGCTTTGAGGGCAGCACCTGTACGATCTAATGTGTTGCTTGCCGTCAGCTCTGATTGGCTTTGTACGTACGTTTTCCCTTGTGAATAGGTATTGTTAGAAAGAAGAAGATCGCCTTGCGCATAGGACGCGTAGATTTTATCTTCCATGTCGGTGAGTAAGACGAGCTTAAGCGGTCGACCTGCATTGATGATGGACTGATTGACCTCTCCGAGTAAGTCGTAGGCAATTTGAGTCCAATTTGTTGAGATGATGACTTTACCTAAACGTCGACCTCGGATCTTAATTTCGGCTATAAACCATTGTGATAAGTGCTGGTCTAACCCTAATGTAGGAAGGTAAGGGTCGTAGAGAATGTCACTAACGACGGTTTTGCCTTCTTTGGAGCCCTTGTACATAGGGTGTTGAGTGACACTTTCCAGCAACAGCCTTTCTCCGTTAATTTTATTGCCCTCTGTGTCGACGGTGGACGTGGCAAATACGGTGTTTTCTTCATCGAGAATTAATATGTAGTTTATTAACGGGTACACCTCTAGCAAGCTATTCAGTATCTGGTTAATTCCTCTGTTTTCCAGTAGGTCGAGTGCTTTAGCTATGTCTCTTTTTTTAGAGATGATGTTAGCCATCGCAATGTTGCCTTCAATATTTGTATTTAAGCGTTTCAAAGCGTAGTTAGAATCGAGAGCCATCTCATTGTATAAGCGGTCAGACATCTCGGATTTGGTGTTGGATACCAGTAAGTATCCCATTACAGCCATGAGAATACTCAGTGTCGTAATGACAGTAAAAACAACCTTAGTGGTGAGTTTCATTCGGCGACCCAAATGAGTTGATCACGAATATCGACTGATACGGATATTCCCATCATGTTTATTGCTTTTGTATTAACCATAAAGAGCGGTGGCTCTTGGAGCTCCGATTGAAGCTGTGTTGGTGGCACATCATTAACTAAGATCTGTCCTGCTTTCTCTCCTGCCATTTTTCCAAGCGTATAGAAATCGGCTACGGGTCCAAAGGTAGAGCCCTTCAAAATGCCGGACTTGTTGGAGCTTAAAATCGGAATCTTGTGTTGATGAGATAGAGTAATGAGTGCTTCTTCCCCTCCCGATTGCATAAGGGTGTCTGTGGTGGTCATAAAAACATCGACCTTACCTAGTTGGTCCATGGCCAGTTCAGATACGTGCTCCACGCTTGTCGCTGCCAAAATCTTTACCGTTATCCCTTCTTTTTTCATTAGACGTAAAATATTGGAGGCCTGGATTTTAGAATTAGGCTCTCCTTTACGGTGAAAAATCGCTATTTTACGAGTCTCTGGAAGAACCTTTTTAAGTAGGGCGACATAGTGTTTGTTAGACACATAGTTACTGGTGCCTACAAGGTTGTTACCTGAATAATCGAACGAATCTATCAACCCTGAATCGGCTGGATAAGTCACAATCGAAAATACAATTGGTGTGCTTGTCGGCAGTACGTTCTTGATGATGGTTGTGCCCGGAGTAGTCAATGAGTAAACCAAATCTGGTTGAGCATCTTTGATTTTGTTGGCGACTTTGGTTTGTAATTCTTTGTTAGCACCTGTTTTGCCCATAATGAACGAGGCGTTTTTTCCTTCCTGTATTCCATATATGGCAAGCCCAGCTTTAAAGCCAGCCACGCTATCTGGATAACCGCTCCATGTTGCTAGCCCAATCACGTAATTTACGTTTACCGTTGTCGCGAAAACCAGGCTCGGTGTGATTAAGCCAAGTGATATGACAATGAATGAAATTAATACAATGTGTCTATTTGACCACTGGTGGATGAGTGCATGGTAATAATAAGTATATGGTTTTGGTTGAGCTGAATTGGAACGTCCCATGGATTATTTCTCTTGTCATTTGTTCGATGGACACGAGTGGCTTTAGAGCTAACGACCTAAAGATAAGGCTAGGAGAGATTGAGGGTGTTTCAAGTGTGAGGTGTAAAGAAACCCCAATATATTGGTAAGCAATTTTTGCGCTTTTATGAAAAGGGAGTGAGCTCACACAATGGTCGCTAATTTGACTGAATCGCTTTTTTTTCAAACAAATGTTGATCCAGTCACGCCCGATTATTTAAGAGTTTGCTTGAATGTAATAAGAGTTCTTAGTTGCAATGTAAGGGGTTGCATCAAATATGAATACATCGCTAATTTCAGTGTTGAACGCTATGAGTATTTCCAGTGGGGAAGAAGGGGAGGTGCAGGGTTATAAAGCAGCAAATTGGCGTTGGAATGCCAGTAGTGACGAGTTTCAGTTTCTAGACCCCTTTTTAGTCGAAAGCATTCATAGCCAGTTTAAAGTTCAGACTATTGCTGATCTTTTGAAAATAATGCCAGTAAACGACAAAAAAAAACTGGTAGGCGCGCTTCAGTCAACACATGAATGCAATTCGAAACACTCTATTTTTTGTGTTCTAACCCCAACGAAAGGGTTACTTATTTATTGTGAAGTAGAAGTAAGTCGGGCAGAAGGTGACGTCCTTTTGGGTTACATCCGACCGTTGTTCTACTTATCTTCTGTGTACGAAATTGGGCAAATTTTTCAAGCAATTTTTGAGAACCGGCACCATGGTATTGTTATCACCGACAGCGATACTCGGATATTGGCTTGCAACCCTTATTTTATCGAACGCTCGGGCTATCAATTTAATGATCTGTTGGGCAAAAAAACGAGTCTATTCAACGCTGGAAAACACAGTGATACCTTCTTTGAAGAAATTTGGCGATTGATTCATAGGGAGGGTCACTGGAGCGGCACCATTTTGTCTAAGCGAGCAAATGGTCAAACAGAGCCTCAGGATCTCACTATCCAGAAAGTGGAGATGGCGAATGGTAAGACATATTTTGTCGGGTTTACTGTCGATTTATCCAATCATTTGTACCGAATTGCTGACACGGAATATGGTGGGATTGAACTGCTGACGCAGCTTCCTAATGAAGATGAATTTAAATCAAAATTAGCCAACATTGTTAAACATTACAGCCATTCTCATACCATTATCGTATTGGCTATAGAACCTGCGTTCGATGAAGACTCGACGTTAGAGCAGAGGGTTGCGTTTTCGAACGCCGTTGCTCAGGTGGATGAGCAATACCTTTGTGGTTACAAAGGCGATAATCTGTTTGTGTGCGCACTAAAATGCGTCAATTCTGCTAATAGGGTCAGGGCTATCCATAGCGAGATCAGGCGCTTCATGACGGCTATTCGTCAGTTTGGTAACGAACATCTTTTCAAGCTCGTTACAAGAGGGAAAATTGGCGTATCTGTTCTTGGGTACGATACCAATCAACCTAAAATGTTGGTTACTCATGCGACTCAGGCGATGTTAGAACAGCATTCGAGTAAAAAAGGGTACAACATAAGCTTCTTCGACCGTTCTATGCATGAAGAAACGGTTCGAAGGAAGAAGCTTGAGGAGCTTTTGACGGATTTTATTAAGAAAGAAAACATCGACGTACACTTTCAGCCTATTGTTTCCACTGAAACCTGGCAAGTCATTAAGTTTGAAGCACTTTGCCGTTTTCCTTCTGTTGAAGGGCTCCAATATACACCTCAAGAAATGATCAATATTGCTGAAGACCTGAACCTTGTGTCGACCCTAGATAAAATTATTGGTTCCAAGTCGTTGCATTACCTTGAAAGAATTCATCGTCACTTTGGCAAGCATGTGGGGATTACGATAAATCGGTCACTTAATACCAAAATGAGTGCGCAACAAGTGCTGACAAACACTTTAAATATGGTCGAGGAGTCGGGTGTGGACCCTAAACTGGTGACCATTGAACTTACAGAAAGTGCCTATTTTGATAGTGAAGATTGCCATATACAGGCATTGAAAGCTCTAAGACAAAGAGGCGTTAAAGTCGCAATTGATGATTTTGGTACAGGGTATTCGTCTTTCACTTACTTAAGCAATGGTCACTTCGATTATCTGAAAATCGATAGAGAATTCATATTCGATATAGAAATAGGCACACACAAATACTTCATTGTGAAAATGCTGGTGGATCTTTCTCATACCCTAGGCGTTAAAGTGATTGCCGAAGGTGTCGAAACCATACAAGAAATTGAAGTGCTTACTGGGTTGAATGTGGATTACATACAGGGCTATTACTTCTCAAAACCCGTTTCTATTGATGATATTGAAACAGCACGTCACTACGTGAAAAAACAGAACGAGTTGCGTCGCTTTTCTTTGCCTAAGCAGGGGGCAGGAATACTGAGCCTGCATGAACAAATGTCACCATTTTTAGAACCCAGCACGGCACTGAGTGAAGTGCATGAGATTTTCCTGCGAACAGATTTAGAAGCCATGGTGGTGACAGACAGCTTACATTGCGTTGGGGTGATTGATAGGGAAGTGTATAACCTTCATATGACTTCAACGTTTGGCACTAAGTTAGAAACGCAACGCGATACGCAAATTCTAAAACGCAAACTTAGCCAAGTGATGAAAACGAAATTTACGGTTCTTAGCCACGCGACGTTACTTAAAGATGTTCCAGCACTCGTTAAAAAAGGCGTCCCATTGCCTTGGGTGATCGCCGGAGATAAAGGAGAGTGTTTAGGCATAGTGACCAAAAACAAAGTGCTCAAGTTTTTAGCCAGTTGAGGTTACTAGGGTGTAACGTAAGGCTAACGAGTTGTTAAAGGTGGTTACTTGGATAATTAGAGTCTGTTATTATCCGAGCCACAATTTTGAATGACGTAACTCTGCCTAATAATGCTTGATTATTTTCTCGCTCAATTGCTTCCGATGACACTGGGAGCACAATTGGTTATCACTTTAGTGCTGCAAAAAGGGGACATTTGCCCAGGGCAAAGAGGTCGCTTGCACAAGCTTTTACCTGCCTTCATCGCATTGTGGATAGCTACCGCGACCATTAGCCTACTTGGCTTGGTGACGGCTGGTGTTTTAGTGGCGTTTTATTCTAAAGTCCAAACGGGAAAAACACGTGAAACGGGCTCTTTCCACATATTGAATTTATCAGCATTGAGTGGATTGATAGCACTCGCACATGTGATAACACAAAGTTTCACATTTTGGGGTGGGGTCAATGTTGCTATTTCTGGCATCTTGTTAGGTGCGGCATTTGCGCAGCTTATGTTGGTAGTTTCTCGCTCTCGATTACAAGCCTTCCATCGTATATTACCTATTACTGGTATCGTCAGCGGAATGCTCTTTGCCGTCGTCTCATTAGTTCAGGCGTATCAGCTTCCTCCCGAAGCCATAGAGCACTTTACCACTCAAATTTTAGCGGGCTTTGCGATGTTAATCACTGCGCTCCTAATCTGGTGCTGGCATATGTTGTTTAACCAAACGCCAACTAAAATTCAGTTAAGTGTGGCAGTGTGTTGTTTACTTGCCTCACAATTTGGGTTCCAGTCTCTAATATAATACTTCTATCAAATAGCACTTTTCCTAATAGACGCTAACCTTTAATTAGGTAACCTGAAAAGGGGAAAGTGCCATGGATTTGAGTAACATCACCAACCTCGATAGCATCATATTGCTGAGCATAGTGAACGAAAAATTGCGTTTGGAATGCGACAGTTTTGAAGAGTTGGTTACGACCTATGAAATGGACGTTGAAAGCTTGGTGGGCAAGCTGGATGTGGTGGGTTATCAGTACGACCCACTCACGAACCAATTTAAATCTTACGATCGATAATGCAATGATTCGATACCTAAACAGCTAGACCAGATAGGTATCGACTTTGTTATGCTAACTTAATCCCTTCAAGATGACTTTTGCATTGCTGTCGGGCCGTGTTGAAGAACGCTTGTAGGTACCTTTTTTTGCTTTCGCTGCTGCGAGTGGCTGCGAATAGCCTTCTCCAAAGCCCATCCGACAGTGGCTTACTCGTGATCAACCCTTGGCGTGAAAACTCAATGACCGCCCAATTTGGTAAAGCGGCAACACCTAAGCCAGCAGAAACCATTTGAACCAGCATTAATGTGTTATCGCACTGCTTCCATTTAGCGGGCTCAACGCCTGCTGGCTGAAGGAAATGTTTAACAATGTCTAACCTTTGCTTTTGCACAGGGTAGGTAATGATCGTTTGATCGGCTAAATCGTGCGGTTGAATACTTTCCAATTCTGCAAGTGGGTGGGTGGTTGAAGTCACTAGTCTCATTTCAAAATCAAACAAAGGCTCATAGTGAACTTCTGATTTTGGCTGAATGTCGGAGGTAATGACCAAATCGAGCTCTCCCCCCATCAATGCTGGTAATGGTTCAAACCCAAAACCAGAAGAAAAATCCAATGTTACGCTGGGCCACGCTAGCTGATATTCCTTTAGAGCGGGCATGAGCCATTGAAAACAGGAATGGCACTCAATGGCCATGTGCAACCGACCATTAACATCTTCCTTAAGACTGGCGAGTTCACTTTCTGCCATCGCTAGCCTAGGCAGAACTTCGTCGGCGACTTTGAGCAGTATTTCGCCTTCAGAGGTGAATTTTACAGGTCTTGTTTTACGCAAAAAGAGCTGCCCACCAATACGCGATTCTAAGTCCTTTATCTGATGAGAAAGTGCCGACTGCGTTAAATGCAGGGCGGTTGCTGTTGCTGTTAGTGATCCGGTATCCCTTAATGATGTCAATGTTCTCAGATGCTTCAATTCAATCATGAGCTTCTCTCACTTTTCCATGTTCTCTATGACATATGTTCATAAAATACGAGCTTTTGACCTCTTTGTAAACGTCTAGATGGCTAAATAAAGTTTAAAACATGAAAAAAAATAATAAACAAGTTGAATAAATGGAATTTGCTCAACTAGGTAATTCGAGAGATATTTTAGCCATCCAGACTTCTTAAATTTATGTGCAAGGAATAATAACTATGGCAACGACTAAGACTCATATCCTCGGCTATCCACGTGTTGGTGAAAAACGAGAACTAAAATTTGCGCAGGAAAAATATTGGCGAGGTGAAATTTCACAGCAAGAACTGAAGGAAGTGGGCAGTGAATTAAGACAGCGCCATTGGAAAGATCAAGCCGAGAGTGGGCTGAGCTATGTAGCAGCAGGTGATTTCGCATGGTACGACCATGTACTGACTACCAGTTTACTATTGGGGAATGTCCCTTCACGACATAAAGAAGGTTTCCCAGATCTCGATACACTGTTCCGCGTTGGTCGCGGCCAGTCACAATCCAGTTGTGGTTGCGGCTCTGCAGCATCCGACATGACGAAGTGGTTCAACACTAATTACCACTACATTGTTCCTGAATTCAGCAGCGATGCTTCATTTGAAGTGAGCTGGCCGCAGCTTTTTGAAGAAGTAAACGAAGCCATTCAAGCTGGACATGAAGTAAAACCAGTTCTTCTTGGCCCGGTAAGTTACCTATTCTTGGGTAAAGAAGTTGAAGAGGGGTTTGATCGCCTTACACTCCTTCCACGCCTTCTTACGGCTTACCAAGCGATTTTAGCGAAACTGGCAGAGCTCGGTGTTGAGTGGGTACAGATTGACGAACCTATCCTCGGTCTAGAATTAGACAAACCGTGGTTGGATTCATTTAAGCTGGCTTACCAAGTTATTCAAAGTGATGTAAAACTTCTTCTGACTACTTACTTTGATTCGGTAGAAGAACATTTCGATTACGTCACCGCACTTCCAATTAATGGTGTGCACGTCGATCTTTCAGCGGCACCTGAACAACTAGACGCGATCGTCAACAAACTGCCTGAAAACTGGGTGTTATCAGCTGGTGTGGTCAATGGTCGTAATGTTTGGCGCGCAGACGTTAATGCTTGGTTGAAGAAGCTGCAACCAGTAAAAGAAAAACTGGGTGAAAACCTTTGGGTTGGCAGTTCTTGTTCTTTATTGCACAGCCCAATCGATCTTGAGCTGGAAACTGAGTTAACCGAAGAAGTGAAAAGCTGGTTCGCATTTGCGAAACAAAAGCTGAGTGAAGTTAGCCTGCTTGGTGCTGCCTTAAATGGTGATGAGAAAGCTATCGCAGAATGTGAAATTTACAGCCAACCGATTGTTGCCCGTAAAACCGCGGATCATGTGAATAAGCCTCAAGTGAAAGCACGAGTTAACGCTATTACAAGTGAGTTAGCTAACCGCAGTGCTCCATACGAAGAACGTGCCCATCACCAGGCCGAAGTGTTGGGGTTACCTCTTCTACCAACCACGACAATCGGTTCGTTCCCTCAAACCAGCGAAATCCGCACGCAACGCAGCGCATTCCGTACCGGAAAACTGTCGGAAGCCGATTATGAAGTCGCGCTGAAAGGTCACATTAAAGATGCGGTCCAGCGTCAAGAAGCATTGGATCTTGATGTTCTGGTTCATGGTGAAGCCGAGCGTAACGACATGGTGGAGTATTTTGCGGAGAATTTAGCGGGTTTCCAAACGTCCAAGTTTGGTTGGGTTCAAAGTTACGGTTCTCGCTGCGTTAAACCTGCGATTGTTGTGGCTGATATTGAGCGTGAAAAGCCGATGACCGTTGAGTGGTCTACTTATGCTCAGTCTCTCACCAGTAAGCAAATGAAAGGCATGCTTACAGGGCCGGTTACGATTCTGTGCTGGACGTTCCCACGTGAAGACGTTACTCGTAAAGAAATTGCGCAACAGTTAGCATTTGCATTACGCGATGAAGTGAGTGATTTACAGGATGCAGGGATCAACATTATTCAGATTGATGAGCCTGCGATTCGCGAAGGGTTACCACTTAAGAAACGTGACCATGAAGAGTATCTAAACTGGGCGGTTGAATCCTTTAAAATCTCTGCGGCAAGTGCAAAGCCTGAAACTCAGATTCACACCCACATGTGTTACAGCGAGTTTAACGAGATCATTGAATCTGTTGCCGCGTTAGATGCCGACGTTATCACCATTGAAACTTCTCGTTCAAACATGGAATTGCTGAAAGCATTTGAAGAGTTCAACTATCCAAATGAGATTGGGCCGGGTGTATACGACATCCATTCACCGAATATTCCAACAGAAGAGTGGATGGTTGATCTACTTGAAAAGGCGGCGGCGAAAATTCCAGCAAAACGACTTTGGGTTAACCCAGACTGTGGATTAAAAACACGTAACTGGGAAGAAACCGAAGCATCACTTAAAAACATGGTCAATGCGGCTAAAACATTGCGTACTCAATGGCAATAACAACCGCTCATATAGTCTAACCAAACGGTAAAAAGCCCCTGCTCAATGAGCAGGGGCTTTCTGTTAACTTTTGCTGTATCTTTTAGCGCGTTTCATTCCAAAATATGTTGAATAAAATTCTGGTTAGTTTACCCAGTCTCTAAGCGTAAAGGTAACTTGGTGCTTGTCGTTTTTGAGAGTCAATGTGTCTTTCGTTAGAGTGACATCGCTCCACTCTCCTAATGCATCTGACATCACCTGTTCGGTGTCCATCATTTCATCGGAGCACATCATCATGGTCATGCCCATGTTTTCAACACGGAACTGCCCATCTTTTAATTCGCCTTGCCCAAAGTAACCATTGCAACCAGCGAACCCATTAACAGTCAACTTTTCACCGACTTCAATGCTAGGGTGTTTACTGTGTGCCGGTTTTACGTAGTTTTGTCCATCCACCTGAGTCAGGATCCAGTGATGATGTTGTAAATCCTCTTTGGTTACCACCGATGCATCTCCGTTGCTGGTACAAGCTGCCAAAATAACAGGTAAAGCGATAAGAGCGAGTTGCTTTTTCATTCGAAGCTCCAAGAAGTGTTTTCAAAATCCCGTGCAGTATAATCAACAAGTTCAGTTTCTTGTCAATGGAAAGTCATAATAATACTGCCAAGGGTATAAAACCATGACATTTCGTTATTCAATTTTCTTTTAGGAATCTACCCTGATTAACTCTCAAATGGGTAGAGTATGCTGTATTGTGAGTAAAGTGTTATGATTAAGTAGTCATCGCTAAGCATAGGAGGGGATATGGAGCAGTTGGAGTTTTTCAATGTGCCGAGTCCATGTGTTCGAGTATGCACAGTTGACGAACGAGGATATTGCCAAGGATGCATGCGTAACCGGCAAGAACGTTTCGATTGGCTGAACATGACGCCCGCTCAGCAACTGCATGTCATCAAGCTTTGTCGTCAACGCTATCGAAGAAAGATGATGAATCAACGTAATCAAAAAAACCAAACTGAGCTTGATGATACGAGCCCTCAGCAAGACCTATTTTAATCTTCCCAATATTTTAGATGAAATCTCTCTCTTTCATTTATCACCGCTCGCTTAGCGCTTGAATATTTTCCCTAGCGGATTTCAATCCAGAAAAAAAGTAACTTATCATTTTGACTCCACAGAATTTCTAGTTATCACTCGCAAATATTCTA
Organism: Vibrio sp. vnigr-6D03; assembly: GCF_002835515.1. Classification (NCBI taxonomy): domain Bacteria; kingdom Pseudomonadati; phylum Pseudomonadota; class Gammaproteobacteria; order Vibrionales; family Vibrionaceae; genus Vibrio; species Vibrio sp. vnigr-6D03. The sequence continues at coordinate 140,042 of NZ_PIZL01000013.1, forward strand.
TAAATCACATTTACCTGTAGAAAATTGTTCTACTTCGCACAGTAATACTAGTTGCATTAACTATAGTTTTTGCGATTAGAATTCTTTGAGCAGCTTTATCTGCTATTAAGCAGGTTGTCTTAGATTTCTTTTCATTTTCATTTCATCACCACGGGTTGGAGTGGTTTTGGGTGACTTTATAAATGGATGTTGAACTTTGAAGCATCTGAAAATACAAGAACAAGGAATTGACGAAAATGTTGAAGAGAACGCTGATATCGACGTTGATTGGCTGCACTATGGCTAGTAGTGCCTTTGCTATGAACGTACAACCCGATCCACAAAACCCGACAGGGTACATTGTGTCGAAAGTTGATCTGCAAGCTGCTGAAGCGGCAAAGACAGCCGATCCTATGTATGCCATATGGGCTAAGGCGTTGGAGACACGTCTCAATTCAATCGTAGAAGCGATTGATGCAGGGGTAGCAACAAACCCAGATAACGTTAAGCGAGTGGAAAGGGTCTTTCCTCGTAGTGAGTGGGATTTTCTCACTCAAATGGCTGCACCAGAGTATACGTATACTAAATTCTTAAGAGCTATCGGTAAGTTCCCTGCTTTCTGTGGCGACTATACAGATGGTCGCGATGCCGATGCAATTTGTAAAAAATCCATCGTGACGGCTTTTGCCCACTTCGCACAAGAGACTGGTGGTCACATCGCAAAAGATAACGTTTGGGATAACCCATTAGCGTTGGAAGAGTGGCAACAAGCGTTAGTGCATGTTCGTGAAATGGGATGGTCTGAAGGTCAGCCGGGGTATACAACAGGGTGTGGTCAAAACGATTGGCAAAATCGCCGATGGCCTTGTGCGCCAAACCAAGGGTATTTTGGTCGTGGAGCTAAACAGCTTTCGTACCACTTCAATTACGGACCATTTTCCGAGGTAATGTACGATGGCGACGCAACGGTATTGCTGAACAATCCAGCGCTCGTTGCAGATACGTGGCTTAACCTTGCATCGGCAATTTGGTTCTACCTAACACCTCAAGCTCCAAAACCTGCCATGTTGCACGTAATTGACCGTACTTGGAAGCCTTCTCAGCGTGAAATCGATGCTGGAATCGGTTACGGGTTTGGTACAACCATCAATATCATCAATGGCGGTATTGAGTGTGGTGAGCAGAACAAAAATAAAGGTCAGCCAGTTAACCGAATCCGATACTGGGAAGGGCTAGCAGCACACTACAACATCCCAATTGAAGCAGATGAGTCAAATACATGCTGGCAGCAAACTCCTTATGGAAGTTTGAACCTGAATGGTGCGACAGATGTGCTTTATACTAACTGGGAAGCTGATTTTTCATATCATGCCGATCGCCCCGAAGGTGTCTCATATGAGTGTAAACTCGTTGGTTACCAAACCGCATATTCCGCACTTGTCCCTGGTGACTATGAAAAATGTGTGACTAATTTCTATTTGTCACATCAACGCTGGCCAGAAGTGCGTGTAGTGGCTAAGTTAGATCCTGTTCCAACTCCAGGACCTGGCCCAGGTCCAAACCCAGATCCAAATGGATTTATCGTTTGGGAAGCAGGGAAAACAGATGTGGGCGTTGGAGCGAAAGTGACGCATAACGGTAAATGTTTTGTTGCTAAAAATGATCCCGGCGTTTGGGAAACTCCTACTCAGAACAACTGGTTTTGGGAAGAAGTGACTTGCCCGGTTAAGTAAGAACGTCAGAAAAAGCAAAACCCCAGCTGTTGGTAGCAGCTGGGGTTTTTAATTTTTTAGATTTTTCGGGTGGTAAATCCGAGAATCTTTATATGCAAAAGGCTGGATTTATCCGGCTAATTCCTTGGTGAGGAATTAGATGCGGATGAAGTCCATGTGCTCAACTTTTGGCTTGAACGCGTGACGTTGAACGTCTTGCGGCTTAACCTTAACTTCTGCACCGTCAATCACTAGAGTGATTGCTTCGTAGAATTCAGGCTTATCCATTTGGTTGATTAGCTCGTCGTGGTTTAGAGCGATAGAAACAGGCGCTGCTTCACCACCGTAAACGATTGCTGGGAATTTACCAGCGTGACGTAGGCGGCGGCTCGCACCCTTACCTAGTTCAGTACGTACTACTGCTTCGAATTTCATAAGATTTACTCTCAAATAGTAAAATTTAAAGTTCACCATCAACATAGCGACCTAGTCGATGATGCTAGCGCTGGATTAACTTATACAAGTCAATCAACAGCGAGCGCGGATACTACCATTCTGGCTTTCTTGGAGCAAGTAAATTCATACGTTATCAAGTAAGAATACTATTTTTACAGTACGATGAATGGAAAGTGAATCTTAGCCTCACCATGAGTTAATCCTCAGCTTGATAGCTTAAGCGTGACAAACAAGCAGAAGAGAGAGTGGACTTATGGAACCTATCAGCATCATCGTGATCACATTGAATGAAGAAATCCGAATAGCCAATCTGCTAAAAGATTTAAGTCAGCAGACCTATCGGAACTTTGAGGTGATAGTGGTGGATTCTAACAGTGATGATGAAACCATCAACGTCGCGTCTTCGTTTAGTGAAGATTTACCCGCCCTTACTGTACATAATATGAGGGAAAGAGGCGTCAGCTTGGGCAGGAATACTGGTGCTTCAAAAGCTAAACACAATCGACTGCTATTTTTGGATGCAGATGTCCGATTAAGGCCATCATTCTTACAAAATGCAATAGAAAAGCTTTCTGAAACGAAGTTGGAAGTAGCCGGCGTCTACATGGGGGCAAAAGATCTTCCGTTAGCACATAAGGCGGGTTACGGGTTATTTAATGCGGGGCTGTTTGTCACCCAATTTGCGTTTCCAACGGCAGTAGGTGCTTGTATTTTTTCTACCAAAAGAGCGCATACCGATCTAAATGGGTTTGATGAGCAAATTACGTTGTGTGAAGACTGTGACTATGTGAAACGTGCGAGCCAAACATGGCGCTTTCGCTTCCTGCCTATGACATTTGAATTCGACCCTCGACGTTTAGATCAAGACGGTTTTGCTGCAACAGGATGGTTGTATCTAAAAGCGAATGTTAGGCGATTTTTCTTTGGTGAGATGCGTAACCAAGAAATGGAGTATAAATTCGGGCATTACACTCGCTAATGGAAATGCTTACGTTATTCCTTGGCGCATTACTGGATGGACTAATAGGTCCGAATTTAATTGTAATGGGGGAGCCATTCCTACTAAGCGCAGGCTACTTACTTCAGCAGGGAAGTGCTGCAGGAGTAGTGGCTGTGCTTTTAGGGGCATTGGTTGGTGATCAATGCAGTTATTTTATTGGTCGGAACTACGGTTATGCTATTCAACGTATACTTATTCGCATGAAGCCAAGTTTGCGTAGGGTTTTTGCACGAGCTCGGCTTCTGATGTATCGGAGAGGGGCTTGGGTGATTACTCTCGCTCGCTTACTTGGTCCTGTTGCTTGGGTCGTCCCTTTTATTGCTGGAGGAAGCAGGGTAAGTTGGCGTCGTTTTACGCTTTATGATTCCATCGGCATTATCATAGGAGTGGGGCAATTTATATTCTGGGGTTATTTGATTTCTTACGGGCTAGATTCTTTTGATCTACTCACTCAAATTCAAGTTTTTGTAAAAGAGCACATCGCACTCATTTCTCTATTATCTGTTGTTTTTGTATTCAGCTTCTATTGGATTCGAAAAATAGGGGCTAAAAAGGCCACAGCTAGGATCTTGATTTTTGGTGTATTAGGGTTATTGAGTTTGAATTATTATCACTTTTTTATTCAAAGTTACCCTGCAAGTAAACCCACGGCATCAAATCATCACAGTCTTGAACGGGCAGATTTCAATGTTTACCCGGGAAAAGCAGATGTATATGACGCACAGGCAATAAACCTAATATTTATAGGTGAGTCCCCCAATACATTGATGAACAAGATGGGGTGGATAGAGAACCGAACATTTAGCCGAGATCAGTTTAGAGTAAAAGAATATTTAACGATGTTGGATAAGAGGGTTCCTCCTATATCTGATTTGTATTGGAAAGGTGAACCGCAATGGCTGGCGTACCAACTGCCAGGTGACTTATTTAACCGAAGCCATGTGCGCTGGTGGAATACTGGGATTAATCAAGAAACAAACCAGCCAATATGGCTAGGGGCCATAAGCTATGATTCCGGTCTTAAGATTTCTCATTACAACGGTATTGTAACGGTACTTCACAAAATCAACCCAAACGTTGATCAAGAGCGCGATCGCTTTGCAGAGGAAGTCGAACTGAAAACGACGCTTTGGGAATCGGTACCCTTAAAAGTGACATCTCCTAGCGTCATTAATGAATCACAAGATTATTACTCCGACGGGTTTGTTTCAGTTATACAGCCGAAAGCTTTAAATCCGTCAGCTGCACATACTCTGCTATCTAATAAAGACTAGGGTCTGTTGACCTTTCAAGATGATTTTTGCAGCAATTTGTGGGTGATTTATACAAGGCAACGCTCATTAGGTGTAGTCGCTCTACATCAATGAGCGATAACGCAGTAGAAATAAGCCACAAATGCAGCCCGAAGGGTTCGACTAGGCGTCCCCGTTCCCATGTCTTTTACTCTTTGTTGCAAGGTATTTGCTTAGAAATGCTTTTTTTCTTAAAGAATGGGCTACACACCTTGCGCCGCGATTAAAAGGCATAGAACTCGAACAAAATTTAACCACGAAAGGTCAACAGACCCTAATTTGCAGTTGAATAAAAAAGCCCTTGAGTATATTCAAGGGCTTTCGGCTAACTAGATTTTATTTTTTCGACGTGTTGACACAAGTAAGAATAATCCAAACAAAGCGAGCATCGAGGTGGAACCACCACTGGAACCACTTGCTTCGATCTGCTTTTGGGTTGGAGCCGAATCACTTCCGTCTGGCATTCCGTCGTTGTCAGTATCAGGATCCATTGGATTAGTTTTCGCGATGTATTCGCCCAAATTTGTTAGAGAGTCTCCGTCAGCATCCCCAGCGGCATCAGCAGCATCAGTAGGATCTAGATTATGATCGTGTTCCCATTTGTCCGGCATACTATCACCGTCAGAATCTAATTTGTTCGGGTTGGATTTTATCTCAAATTCCTGCAATGCATTCAATCCATCATTGTCTTCATCTGACGTTGCATCGGATTCTAAAAGAGGGTTTAGATTATGCTCTACTTCCCAGCTGTCACTTATACCATCGCTGTCAGAGTCTGATGAATTGGGGTTCGTCTTATACTCATATTCTTGAAGGGCAGTTAGATCATCATTGTCTATATCTGACGTCGCGTCAGATCCTAATAGAGGGTTCAGATTGTGTTCTACTTCCCAGCCATCTGGAAGAAGGTCGGAGTCAGAATCAGAATTCGTTGGGTCCGAACCTACAACATTAATCTCTTCACTGTCACTAAGTAAATCACTATCGCTGTCGGAATTTTGTGGGTTTGTTTGGTGAACGTATTCATCAAAGTTTGATAGCGTGTCAGAATCGGCATCAGAATCTCGATCGGATGGATCGTTTGGATTTAAACCATTTTCATATTCCCAACCATCTGGAATGTCATCGTTATCGGTGTCATGAATTGTTGGATTACTATGGGAATCATTGAGTTCTATATAATCCGAAAGACCGTCATTATCGCTATCAGATAAATTCGGATTTGTACCAACATTGTGTTCTTCTAAGTTGGTTAAGTTATCATTGTCACTATCTAAGCTAGCATCGCCTGCGTTTTGCGGGTCATAACCATATTTGTTTTCCCATGAATCACTCATACCATCAGAGTCTGAGTCGGTCGCAACGAATTTAACGTTATCAATCCAAGCAGAATCAAATCCAGAAGACAGGGAGTAATCTTTAGAGAATTTGAAGTGAAGAGTATTGAGTCCTTCCTGAACGGCAACAGTTACACTCTCTGAGTGATAACCCGATTTCTCAATCACCAAGTTATCGTTTAAGTACATTTCAAAGTAGTCGTAGCTTTCTTCAGATTCGACTGTAAAGTCAAAAGATAATATGCCTGTACCAAAGACATTTGAAAATGTAACCTGCGACGATTGGTTATCTTCAATGTCTTCAGAGACAAAACTTGCCACTCCATGAGTGTTGTTGGAATTTGAAATAATCCAGCCTTTGGTTGCCTCGGGTGGTGTGTTCCAACCAATTGGTGAACCATTTTCAAAAGATTCATGGAGGGTTGATAGTAAAGGTGGGTAAGAGTAGGCATCGTTCGCTCTCGTACCCATTTGATATTCTTGGCTATTTGTAAAGCCATCGGAATCTAAATCTAAAATTGCATCGGTAGAGTCTAGTGGATCCAGACCGATATCTTTTTCCCAACCGTCAGGTAAACCATCGGAGTCAGAATCTACATCGGTTGGTTTTGTTCCAATTCTGACCTCTTCGCCATCATTGATACCGTCATTGTCAGTGTCTGGAACGAGAGGGTTCGTTTTGTATATAAACTCTTGCAAGTTTGTTAAGGCATCACTGTCACCATCCAGTTCAGCATCATTTGCACTCGTTTCATCCAACCCATAAGTGATTTCCCATGTGTTAGGCATGCCATCGCCGTCTGTATCAATTGGTAAATCGTCGCAAATGACACCTACCTGTTGAAATGATTCAAAGGCTTTTTGCCAGTCATACCCTTTGTCTATGGCTGCCAAAATCACTCCGCATGCGCCTTCGACATATGTGGTACTGGGGGTCCAATAAAACCGATTGGCATCCACATAGGCAGTGAATGCTTTTTGAATATTCCACCCAGTCGAGTTTGCGAGTAAGTAAAAAGCGCGGTTGAATACCCCGCTGCTGTAGTGAACATTCATACCGCTATGATAGTTATCGGCATGACCTATAGATCTGCTATCTCTGGTAGGATCTTCTAAATATCGAAGTGCCTGATCCGTCGCTTTGAATATCGTTTCTCCGACCAGCCAATCATTGCTGCCCGTCATAAAGTACTCTGCGGCTTCGCCAGCCACATCTGAAAACGATTCGTTGATGCCTCCAGATTGGTTTGAGTAGATAAGACCGCTGTTTTGCTCGGTAAAACCGTGGGACACTTCATGTGCGACGACATCAAGGCTGACCAGTGGGTAAAAGCGACTGGCACCATCCCCAAAGGTCATTCTTTGACCATCCCAGAACGCGTTTTCGTAGCTGTTACCGTAATGTACTCGCATCTCGAGTTTTTGGCTTAATGGAGAAAGTTGGAACCAATCGTTATATAGGTCAAATACAACCCCACCAAAATAGTGAGCATCGTTTAATGGTGAATACGCGCCATTAATTTCTTTATCAATGTTTGTTGAGCAAGTAAAAGAATGAACCGAGCCTCCATATTTGGAGTGGTTCATGTTAAGAGTTCTAACCCGATCGTTTTCTAGTAAGCACTCAGTTCCATTTTGAGTCACTTCTAGGTGGTTGTATTCTGTCCCGTAATTGTATCGCCCCGTTTTTAGATTCCCACCAGGACCACTTGCTTGAGCATGTGTCATGGAATTCCACGCTTCGATAACCTTTCCTTGTTTATTTACAAACGCGTTGAAACGAATAGGGTTTGCTACGTGACCATAAGGTGTCGCGATGAACGTAACGTGTTTAACCTCGAATGCTTGTTGTTCTTTTAATGCAATGGTGGCGAGGCTATTCTCGCGCTCAAAAGTCCATAACTTTCCTTTCGCAAAATTGGCATCAAAATACGCTTTTGCTAAGTTCTTTGCTTCTAAATCTGTCAGAGTACGAAGAAGTGCGCCTGATTGAACATCTTGATTTGCTCCGACTAATACTTGCCCACCTAACCAGTAGACACCTTGGCCATCAACATGGATTGATACCTGTTTGCCATATACAGGCACACCGTTAATCGTTTGAACGTACCTTTGATGAAGCTGTCCAGAAGATGAACGCACACTTTTTAACAGTTGGAATTCTTCGTTATCCGAAAGTGCGTAAACCTTTTTGAGTGCAGAGAAAACAGCGTTACTGCTCGACGTGACATTGACCGTCTGTTGAACTCCTTGGGTACTTGATAAAGCATTCTGTTTCTGTAAATGATGCAAACTCAGAGAAACAGAATTTGCAGCGATTGCGTTAGGGAAGTAGGAAGCGGGTAAAATTGAAGCGCAAAGTGCGATAATAATTCTATTAGGGCGCAAATTTAACTTTTTTGTAGGCGAGGTTTGCCCAGCATACTTAAACACGGTGAAATATCCTTTTCCTGCATTTTGAAAATGCAGTTTTAACTAGCCAATATATAGTTTGTCTTCCTGACGGGCAGAACTCGAAGAATGTGTTTCTAAATGCAATTTACATTAAATATATGTGTATGGATCTTTGTTGATCGAATAACTTATTGTTTTTTATGTAATGTTTTTGAATTCGTTTTTATAAGTGGTCCATTTAATGATATTGCATTTATCAAAGCAAAGAGTTCATTGGCGACTCGTGATCTAAGCGAGCAAATATCAGATATTGGAACTAAAACCAATAAGTACTTAAGTATTTTTTGGTACTTATACTCAAGCTACCTCAAGAAGCTAGGTTCAGCGAGAATTGCTTGGATTTCAGGCAAGGCACCGATTTGAAGATCTAGTAGTTCTAAATCAAGAATCGATAACGCAGTATGAAATCCAAGCAAACTTGCCCTTGGGAGCTTATCTTCTGTCCCATTTCATCGTCAAATAACTTGGAAAGGACTCGTCATTCCACTGCGTTCTTTTCCTTGAATTGAAACAGAAGATAGAGCTCTGAATCCTGCATCTTGAGGTAGCTTGAGTATATTGGCTTGATTTAAGCTAGGGTAAGCCCTATTCAGAATACTGATTGAAACTAGGCGTACTCATTGCAAATTTCTGGTGGACTTCCATGTACGTACTGAGATAGATCTCATCTATTTTTTCTGCACTTGGGAATTGGGTTGAAAAATCTGGGTGTGCCAAGTCTATCGATAGTTTTGCTGCATTTACGATATGAGCAAGGAACATTCTTGGATCTTCTAATCCAATAGAAATTCGCATCGTCGTGGGGGTGATACCTGCGTCTTCTTGCGCTTTTTCTGAGAGTTCTGAATGCGTTGTCATGGCGGGACAGAGCGCCACCGTATTCGTCTGCCCAAGACTGACCTGCATCCCTATCGCGGGTTCTAACATATCGAAAAATTGCTTATAGACGCCTTGGTTTATAGCTTCACGACCTTCACCTCCTTCCATATCGATAGTAAATAAGGAGGCGGGTAATGATAAATGCATATTTTCCTTGAGAATAGGGTAGTTGGGGCTGCTTTCTAATCCAGGACAAGACACGTTAATATCAGGGTGAGCATCAAATACTCGCGCTAGCGCAAGTGTGTTCACTGACTTTTGAATCACTCGCAATTCAAATGTCTTCATACCGTTCAACACTTCAAATGCTTTATCCGCATCGAGAAAAGCGCCTTTTACGTAGTAAACATTCCAAAAAAGGGTTTCATCCCAGTTGCGTTGGCGAATTTTGCCATTGGCGGTTTCATAGCTAACAGAGTCGCCTTTGGGAATGAACATTTCTTCATTACGCCCAATGACCACACCCGCTGTCGTGGTTCCTGAGCCAGCTAACTCTTTTGTGTATGAATGGATGACAAAATCCGGTCGTTCTAGGGGATCGTCTTTCTTTAAAACTGGGTGTAAAAAAGGGGTTCCAACAGTGGTATCGACCATCACCATCCAGTTTCGTTGGTGAGCGGATTTAGAAATTCCAGCAACGTCTAGAACGTAGCCGTGCGGGTTACATGGACTTTCTAAATAAATATAAATCTGTTTGCCAGCTTGGATTCTGTCTGAGTATTTTTCTGCGACCGTATCCATAGCTTGGGAAAAGTCGCTAGCTTCATAGCCATCTACCCACTCAATAGCGACATCCAGATTGGAAGATTTTCGATACCAGTCGTGTAATAACTGGTATGAGCCGCCATATATATTTCGAGAAGCGATAACGATGTCTTCTCGACCGAGAGTATGGCTAAGGAGCCCATCAATCGCTGCCATTCCGGAGTTAAAATTCCAAGCTAGATATTGATCTGCATTTGTTCCGGCTTCGATATCTACGATGTGATTCGCCAAACTGATCGAGGTTGGATTAAGTAGGCGAGAATAAATTTCATGCAATGGCTCTCTGCCATTGAACGCATCTTCGACCCATTCGGTGCAGGCAAATAGGTACGTTGCCGTTCGAGTAATAACGGGGCTTGCTGAAAAAATGGCGGCAACATTGTCAAAGATTGGGTATGCCCCTTTTGCTGCAAAATGACCGTTATTCGTTGCGATGGATTGATAAGTGGCACGCATTGGGTTTTGAAGGTTATCTAGGATTTTCGCGAGCTGAAATGAGAGAAACCTTTTGGCGTTAAACCATGCAATCCTGTCGCTTTTATCTAAATCGGTTAACCCTTCCATGGTGATTGCCCATAAGTCATGGGTTTTGCTGTTTGCGCTATATAGGGTTGTCGCGAGTTCTACAAGTGTTCGCCCGTATTCGGTTTCGACATCAATCCCAAAATGTTCGGCTTGTTCTATGGCAAGCGCAAAAGCCCCATCTTCAGATGTTGAGTTTCTTAAAGGGCTAAGTTGTTTTTCAGGGTTCATAAAGCATCCTTGCGCGGTTTGGTTAACATATTGTTAATTTTAAGTGCATGCTCTGGGTGAATGATTGCAATATATGCTCTAAATTAATCATTAATTAGCAGGAATTTGTAATTCAGAGTGATATTGAGCAACTTATGGATAGTATTGATAAAAAGATATTGAATGAACTGCAAAGAGATGGTCGGCTAACAAATCAAGAACTGGCAGATAGGGTATCGTTATCGCCTTCCCCATGTTTAAGAAGGGTAAGGGCACTTGAAAAAGAAGGGTTATTACAGGGGTATCATGCTCACGTAGACCAAGAAAAGTGTGGGTTACCAATCAATGTTTTTGTGCTAGTTAAGTTAGAAAAACCGACGGAAGATAACATCCGCCAGTTTGAGGCGATGGTGCAAGACATGGAGGAAGTGATGGAATGTTTCTTAATGACGGGTAGTCACGACTATCTCTTGCGTGTGGTCAGCCACTCTTTACAGACTTACGAAAGGTTTATCCGTAAAGAGTTGACTTGCTTGCCGCATATTGAGTCGATAGAGTCCAGCTTTGCGTTCGGACAGGTTAAAAAGCAATTTGCACTGCCCATTCGCTAACGCTTTTTCTGATTCGTACACAAGTTTATGATCAGTTTGGCTTTTGTGCCGCCTGAGTCGCTGTCTTCCAAAATAAGCTGTCCTCGGTAACTGTGTGCCATTTCTTGAACGATATTTAAGCCCAATCCAGACCCTGGTGTTTCCTCATCGAGGCGAACTCCTCGTTTCATGACAAGATCTTTCTTTTCATCCGGAATTCCCGGGCCATTATCTTCAACAACCAATGCTACTTGAGTGTCGGAAACGGGTTCTGAATAGACGCGGATCTGAGATTTTGCCCATTTATAACCATTCTCAAGTAAGTTACCCAGCATTTCATCCATATCTGTCGCTTCAACCGCAACTTTTAAGTCTGAGTTTAACTCGTTGATAAGCAGGATTTCTCTGTCTACGAATACTTTATCAAACGCGATGGAAATCGCATCTACTTGGTCACTTGGTTGGCAACTAACAGCCAAAATATGCATTGATCCCGCCATTCGAGCGCGCCCTAAGTGGTAATCAATTTGCTGCTGTAAATTGGAAAGGGAGGGTTCGAGTTTTTCTTTGGTATCCGGGTCGAGTTGAGATACTTCGTTTTTAAGTACGGAAATGGGTGTTTTTAATGCGTGAGACAAATTGCCCGCGTGATTTCGAGCTCGTTGCAATAATTCCTGATAATGGAAAAGCAAGGCATTCAAATCCGATGTTAAAGGTTGAACTTCTTTAGGGTAGTTGTTTTCTAGGGAGTTTTGCTCACCTGAGCGCAGCTTATGTAACTCTTTCTGCATTTTCCCAAGAGGTCGGAGCGACCAAGAAACTTGAAGACCAATTAGAGTTAGGATGCCGACAAAAAGCAACATAAGAACCAGAGATATCTGACCCATTAAAGCGTGAAGTGTATCTTCTAGCGGCTGTTCATCTAACCCAACCGTGATGGTTATAGGTTCTGAAAAATCGGGTAAGTAAATGTTTCTTTGGATATATACGAGTTTTTCGCCATTCGCCCCTCTTGCACCTTTGAAGCGCTTAAAGGTGATTAATTGGTCCCATAATGAACGCGAACGCATGACTTGGTTTTCAGTGACAGCCATCCAATACAAGCCACTATAAGGGCGGTTAAACCGAGGGTCAGATAGCCTAAATGGCATAACCATTCTACCTTGGCTATCTACATCAATGTTGGCTGTGAGCTCGTCCAGAGATAGGCTGAGTTGCTGTCGAATATCTTCTTCTAGATAATCTTTGATTAGATTGGGGATAAGAAGACCAGCTGAGAATACCATTAACCCTAACCAAATAACCGCCCCAGCAAGAAGGCGGTTTCTTAGGCTTAAGTGGCGTACAAAAGCGGGTTTAATTAGCATTCAGTTGATACCCAAGTCCACGCACTGTTTTTATTACATTTGGCGCGATTTTTTTTCGAATTCGTCCAATAAAAACTTCGATGGTATTGGAGTCTCTGTCGAAGTCTTGTTTGTATATATGCTCAACCAGCTCTGTCCTAGAAATCACTTTTTCCGCATTATGCATAAAGTAAGCAACAACTTTGTATTCGAGTGCGGTCAGGCTAATGGCTTGTCCTTGCCACAATACTTTGGAGGTGCGTGTATCTAAGCTTAAATCACCAACCTGCATAATAGGCGATGCATTGCCAGAAGCACGGCGCAGTTGGGCGCGTATACGAGCAATCAATTCAACCATTTCAAAAGGCTTAGTTAAGTAATCGTCTGCGCCGGCATTCAAACCTTCAACACGCTGAGATAAGGTATCGCGAGCACTAAGAATAATGACAGGGGTATTTATATTCTCATCGCGTATACCTTTAAGTACCGTTAGACCATCCAACTTGGGTAGCCCAAGATCCAATACGATCATGTCCCACTCTTCGGATGTCGCTCTGTACAAGGCATCAATCCCATCTTCCGATAATTCGGGAACCCAGCCAGCCTGCTCAAGCGTTTCAATAATTTGCTCGCCTAAGCGAGGCTCATCTTCTATTACGAGTACTTTCATTTTGGTTACTTCTTATTTTGTTTTATGACTTGATTGAGGTTCCTTCCCTTGATTTGCATTAGCTCAAGGGTGCTCGCGTCGTATTCAACTTTAATGACATTGTCGTCGTGTACTAGCCGGAGCTCATATATCCATTGGTCATCATCTTCGTCTAACTCGACTTTAATTACCCGACCATTTAGTTGATTTTCAACCGCCTGATACAAGGCGGAAAATGGTTGAATACGTCCTGCTTGAACAGCTTCATAGACGTCATCCTGATCTTCATCTATTTCAATTCGAGTCCCGTCGTGAGGAACGTCGATCACAATTGAATTTGGAGATTCATCTTGGAAAGCATAGACCTGACTTGCCCCGAGTGGGAGCAGAAGCAGAGCGATAGCTGCAATAGGATGTCGAAACATAGACTTACCTTAAAAGCGATAACTGTAAAGGAGTATAAACAAGTAAAAATGAATAGAAAGTGAACTTAGGCATGACAACAACAATCTGCCAAATTTGAGAATAAATGACGAGTTTGAAGAGAAGTGTGGAGCAAAATGTGGAGCAAAAAAGGGCGCGTTAATAGACCGTTTTCGAATGACCTTTAAGAATAACGCTAGCGCGCTTTTTTATCTCGGTAAACGCGTTTACGTTTATAAGCGATAACCGCAAAGATAATAAGGGCATTAAGCGCGAGCATTTCCTGCGCTTCTGGTATTTTTCCATAGACAAAAGCAAACGCAATCGCGACTGCAATAAAAGCAGCCAGCTTTCTGAAAAGATTGATAAATTGGCTCAAAGTACCCTCGAATAAAAACAGATTACAAAAAAAGCCCGCGTATGGCGGGCAAAAAAAAGATACTTCAATCATAATCGCAGGACGCCTATGAAAAGCGTGCCTAACCGCATATTGCTTAGTTTCTTTTTATCTTTCAACCAATCCGATTAAACAAGTAGGGCAATCAATTCAAACTGACCATTCGGATGATGGATGTGCGGCTATTTTACGTGCAGGATGCTATTGAGTCTTTACTCATTTGCTCAATTGTTTATGAATCTTACACTTTCTTACATATATGCTTTTTTATCATACCTATTCTTCATATGCAACATTGCTTCTATGGAATGCGTTGCCTTGGAAACACTAATGGGAATAGCGGATTTAAAGGGATGGAGTACGAAAACAGGAGTAGGGGATACGTGATAATTCTCTATCACTGGAACGAGTTCATCACCCTCATTGATGAGAATGTCCGGAATCAAACCAATGCCGATTCCTTTCGATATCAGCGATTTTGTTTGATAAATGGTATTGGTGCGATGTGTCGGTGTAAACACGAACTCCTGAGATACACCAGTTTGGTTATGAGCCATTTTATGAACAATCTTTTGCCCCTGCCAATGGTTAGCCACGTAAGGTGATTCGTGTGAGTGAGTGCTCTCTTTCTTAGATCTGCATAAGACGTCAGTAATTTCCCCGATTCTTTTTTGTTTGTAGCTACTGTCTTTAGAAAGACCGACTCGAACTGCTAAATCAATATCATGTTCCATTAGGTCGAGTTGTTGGTCGCTGCAAATCAAATCTAGCGAGACATTCTTGCAGCTGGCAAACGCATCGACTAGCGCAGGTACGACAACACTATCCATGAGTGCGTTTGGAGCTGTCACAGTTATTTTTCCACTGGGCTCTGTTTGCTGCTCTTGTACCTCTTCCCATGCCAAGTTAGCAATGGAATGCATTTCACGGCAGTGGTCATAGAACTTTTGCCCTGCAACGGTGAGAACTTGTTTTCGTGTCGTGCGTTTGAGGAGTGTTGTTTTAAGGTCGGATTCAAGTTGTTTCAAGTGTTGACTTAGCACCGATTTGGATAAGTCCAATCGGTTTGCAGCATTGGTAATTGATCCTTCCTCGACGATGTTCATAAACAGCGTCATTTGACGAAATCTATCCATAATTGTTCTATCTGATTAAACAGTCATTTCTAATTGATTTGTTTTTCTTTACTAATCATAGCGGTAAATTTCTTGTTGTTCACCCATACAACATAGGAAATACGAAAATGTCCCAAGAAACTCTTAACGCTTGTAAGGCTGGGATTGAGGCTTGGCAAAATGCGTTCAATCAAGGAGATGCAGAAGGTTGCGCTTCTCAATATGCCGAGAGTACAGAAATGGTGGCTAAGCCATTTGGCACATTTAAAGGAAGAGAAGAGATAGAAACGTTTTGGGCAAATCTCATTGGCCAAGGTTTTACTGAGGTCGAATATTCCAATATAGATTGGCAACCAGAAGGCGAAGGCGGTTACATTTTGAGTGCCCAATGGCAGATGAACAAAGCCTATGGTGTGGTTCATCGTGAGCATTGGCAGCTTCAAGCCGACGGAAAAGCAAGATTGGTCTACGATGAATTTGAAGTGCTCGGTGAACGCTAAATCTGAATGGTAAGCTCAGAGCTCATCACATAGATCTTAAAGCTTTATTGCGTGAGTTCATCTGCAAAAATCTTGTCGCGCATTGTCCAGAATCGCCCAGATTTTCTTGCAATGACAAACTGAGGCAAGCGGAATCGGTGCTGGTGGTTGACCACCTTTGTGGGTGAGCTCTCTTCGAATGGGCGATGACGGTCTGCCAGATGAGGGCGAACAAACATTTTTTGAAATGTCTCTTTCTGTTTTTTAGTCGTCAGCGACCAAAACTGATGGACCTGAGCATTGTTATCACCGTAATAAGTGACTTTAAGCTGCGGTTTGCCTTTCTCGTTTTTATGAACAGAGAGCTGCATATCCGTGCATTCAAAAACTAACGCATCTTTCAAGTTCAGCGCTTCTTTGAGTTTTTTGTCGGGGTCTACTAATGTAGCGTCGCACTCATGGCAGATACGAGCGGCAATGTCATTATCGGCACCGCATTCAGGACAATATTTCGCACGAAAGCGATAGTCGCAGTGCTCTCGCGTGCCATCTTCTTCTTCGAAGTAGCCTTGGCATTTCCTGCCATAGTGTTCGATTAAGAAGCCTGCTGCATCGAGTTTGCCCCAAAAGCTGTTGTTAAAGCCGCAAGATGGGCAAGGTATGGTGATGATTTCGCTATCAGAATCTGGTTTTGGGTTGCCAATTTCAGGTTGATAAAGGTCGTAACTATTTCCTGCGTAATCGAGCACCAAACATTCGGTTTTTCCGTCCGAAAGACGAAGCCCTCGCCCAACAATTTGTTGGTATAAGCTCACCGATTCTGTAGGGCGTAAAATTGCAATTAAATCGACGTGAGGTGCATCAAAACCAGTGGTCAAAACTGATACATTAACCAAGAATTTGATATCACGATTTTTAAAAGATTGGATAATACGGTCACGTTCTTTGGTTTCTGTATCTCCAATAACGAGTGAGCACTCATTTTCTGGCAAGAGGGAGAGAATTTCCTGAGCATGCCTGACTGTTGCTGCAAAAATCATGACGCCATGTCGGTTTAGAGCTTGAGCAATAATTTGTTGTACGATTTGCGGTGTCGCTCGTTTTGACTGCTCTATCACCATGTCCATCTCGGACTCTTTATATCGTCCGGTGGATGCGGGTTTGAGCTGAGAAAAGTCGTAACTCAATACCGGCGCGTCGATCAACTTTGCCGGAGTAAGAAATCCTTCATCGAGTAGGTAGCGAATCGGAAGTTCGAAAATACAATCACGGAAAAATCGAGGTTCTTCGCTGCGAACCAACCCTCGGGTGTGGTACTGGTATATCCAACCCATACCTAAGCGGTACGGGGTGGCAGTTAAACCAAGAACTTTAATACCTGGGTTTATGGATTGAACATGGCTGATGACTTTACGGTAGCTGCTGCTGGTGTTGTCGGGGACGCGATGACACTCGTCGATAACCAGCAACGAAAATTGGTTTGCAAACGCGTCAAGGTTTCGGACGACAGATTGGACAGATGCAAATACAACTTGTTGGTCTGTTTCTTTGCGCCCTAAACCTGCCGAGTAAATGGAACCTTGCAAATCATACCCTTCGTACTTGGCATGATTTTGCTCAACAAGTTCTTTTACGTGAGCAAGTACTAACACTCTTCCTTTTGCTAGGCGAGCCAATTCAGCAATTACGAGGCTTTTGCCTGCACCGGTTGGGAGCACTATTACCGCAGGTGAGTTATTTTTACGAAAATAATGCACAACCGCTTTAACGGAATCGGCTTGGTAGGGGCGAAGGGTGTACATACAGTAATGAAAATCGTCATTTATTTTTATTTGCTGGGTATAATACCCGACTTAGTAGTTATGAGGTATCCATGCGTTTAGACAAATTTCTCTGTGATGCTCTAGGAGCAACACGTAAAGAAGCCACCAAAATCATTAAAAGTGGCGATGTTACCGTCAATGACACCATGCAAAAAAGTGGTGCCTTCAAAGTAACCGAAGCATGCGACGTTGAATGGCAAGGTCGAACTATCACCATGCAAGGTCCGCGATACATTATGCTGTTCAAGCCGGATGGCTTTGTATGTTCCCATGAAGATGGGTTCAACCACACCGCATTTGTTTTACTAGACGAAGTAAAAATGGAAAACTTGCACTTCGCAGGCAGGCTAGATGTGGATACAACAGGGCTGGTTCTTATTACCGACGATGGTAAATGGTCGCATCGTATTACTTCACCAAAACATAAGTGTGAAAAAACCTATCGTGTGTGGCTTGCTGATCCTGTGCAACAAGAGTATGTTGACCAGTTCAAACAGGGAATTGAGCTCAGAAATGAAAAAGAGCCGACTTTACCAGCCCAGCTCGAAATCATTGATGAAAAAGAAGTACTGCTGACAATTCACGAAGGTAAGTACCATCAAGTTAAGCGAATGTTTGCGGCACTTGGCAATAAAGTAGAAGGGCTCCACCGAGAGCGAATCGGTGACATCTATTTGGATGAAGACCTAGAACCTGGTGAATATCGTTATCTGACCCAAGAAGAAATTGATTCTGTCTATTCTTGATTAAGCCTAAGGGGCGCAAAGCCAGTCACCTTTAGGCATTTTCGTGTCTATAGGTTGGAATTGATATATCTATTACTGACAGTTTTTTCTCATCTTTTCTCTAGGAGAGTTATGTCTTCTCAAAAGACACCCCAGCTCAGCTTATTGCTGTTCATTATTTTAGGAGCCATCGGGGCTCTTACTCCGCTCGCGATCGATATGTATTTGCCTGCGATGCCTGCTATAGCAAAAGATCTCGGAGTCACTGCGGGTGAGGTACAAATCACCTTAACTGCATACACCTTAGGGTTTGCATTTGGGCAGTTATTGCATGGTCCACTGGCAGACAGTTATGGCCGGAGGCCTGTGCTGTTGATCGGCGTCGTATTGTTCGCGCTTGCTTCAATAGTGTCTGCGACCACAACGGGCATTGATGCATTAATGGCAGTGCGTGTTGCGCAAGGGTTTGCCGGAGCTGCGGCAGCGGTTGTGATTCAGGCGGTGGTCAGAGATATGTTCGATAGAGAAGATTTTTCTCGAACGATGTCCTTCATTACATTGGTGATTACGCTTGCTCCGTTGGTTGCACCAATGATCGGTGGTCACCTTGCCGTCTGGTTTGGTTGGCGTTCGATCTTTTGGACATTGGCTATCTTTTCTGCCGTCGTTATCGCTGCTGTTTTATGGAAAATCCCAGAGACACTGGCACCAGAGAATCGTCAGCCATTAAATTTCAGAACAAGTTTGAGAAACTACGCCAAATTGTGTACTAATCCACTGGCGCTAGGGCTCATTCTTTCAAGCGCGTTTTCATTTTCTGGTATGTTTGTCTTTTTAACTGCTGGCTCTTTTGTTTATATCGATCTTTATCATGTCACTCCTGATCAATTTGGTTATCTATTTGGACTGAATATTATCTGCATGATCTTGATGACGATTCTCAACGGTCGGATTGTAAAAAAAGTGGGCTCACACTGGATGCTAAGACTTGGGTTAACGCTTAAATTGATTGCAGGAGTTGGGCTTTTTCTCGGCTGGCTATTTGATTTAGGGCTATGGGGTATTGTTCCTTTTGTAATGCTGTTTGTCGGCACTATTGCGACAATCGGCAGTAACAGCATGGCGCTACTACTTAGCGGATACCCTAATATGGCAGGTACTGCCTCTTCTTTGGCGGGCACGCTGAGGTTTGGTATGGGTTCTTTGATGGGGGCTCTGGTTGCCTTTATGCCGTCGAATACACAAGTACCAATGATTATGATGATGACGCTCTGTGCGGTATTATCCGCACTATTTTACTGGACGCTAGGAAGAAAGGCGTAATGTCTAAATACCATATTGAGATTCAAAACCTTGTTAATACTGCTTTAGATGAAATGGCAGAAGAGCACAATAAAGGGCGTTTAGCCGATACACCGGTGAGCAACACGCACTTTATTCTTCGCTGGATCACACGTGCGATTAAAGGTCAGCGTTTTCATCGTGTTGTTAGCGGAGATTTAATTCGCTGGCAGAAATCAGGTCGAAGCAAAGGTACACAACTCGATCTACTGTTATTGTTCCGTCAAATTTCTCAGTTATACGCTAAGTTTACGCCAGCAGATAAAGACGCGACCCCTGTTTTAGATAGCGAAATTGAAGGTTTTATCGATTTCATGGAAGCGAAGGGTTGGGCTGTGTGTTCTGAATATGATGCCCGAGAGAAGATTCAAGTCTTTACAGAAGGCGACAGTTCATTTTTGCTCTGTTCACATCAATGCGATGATTGCTTTGAAGGCACGGATTTAATCAAGCCAATGAGCTGGTATGTGCGCGGTAACCACGCGGAATTTATTCGTTTGGCAACGGAGCAAGGTTTTTTGGTCCACAAAGTCACCGATTATAAATCTAAGGTTAAATACCATGGTGAGTATTTGGTGTACCCAAATAACCAAGGTCCGCAGTTAGCCGAAATTCCACTTGGCTATGGTATGGATAAATAGACCTAGATAACCTGAACTCGGGATAACAGATTGCTTTCTAATGGCTCTTTTTACTTATTACTTCGTTGAACCCCCTCCCAATAACCCGTTATTGGTTCGTGGCTTCGCCTTGTCTTAAGCAAAAATGGCTCATTAGAATTCATATGTTGGAAATCTACCTGTATTTGAATAGATTAGCTAACCCCTTATCCCGAGTTCAGGTTAGATAGAAAATAGATCCAGATAGGTATAGTAGGGAGCCAAATGGTTTCCTATTTTTTTGCCTTATTCTCGAGCTTTGCTTGTTGAACAATGACTTTGATCATTCCTCGAAAAACAAATAGGTGCGCGGGCATCATTGCAAACCAATAGAGCAACCCTAAAAAGCCTTTCGGGTGCCACCAAGCGGTGACGTTCAGCTCCCGGTAGTTACCGTGGTCTTTTATCGAGAATTCTAAACGCCCTAGTCCAGGACCTTTCATTCCAAACAACAAAGAAATAAAGGTGTTTTCTTCGTGTTTAATGACTTTCCAAGAATCGATGTAGTCGCCTTCTTTTAATGCAGAATCGCTGGGCTTTTGCCTTACTGGGAAAGATCCGCCAGCTAGCACATCCATCCACTCTCTAAGTCGCCACATCCACGTAGCAAAAAAGTATCCTTTTTCATGGCTTCCAATTTCTTTAACCACTTTCCAGAGACTTTGCGCATCCATTTCTGTTTGTATGCTAGCGCCCGTCTTTTTAGGGTAGTAGCCAAAGCCTGGCTGCCACCTCTTAAGCGCAGAAGGATCGAATCCCCAAACGTTGGATTTCAAATAAGCACCTTCACTTGCAATTGCGGATGCGACGGCTTGTTCGAAAGGTATTAGAGGTTGAGGGAATTTACGCTCTAGGGCTTGGCTGTCCGCTATGAAATCGTGCGTTAGCCCTGCTAATAGTGCTCTCCCAACACTAGAAGGAACGGAAGTCACCATACCCAACCAATAGCTCGCCATCTTAGGTGTGAGCATTCGTGTCGATAAAATTGAGCGTTTTCTTCGCGTGACTTTGCAAAGGATCTGAAACTGCTCTCGATAGCTTAAAATATCGGGACCGCCCGCTTCGAATACGTGGCTTTCACTCGGAGTGTCTTTTGCGAGTGCTAACAGGTAGTGATTTAAATTGTCTAGTGCAATTGGATTAGCTTTGGAGCTTACCCACTTCGGTGTAATCAGGATAGGGAGGTTATAGACGAAGTCTCGCATGATCTCGAACGCGGCGCTGCCTGCACCAATAATGACACCAGCACGAACTTCCGTAACGGGGACATGAGATTGTCTTAGTACGTTACCTGTTTCTCGTCTTGCTTGTAGGTGCTTAGAATCACCAGTTTGAGGTTGAAGTGAGCTCAGGTAAATAACGTGTTGGATTTGGCTTTTGTCCAAGGCTTGACGAAAATTCTCTGCCAGTGACAGTTCATAATCGATGAAGTCATACCCGTGTGCCATGCCATGTACGAGAAAGAACGCGAGGTCAAAGTGATTGACCAAATTTAACGTAGATTCGCGATCGGCTAAATCAAGGTATTGCACTGTTAAGTTTGGATGCTCAGGAACACGTCGTTTTAGGAACTCAAATTGGCGAGCGACCGCCGTTACGGCGTACCCCTCTCTTAATAAAAGTGGAATCAACTGTGAGCCGACATAGCCGGATGCCCCAAGTACCAACACTCGCTTTAAAGCCATAAACCTCTATTACCTATCTCTAATAAACAGCGCTATTTGAATATATTTAAGCACGTGGAGAAGCCCAAACGTGTTAGAGAAAGTGATCGAACACTAATCATTTAGAAACCCTAACATATTGAGTATATTTATTTTTATTATTCATATAGATTAGTATGCCTAAGCATCATTAGGTCACTTAGGTACAAAAGATGGCTCAGGTATAGAGCTAGGGAAACGTGTTTCTGTACTTTTTCTCCACAGCATTTTTCTCCCAAGACTTTTACTTCAATACCTTTACTCCAAAATAAACCGATGGCAAGAGGGACGTATGACATCAGCAATGCATCTTGTATTTCACCATACTCGAGGGGACTTTATTCGGAAACTGTTTGCCATTGCTTTGCCTATTGCGTTGCAAAGTGTGATGTTTTCGAGCCGTGGGTTGGTTGATGTATTAATGTTAGGACAACTTGGTGAAGCAGATATTGCGGCAGTGGGTATCGCGTCACGCGCTATGTTTGTCACCACTATCATGCTGGTGGGAATTACAACCGGTGGTTCTATGCTCATCGCTCAGTATTGGGGAGCGGGTAATCACAAAGGGGTGAAGGAAAGTACAGCGCTGACGTGGATGATAGCAAGCCTCACTGCTGCGGTTACCGTTGTTGGCTTTTCACTATTCCCATCACAAGTGATGCGCCTTGCAACTGATTCGCCCGAAGTCATTACTTTGGGAACCGACTATATTTTGCTGACTGCTTTCAGCATGTTTGGTGTAGCGTGTGTCGCGAGTATGGCAGTGGGGCTACGTTCCATTCAAAAGCCTGGTCTGAGCACTTTTTTTAGTGGTATTGGTATCGTTTCGAATGTGTTTCTGAACTGGGTTTTCATCTTCGGAAATTTAGGCGCGCCTGCAATGGGAATAAAAGGCGCGGCTATTGCTACCTTGATAAGCAGCGCCATTGAAGTGTGCTGTCTTTACGGTTATCTGTACTCCAAAAAACATTTATTGTCTTTTGGTTTCCATGAAATGGTAACAGTTTGGAAGCGAGAAACTGTTATTCGCTTCTTGAAACTTTCGATGCCAACGACATTTAACTTTCTTGCTTGGGCTGGGGGCTTATTTGTCTATCACGCAATCATGGGACAAACAGGCGTCCAGGGACTTGCCGCACTCTCTGTGATGACCCCCGTGGAATCCATATCCCTTTGCGTAATGATTGGCATCTCTACCGCTTCAGCCGCCCTCATTGGTAATCAATTGGGGGCAAAGGATTTAGAGTCAGTTTATTATCGCGCTATCGGCCTCGTGGTGGTGAACATAGGTGTGGGGATTGTTACAGCTACGCTTCTTTATCTATCTCAGATCTATATTTTGGAAGCGTTTACCGCATTGTCTGATGAAACACGAGCACTCAGCCAGAAATTCATGTTGGTATTAAGTGTGGGAATCGTTCTTCGCTCCCTACCTATGATGGCGATTGTTGGTGTACTTAGAGCGGGTGGTGATGTTAATTTCTGTTTGTATCAAGACTTGGTTGCTCAGTGGGTTATTGGCATTCCAGTTACTGCGTTTTGTGCCATCGTCCTTGGGTGGAAGCCGGAATATATTTATGCACTATTTTTGCTTGAAGAGCTCATTAAGTGGTTTGGGTCAACGTACCGTATAAAAAGCAAGAAGTGGATTAGAAATTTGGTTGAAAATTGAACACAAGTCTCTCTTGTAATGTAACGGTGTGCATATATTGTGATCTCTGTGTCAAAATACTTCCTAGGCTTCCTGTTTTAGTGTAGATTCTCATACCTAATTTCTAACTAAGCCAGTTGAGTAAGTGAATGTTAAATCTTTCAGACCTATGTAAAGGGTACGTGGATGGTGGAGAGTTTCACCCCGTACTGCAAGGGGCTGAATTGACATTGAAGCAAGGAGAGCAGCTCGCCCTGATGGGGGAAAGCGGATCGGGAAAAAGCACCTTACTCAATTTAATAGCAGGAATCGATCAAGTTGATTCCGGCGAAATATGGTTTTCGAAATTTTCTATGCATGCGCAACCTGAATATAAGCGTACAGCGTATCGCAGAAATAACATTGGTCACATCTTTCAACAGTTCAATTTGCTTCCTACTCTAAATATTGCAGACAATATACGTTTTTGTAGGCAGCTCAAAGGGCTTCCAGAAGATCGAGGCTTATGGCGGCAAATACTCTCGGCGCTTGATCTCATGCCTTTACTCGGTCGTTATCCTGAAGAAGTATCTGGTGGCCAGCAGCAGCGTGCTGCAATAGCGCGTTCTCTATATATGGAACCAAAACTTCTTTTAGCGGATGAGCCGACAGGCAGTCTAGATGAAAGAAACGCAGAAGCTGTTATGCGGCTTCTTACGAGCTTAACAAAACAGCTCGACTGTACGTTATTGCTTGTCACGCACAGTGAAAAAGTGGCGCAACACATGGAAGGTTGCATTCGCCTGCAAGGAGGGCAACTGCATGTTATGGCCCGTAGTTAAGGCACTACTTGGTCACTATAAACGCCACCCCTTACAGATTGTTCTCGTCTGGCTAGGATTGACTTTAGGAGTCTCCCTTCTTGTTGGTGTACTTGCCATCAATCACCACGCAAAACAAAGCTACAGTGCTGGCGAAAAACTTTTCTCTAACCCTTTGCCTTACCGTATTCGCCCTGTACACAGTGCCAATAAGATCCCTCAAGGATTCTATATTCAGCTAAGAAGGGAAGGCTTTCATCAATGCATGCCTTTTGATGCCCACCGAATCTCAACTCAAAGCGGTTTAGAACTCACTATTACGGGGCTTGATCCCGTTGCAATGCTTGAATTACAGCAAGGTGCTTCGCTTCGAGACATCAATACCCTCAAATTAAAAGAGCCACCTTATCCGATTATGGTGAGTTCAGATCTTGCCGGTCACTTGAATTGGCATGATGGGGATTACGTTACCCTTGAAGATGGCTCGTTACTGGGCCCTCTATTGGTGGATGAGCAAAATTTGCTTTCGGGTACACGGGTAATCGCGGACATTGCGCTAATTCGAATGCTAAGCCAGCGAACTGGTTTCGACCTCATTGCGTGCGGAAAGATGCCGCCTGAAAAAGTGGAAACACTAAAAGAACTTTTACCTAACGGTATGAAGTTTTCGCAAAATACTCGAGCGGAACTTGATTCGCTAACGTTGGCTTTTCATACCAACTTGACCGCACTTGGGATGCTTTCTTTCTTTGTGGGTCTGTTTATTTTCTATCAAGCGATGACACTCTCTTTTGTGCAACGTCAGCCATTGGTTGGCGTATTGCGTCAAACTGGCGTGTCCATGTGGCAACTCACCTTAGCACTCGTTTATGAGCTGATTTTTTGGATCGTTATTGCTTGGCTTTGTGGCAACGTGTTTGGGTTGTTCTTAGCGAATCAATTAATGCCGAGTGTATCCGCGAGTTTAGAAGACTTGTATAAAGCCAACGTTGGGTTGGATATTCAGTGGAGTTGGGACTGGAGTCAGAAGAGTTTACTGGTTTCAATTTTGGGTACGCTACTCGCTTGTAGTTTCCCGTTGTTCCGACTCCTTAGAACTCAACCTGTCCGGTTAAGCGCAAAGCTGTCCATTGTGCGCTTTGCAGGTAAGGAATTTACCTTTCAGGCTATGCTGGCATGCGTATTCGTGGTGGCAGCGGTTGCGGTTCATCAAGCCAATCAAACTCAAGAGTCCGGTTTCGCTTTGATCGCACTATTGTTGATCAGCGTCGGGCTCTTTATGCCCTTTATTGTGTGGAAAATCTTCAATGGGTTGTCCTTCTCATTGAAATGGGTGAAAGCTCGCTGGTTTTTTGCCGACTGTGCTGCCAGCATGAGTTATCGTGGAGTGGCTGCCATGGCCTTTATGCTTGCACTCGCCACCAACATTGGTGTTGAAACCATGGTGGGAAGCTTCCGTGAAACAACAGATAAATGGCTAACTCAGCGTTTAGCGGCAGACGTATATGTGATGCCGACCAATAATATTTCAAAGAGAATGAGTACCTGGCTATCAGATCAAGATGAAGTGAAAGAAGTCTGGTGGCGTTGGGAAAAGGAAATAAACAGTATTACAGGGACAATGCAAGCCGTCAGTACTGGTAATACAGCAGGTGAAAAAGAAGCGCTTACCCTTAAAGTTGCCATTCCCAATTATTGGTTCCATTTGCAACACTCCCAAGGCGTGATGGTGAGTGAATCTATGGCAATTAAGACGGGAATCCGAGCGGGCGACTACATCGCGTTACCGGCGCCTTTAGATGGAAATTGGCAAGTTGTTGGAGTTTATTATGACTACGGCAACCCCTATAACCAGGTGATGTTGTCACATAGAAACTGGCTGACACATTTTGCTAATCAAGGCGAAGCTGGGTTGGGTATTATTCTCAAAGATGGCTTTAGCTCCAGCCAGTTGCTTCGAAAGCTGAACCAAGAATTTAAGCTCTCACCTGAGCGAATCTACGATAACAATAAAGTGCACGATCAAGCATTGAAGGTGTTTGACCGTACCTTTGGCATCGCAGGGACCTTGGGCAATATAACGCTCGTTATCGCTGTCTTCGGGTTGTTCTTCTCTACTCTGGCCGGTGAAACTTCACGTCAGCGACACTTTGCATTGCTCCGGTGTTTTGGCTTATCCGCTAAGGAACTCGTCCTATTGGGTGGTTTACAGCTTCTGGTGATAGGGATTTTCTCAGCGATGATCGCCATTCCATTAGGGTTAGTACTGGCTGATCTCATGATCGATGTTGTCCTTAAACAATCTTTTGGATGGACCATGCAGCTGGAAGTGATTCCTTGGGAGTACGGCACAACGTTCGCTTGGTCATTTGGTGCGCTCATTATTGCCGGCGCGTGGCCAGTCTTTAACATGGTTCGGAAAACCCCAATGAAGTCACTGCGGGACGCGTTATAGTATGAGTCGTCCATCCAAATCAAAGATATTTCCAGTTCTATTCTCTATTGTTGCTCTGAGCGGCATATCGTGGATTTTTTATGATTCTTTTTATGGTCCTGTAACAGGGGAGCATGAAAATGAAGTTAATACGGTGTTGATAGGCAGCAAAGACGCGGTATTCGAACCTGTATTACCAGATGATCCGGTGGCGATACCTGAAGACTTCAAGGAACACCCTGAATTTCAGCATGAGTGGTGGCACTTTTTTGCTAATGTTCAAGACGAGAATGAAGAACACTATGGCATTCAATGGAGTTTTTTCCGAATTGCTAGCGATGAGCGTGAAATAGGCGGTTGGCAAAGCCCACAGACTTACTTGTCGCATGTTGTTATCACATCTAATCAAACAAGCATTAAAGAGCAAAGGGTCGCTCGTGGCGGGATCGGGCAAGCCGGTGTGCAAGATGCCCCATTTGGTATTTGGATTGATAACTGGCGTTGGAGTACAACCAGCAATGCGCCTTTTCCTAGTACTCTGAATATTGAAACCGATGAGTTTAAAGTCAACCTTCATAGCTCTACCATTGGTCCTTATGTGGTGAATGGCGATCTCGGTTATCAGATTAAGCACGATCTTCTTCCTGTTGCGTCATTCAGTGTGGCTGCTCCGTTTATTCGTACCAAAGGTCAACTTGTTCTTGGTGGCAAAACTTACCGAGTACAAGGGGAAGCGTGGTTCAATAAAGAGTGGGGGAGTGGTTTACTTGCGGAAGGGCAACAAGGTTGGGACCAATTCTCACTCCGTCTTACAGATGGACGAACATTAATGGTCAATCAATATCGACACGTAAGGCAACCGTCCTACACTTTTGGAACCATTGCAGATAGAAAGGGAGACGTTGTTGTTCTAAAAGGCGAAGACGTTGAGATTGTTCCGATTGGCACAGCTAAGTTAAGGAATGGTCGTAAATTGCCTTTGCAGTGGGTTATTAATGTACCTAAGCACAACATTAATTTAACAACTCGAGTGATGAAAGCTGAGCAATGGTTGCCATTCGCTATCCCTTATTGGGAAGGGCCGATCGTGGCTACCGGCAGTCATGAAGCCGTGGGATTAATGCAATTGACAGGGTATTGATTGGCTTAATCTTAGAAATTAGCAATCACTCTCATAATGAGATATTTAAAAAACCGCGTTCTTGTAGCGCGGTTTTTTTGTGGGTATAAATACCAAATTAGTTGCAACGTTTAGCGTTATAAACTGTGAACGGCTATACAATAAGGGAAGTAATAATAAACTTAGTCTAAATAACAGTAAGGAATACTCTGATTAAAACTTGATAAGTTTCGGAAAAACCGATGTTTGAGCTCCAAACAAGCGATTTTTCCCAAGCGACATCACACTATAAACTTTGAATTATTGTTTGTTAGCATTCTATTAACAAAGTAGATGAAAGGGCGATATCATGAATGATGTCATTAAACACTTTTTTAAAATGGAATCCGCGGGTGGTATCATCCTAGTAATTGCGGCTGCAATTGCTATGTTCGTCGCGAACTCCCCACTCAACGAAATGTACCAAGCTGGGTTACACACCTATGTATTGGGCATGTCCATTTCTCACTGGATCAATGATGGCTTGATGGCTGTCTTCTTCCTTCTCATTGGTCTAGAAGTTAAGCGCGAATTACTCGAAGGCGCGTTAAAATCTAAAGAAACCGCAATCTTCCCAGCTATTGCTGCTGTTGGCGGAATGCTCGCACCTGCACTTGTTTACATCGCATTCAATAGCGGTGACCCAACAGCAATGCAAGGATGGGCGATCCCTGCGGCAACAGATATCGCATTTGCCTTAGGTATTATGGCGCTTCTTGGTAAACGCGTACCGGTAAGTCTTAAAGTGTTCCTACTTGCTTTAGCTATAATTGATGACCTAGGTGTCGTTGTTATTATTGCACTGTTTTACACTGGCGATCTTTCGACTACTGCTCTTCTGATAGGCTTCGTTGCTACTGCTGTCTTGTTCTTTATGAACAGTCGACACGTCAGTAAGATTCGATGGTATCTCATCGTTGGCTTTATTCTGTGGGTCGCGGTATTGAAATCTGGTGTGCACGCAACGTTGGCTGGTGTAGTAATAGGCTTTGCTATTCCACTTAACGGTAACAAAGGGGAGCGGTCGCCTCTCAAGCACGTTGAACATGCACTGCACTCTTATGTCGCGTTCTTTATTTTGCCAGTCTTTGCGTTTGCAAATGCAGGTATATCGCTAGCCGGTGTATCCATGTCGGGCCTAACTTCAATGCTACCGTTGGGTATTGCGCTGGGGCTGTTGGTAGGTAAACCTCTTGGTATCTTCAGCTTCAGCTGGGTTGCCGTGAAGATGGGAGTGGCTAAGTTGCCAGAAGGTATCAACATGAAGCACATATTTGCGGTTTCGGTACTGTGTGGTATTGGCTTTACCATGTCGATATTCATATCAGGATTGGCGTTTGTTGATGTTAGCGCAGAATTTGATACGTATTCTCGCTTGGGTATCCTGATGGGTTCGACGACTTCAGCAATACTTGGCTACTTACTGCTTCACTTCTCCCTACCTAAAGAGCCTGTTCCGGTAGAAGAAGTACAGCACTAATTACAGCAGCTTCAATTAAACAAAAACCCCGCTAGAGATAGCGGGGTTTTTTGTATCAATCGATTCAAATGGTTATTTAAAAACAGACCAAATAGGTGCGTGATCGGATGGCTTCTCTATTCCGCGCAATTCATAATCAATATCGGCTTCAACGCACTTTTTCGCTAAGCTAGGTGTCGCTAATACCACGTCAATCCTCAGACCTCGGTTATCATCAAACCCACGAGATCGGTAGTCAAACCAAGAGTATTTGTCCTCGACATCGGGGTGCAAGTTACGGAATGTGTCTTCAAAACCCCAATCTAATAACGTTTGTAGCCATTCGCGCTCGATAGGTTGGAAAGAACATTTTCCTGTTTTTAGCCAGCGCTTACGATTCGGTTCACCGATGCCGATATCCAAGTCGATAGGGCTGATATTGATATCGCCCATAACAATGACCTGTTCTTCGTTGGTGTGGTGATCATTAAGGTATGTCATCAAGTCTTTGTAAAACTGTTCTTTATACGGGAACTTTGTTTCGTGTTCGACGTTATCACCTTGTGGGAAGTAGCCATTGAGTACCGTGACTTTTTCACCATTTTCGTCTTCAAATGTCGCCATGATCATGCGCTTTTGATGATCTTCATTATCTGTAGGGAAGCCTTTTTTTACTTCGAGCGGCTCTGTTTTGCATAACATAGCGACACCGTAATGTGCTTTTTGACCATGGTAGTAAACTTTGTACCCCATAGCTTCCACATCTTCCAAAGGAAATGCATCATCATGAACTTTGATTTCCTGAAGACCGATGACATCGGGTTGGTGCTTATCTATTAATGCTTGCAGTTGGTGAAGGCGAGCTCGAAGGCCATTTATGTTGAAGCTTATCACTTTCATTATTTTTCTATCCTCTAGTGAGACCTTGTGCGACATAAGGTATCTATTTTCATAGGCTTCGCTACAACGAATCCTCATTTTCTACATCAATTTAAACATGTTTGTTTCGGCATCTCTACCTCGACACTCCCACCTGAATTCAAATGTCCTAAATTTAGACACTTTCTCCAAAACCGCTTTAACTCTGCTGGTACTCACTTTATCTGCGTTTGTTCATAAAATTTAATTGGCTGTATGAAAAATATACAGAACTCCGTAATGTTAAGTGATGTGATCTGTCAACATTTTAGTTTTGTATCTTTGATATCGTGCTGCATCAATACTTAGATTTTTGACAATGTACGGTAATGACGATTTTTTATGGAATTTAGTGCTATCAAGGGGGTTGAGTAACAGTGTTTTGTCTAATAGTATCTGCTTTGCCGTACACACCTGCAGGGGTGTATAAGCAACCTTAATTTGTGGTACATTTTTCACCTACATAGCGATATGTAGGTGTTTTTTTATGGGTACTCATTCCCACTCTCTAACCTAATCAAATTTACACATAATGATCCCAAAAATTGAAACCGATAGGCTGCTTTTAGTCGCGCCAGATAAAAGCTGTTTTGAAGCGTATGAGGCATTTTATACCGATAGCGATGCGTCAGAGGCATATGGTGGACCTATTTCACGTTCAATGGCTTGGGCTCGTCTTAAAAGCGATGTTGGTGGTTGGTACATGGATGGCTTTGGCGTTTGGGCTATCAAAGAAAAAAGTTCAGGTAAAGTCGTTGGGGTTTGTGGGTTTTGGCAAGGGTTGGGCTGGCCAAGAGAGCTAACTTGGTGGTTGCTACCAAACTCAAGAGGAAAAGGTTACGCGGTGGAAGCCTCTCTTGCCGTTATCTCGTATGCCTACCGCGAGTTTGGTTGGCAAGAAGTCGAGACCTATATGAATGACGCCAATAAGCCCGCGAAATCCTTGGTCAAGCGTTTAGGTGGTGTAAAGTCGAGGAGAGAACGATTCCCCGATGACTTAAACCGCGATATTTATGTTTTCCCCGATATCGATATCTAAGATCAACAACTTCTATAGTTATTGTCCTTCCACGTACCTCTTCTCTGTCTCCATTTTGTGCACGTTACCGTGTTTGTTTTTACCTTTTGTATACCCCTATCTCTATCTTCTTACAGAGGGAACTTTGTCTTTTCTGTACTTTGAAAGTGTTCACACCGTGAATAAACAGCAAAAATCACTGGTGGAGTGCTGTTTTTATATACAGTATATTTCTAATTAATAATATGGGATTTGATGCGTTAAACAGGTGAATTCATCAAACGACTTCCATGTATGGTTATGACTTAATATATTGAATTTATGAAGCTTTAAGTCAATTAGGACCAGTGTTCTTCTTTTCTAGTTTGATGAGAATGGATACGAATCAGGGTTTTTATCTCAAAACCAGTTGCAATGGAGTTGTTGTTAGCAAGGAAGCTGAATGCTCGGAATGGTTCAGGTGACGTTATGGCGAAGAATTTAAATGAGGGTCAAATGGCTACTTTGATCAAATGGCGGGCGAGGTGCAAAAGGGCTCAATTGGCACATAGCTATACGGCAATTTCTTATGGGCGTTATCATTTGCTGCTCGGTGTTGTATTGATTGTATTAACGACAGCGTCTTCTGTTTTGATTTTCGCCAGTGATGTCCAGCCCATTTGGTTATCACCAGTCGTAGGGACATCGGCCGCTTTGTTTGCTTATTTACAAACTTTTTTAAGGCTTTCAGAAAAAGCAGACACCCATAGGCAAGTTGCAAGACGCTATGGCGCGTTAAAAAAACGGATTGAATACGTCGTGGACTTTCGTGCGCCTATTAAGGATTTGAGTACTCATATTGATGCCATTCGGCAGAAAGAAGACGAGATAGCCTCGGATGCCCCTCATGCTCTCAGCCATCGCTGGAGTAAAGCCAAAAAAGAGACGCATACAGAAAACGAGGCTGCAAGATTAATGACGCGTTTGTAACTAGGGTCTGTTGACCTTTCGTGGTTAAATTTTGTTCGAGTTCTATGCCTTTTAATCGCGGCGCAAGGTGTGTAGCCTAGTCATTCTAAGCAAGTACCTTGCAACAAAGAGTAAAAGGCATAGAAGCGAACCCTTCGGGCAGCATTTGTGGCTTATTTCTACTGCGTTATCGCTCATTGATGTAGAGCGCTACACCGAATGAGCTTTGCCTTGTATAAATCACCCACAAATTGCTGCAAAAATCATCTCGAAAGGTCAACAGACCCTAACCTCAGCTTTGGATAACAGAACATCTTTCTAGTCGCTGTTTGTGCCGCTAACTGCGTTGAATTCACTTGCAATAGGCTTGCTATTGGCGCGTTAATTCGCCTTGTTATCAACAAAAACTTCTGACGAGAAGGGAGATAAAGTACAACTTTCATTTAATTCCATGGTTATGCTGTTTCTTATCCAAAGCTGAGGTTAACTAACGTACAAGCTATTGACATGTATATCTATAATTATGTTATGTTATAACATATCTTTCGATTATGGTTTAACGATGTCCACACAGCATGAGCTCGTCCTCGATGTAGAAAAGTTATGTGCCAAAAGCCCGCTAGGGTGGAAGGTGTTAACACAAGCCACTTTTACCGTATCTACAGGTGAGTGTGTGGCAATTATTGGACCTAATGGCTGCGGTAAGTCGAGCTTGCTGAAAGCAATTTCAGGTGAATATGACCCCATAGATGGTCGCCTGTTTATAGAAGGCATATCGGTCAGCGAAATGTCGCCGCAACAAAAAGCAAAATCCATTGCTGTTGTTGCGCAAAACGATCATGTAGATCCAAGACTTACGGTTCGTGAATATGTTTGGTTGGGTCGAGTTCCTCATACCTTTTGCTGCTCTAAAAATACTCATGAGAGAGCGGTGGAACAGGCCATTCGAGACGTAAACCTCAGTGACAAAGCCGACCGCCCGATGGGCGCGTTATCAGGTGGAGAACAACAGCGAGCAAACATAGCGAGAGCATTTGC
The DNA here is from genome assembly GCF_002835515.1 of Vibrio sp. vnigr-6D03. Lineage (NCBI taxonomy): Bacteria > Pseudomonadati > Pseudomonadota > Gammaproteobacteria > Vibrionales > Vibrionaceae > Vibrio > Vibrio sp. vnigr-6D03. Next base: position 173,323 of record NZ_PIZL01000013.1, read on the forward strand.
TCAAGAACCTAAGCTAATGCTGCTTGACGAGCCAACCAACCATCTTGATCCACTTGCCCGATTAGAACTACTGGAACTAATAAAAAACAGAAACATGGCATCCATCGCTGTATTGCATGATTTGCCGTTGGTCGCACCCTTTGCCAACAAAGTGATTTTGATGTCAGAGCAAAAAATAGTGAAGTGCGATACCGCTGAAGAAATATTACAAGACAAGCACATTACCCCTGTTTTCGGGCTTCGTGTTTTAACTTTTAACCACCCGCATTTGACCAATGTCGTTCACCACTTTGAAGCGGCTGGATCACGGGTACAACCATCTTTAGGAGTTGCTTAATGAAATGGTCTGTCATTCTGACGGTTCTTTTACCTGTTTGGGCGCAAGCTGCAAATACTCAATACCCCGTTACCGTTGATAACTGTGGAACCCCCCTTGTGATTAAAGAACGCCCTAGTCGAGCGGTATTTCATGATATCAATATGACGGAGATGGCATTTGCTCTCGGTTTGCAAGAGAGTATGGCTGGTGTGACTGGCATTTCTGGTTGGTACAAGATGTCTCCGAGTTTTGAAAAAAAACTGGGTAATATTAAAGAGCTGGCACCCAAATACCCATCATTGGAAACCCTGATCACCTCCAAAGCCGATTTTTTCTTTGCGGGTTGGAATTATGGAATGAAGGTTGGGGGAGAGGTGACGCCAAAAACCTTAACTCCTTATGGGACCAATACCCTAATACTGTCTGAGAGCTGTATCCATACCAATAAGTTAGAGCAAAGCGCAAACATGAACTTGTTGTATGACGATGTCATGAAGTTAGGTGTGATTTTTGATAGGCAAGAAAAAGCCAAATTATTAGTCAAAGAATGGCAAAAGAGAATTGCAGCTGTCTCAAAAAATCAGAGCTCCAGTGCAACGAAACCGAATGTGTTTTTGTATGACTCAGGTGAAGATAAACCGTTTACCGCTGGAAAATACGCCATGCCTAACGCTCTTATTCGGGTTGCTGGTGGAAATAACGTTACAGACAACATGGAAACCAGCTGGTCAACAACATCGTGGGAACACGTTGCTAAAGAAAACCCTGACGTGATCATTCTTTTGGATTACCAAAGCGCGAGTGGTGCAGATGCTTTGCAAAACTTCTTAGAGCAACACCCACTCATGCAGCACACAAAAGCAGTTAAAGATAAGCGATATGTAAAGCTTCGCTATGAACAACTGACACCCGGTCCTGCCAATATAGATGCCATTGAAAAACTGTCACGTGCGCTATTTCCCAACAATTAGCGCTAAATGAAGTCTCATTCTTACTCAATAATGTGGCTGCTCGGAGGAGCAGCTCTTCTTGTGGTATTTACTTTAAGTCTAGTCCTTGGTTCCACAACGCTTTCTATGGACGAGCTGCTTATTGGATTACGTTCGTTTGGCGACGATGACATGTCTATGACCAGCCGGATATTGATGGATCTACGATTACCAAGAGCACTGCTTGCGGTCATTGCTGGAGCGGGGTTAGCGTTAGTTGGTGCTTTACTGCAAACCGCGACAAGAAATGACTTAGCTGACCCATTTTTATTTGGTTTGTCTTCAGGGGCTTCTGCTGGTGCTGTTTTAGTGATAACCCGCCTTGGTGACGCACTAGGGACTTGGTCTTTGCCAATAGCGGCGTTTGCCGGAGGCATCGTATCGGCATCGGCGGTGATCATCCTATTCTCCATTCAAAAGAAACGCGGGAATGACAACTTGGTTCTTTGTGGTCTTGCCATTTCATTTCTGTTTGGTGCCGTGACAAGCTTCCTCATATATTCAGGGGACCAGAGAGCGGCCAGTTCAATTCTATTCTGGACAATGGGCGGATTAGGGTTAGCACGTTGGGACAACTTATTCTTTGCACTCGTTGGCGTACTTGGTGTGGCAGCGTTGATTCTTAAGCGCTACCGAGATTTAGATACGCTGTTAGTGGGCGATCAGACAACCCACTCGCTAGGCATTAATGTTCACAGGTTAAGAAGTGAAATTTTCATATGCAGTGCCTTTTGTACGGCATCCATTGTTGCACTTACAGGGGTTGTCGGTTTTATTGGTTTGATGGTGCCACATTTGGTGCGACCTTTTTCTGGTATGACCCACCGAAAATTGTTGCCTTTGGTGGCGCTATGGGGAGCGGTAATGCTGACCACAGGTGATGTCGTCAGCCGAACCATTTTAGCGCCACAAGAACTGCCCGTTGGGATTATTACCGCCGCGCTTGGTGGGGTATTTGTGCTGTATCTTGTGTGGAAGAAAACCGTGTAACAGAAAATTGTGTAAGAAGTTGGTACCTTAATTTTTAGGTACCTTATTCTCTATCTGTATACCCTTTCCATTGTTCATTACTCTTCTTCTTCGTCGGCGCAGCACTCGTCGAGCAAGAAGCTGATCACGCCTCGGAGCTTTTCGTATTCAGCGACACAAAAAAGCGTTCTCCCTTCTCGGCGCTGTGTCAGTAAACCTGCTGAAACCAAGCCCGATATGTGATGCGAAAGTGTCGATCCTGGGATCGCAAGGCTTTCTTGAAGCCCTCCAACAGCAATACCTCTAAACCCTGCTTTCACAACACTTTTGTAAATAGTCAGCCTTGTTGGGTGCCCTAACTCTTTCAGAGACTTCGCAACGATTTCGATGTCCATTTAGATTCCTCTCAAATATTATATTTCGATATTACTAGAAATATCTTGATCATTCTATTGGTAAAGAATATATTTCGAATATTCTAGAAATATAGAGATTTGAATTATGTTCGATATAAACTCACTCGCTTTGCAAGAAACGTTATCCATGTTCGTCTTTTTAGCAGTAGAGCTAACCATACTTTTTTTAGCCATTAGTTATGTGGTAGGGGTTATTCAACTGTATATTCCGCCCGAAAAAATCCAGAGCATATTGAGTAGCAAAAATGGCAAAGGGTATGTGGTTGCCGCTTTCCTAGGTGCAGTCACCCCTTTCTGCTCTTGCTCGACGATCCCGTTCTTGAAGGGGCTATTAAGGGCAAAAGCAGGCTTTGGAACCATGATGGTGTTTCTATTTGCTAGTCCGTTGTTGAACCCCATCATTATTGGATTGTTTGCGATTACATTTGGTTATCAAGTCACAATATTGTATTTCGCAGTGGCTATGGGGGTGTCTGTGATAGCGGGGTACTCTCTCGAGAAATTGGGGTTTGAAAAGTACATCAAGCCTGAAGTCTATGCTGCGCCAATTGCAAAAGGGTGTGGAACAACGTGCGGTGAGAGTAAGAAACCAGAAAGCAAATGGGTTAGGGTTTGGCATAGTACTTGGAACGATTTTAAAAAGGTCTTACCCTTCTTGATTGGTGGTATTGCCATTGGTTCGATTATCTACGGTTTTATGCCCACGGAATTTATCGCAAGTGTCGCGAGTAAGGATAACCCTTTGGCTATTCCCGTTGCAGCTGTGATTGGTATCCCACTCTACATCCGTGCTGAAGCAGTTATTCCACTGAGTGCTGCACTTGCAGCCAAAGGAATGGGGCTTGGTGCGGTAATGGCGTTAATAATCGGGAGTGCAGGAGCCAGCTTAACAGAAGTGATCTTGTTAAAATCGATGTTTAAAAATACCCTAGTTGTCTCTTTTATCGCTGTGATTTTGTCTATGGCTATCGGTGCAGGGCTGCTCCACAATGTTCTGTTTTAGCTATCAGTAGACTTTAGGTATCAGTAAACTTGCAGCTATCAATATACTTTTAGTTTCAGAACATTCTGAGAAAGGCGAACTGTGTACAATCGAGTGTTTAAACGGATGGAAGCATAATGAATACTGGAACACCGGAAAGACTCTGCTTCAAACATGTCGCTCCGGACGATCGAGATTTTCTATTCTTAGTGAAAAAACTAAACAAGAGCCTAACTTCCATTACGAGTGATAGCGGTGAGAGTTCGTTCAAGGCAGAGGCATTTAACTCGGAAAAAGATGGGTATCTGGTGGGTTACTTAAATAGTGAACCCACCGTGTGCGGCGGATTTCGTTATCATTCAGAATCCGCCTGCGAAATAAAACGTATGTACTCCGCGAAACCGGGGCTAGGGTCACTACTGTTGAGTGAACTGGAGTCATACGCACTTAGCAAAGGGTATCGTTCGGCTTTGCTGTCTACGAGACGAGTGAATACAAAAGCGGTTTCATTCTACGAAAAACACGGATACCACAATATTCCAGCGTACGGGAGATATGTTGGGAGAGAGGTTTCCGTGTGCTTAGGAAAAAAACTGTAGTCGTTATCCATTCACCCATTGCACTTATTGCGCTGTCCACCCTAAGTCGATGGATAAGCTTGCCCCCGTTATTGATCTGCCTGAATCACTGACTAAAAACTTCACCATGGCTCCAACCTCTTCGGGTTCTATCATTCTTTTAATGGCGGCGTTTTTCAGCATGATCTCTTGAACAACGGAATCGTAATCCAAATTGTGGTTAGCAGCTTGGTCTGCAATTTGTTTTTCCACTAAAGGTGTTTTGACATAGGCAGGGCAGATAGCGTTCGCGGTAATGCCACATTCGCCGCCTTCTAGCGCGGAAGATTTAGTTAACCCAACTAACCCATGTTTTGCGGTCACATAAGCGGCTTTATACGGCGACGCGACTTGACCATGAATAGAGGCAATATTAATAATTCTTCCCCAATTATTGGTTTTCATAGGTGCCCAGCAGTACTTAGTGAGCAGGAAAGGGGAAGTAAGCATCACAGAAAGCATTTTAGATAAGACATTTTCGGGGAAAGTTTCTATCGGGCTGACATGCTGAAACCCTGCGTTGTTCACTAAAATATCGATTCTGCCAAGCTTGGACAGGACTTGTTCGACAAGCGCTTTGTTGTTCGATTCCAGAGAGAGATCGGCACAGAAAAACTCGCACCCGAGTTCAGATGCCGCTTGTTTGCCTTCACTCTCATTCAAATCAGCGATAGCTACTCGGATTCCCTCGAAAGCTAAAGCTTTAGCAATGGCGTATCCTATGCCGCTTGCTCCACCTGTCACGATTGCGACTTTAACCATTCAGTTTCCCCTTTCCTGTTGTTGAATAACCCGATCTCAGATTAATTTGAGATGTGGTATAGAACAAAAACCAACCGAAATTACAGTGTAATGGAAATTGGTACGTGAGACTTTGCTGTCGATACAGGTTCAGAATTTTGGGACTTTATCATCATTGCATGGAATGAAGTTCGCAGAACCCAATTTGGCGCGCGGAAACCTTTTCAGCGATCAGTATGATGTATAGAAATTAAGCGAATCGAAGGAGAATACAATGATAAGGCATCTACTACTTGTAGAGTTTAAAGAAGCAGCACAACACGAGCAGATCCAATCGTTGCTTGGGTTATTTTTGGAGATACCCAATACCGTGAAAGGTGTTGCGTCTGTTGAGTGGGGTAAAAATGATAGCCCAGAAGGAAAAAACAAAAATTATACGCATTGTATTTTTATGACGTTTGCAGATGAAGAAGGGCGTCAGAACTATTTAAAACACCCAGAGCATGAATCTTTAAAAGCGCAATTTCACCCTATCTTAGAAGACATTATCGTGCTTGATTACATCCCAACATGTTAAACCATTGGCTCTTATGCGCATGAAAGAAGGGGGGGAGCTTGGTATTGTTACGTTACCAGCTCTACTCCGAAAAAAGTTCCTTTATTAGCAGAAGATTTTTCCAATAAACCTTCATTTTTGAACCGCGAAAACAGTTACGTTAAAAAACATTGACCAAAACGTGGTTATTTATAGAATGCATTCCCTAAGTTGTATTGATAATTTTAATTAAACAAATGAATCGAAATCTTTTTGCTGTCTCTCTGTTGATGTTCAGCAGTCAATTACCTTCTCTTGCTTACGCTAATTCTATTCTCTACGATTCCTGCGACCGAAATTCGCATGCTTATTCCAGTACCAATTGCAATGAAGGTTCGAAGAAAGAAAATGGCTTCGAATACGAAGGATCCATATGGGAAAGCGATGAATCTGACGAACCACTTATCACGTTTATGGACCGAGGACGTTCACCAACCGACAGTGATTGGGAAGCGATGGATATCGAAGATAAGGTGCTGAACGAGCAAAGAAACGATTGTGCCCGTCGTGACGCTAATGATTGCATCATTTACGAGAATGATTAGGAAAAGGTGTTAGCCCTCAACTGTATTGTACCTACCTATTTTGCTTGGGAAATAAAATCGGCCGCTTAAATCGTTAAGATTCTCCGCGAATCCATCCAAGAGTTTGGGTACACTTTGTTTTTTCTCAAGGTGTACTCAAAACCATGACGACTCATCACGCAACAATTCGTTGGCAAAAATCGGAAAATCAAACGTTTACTGATAGCCAATTCAGCCGTGCACATTCTTGGGAATTTGACGGTGGACTATGCCTACAAGCATCTTCTTCTCCTTTAGTTATTCCTTCTCCTTTGTCAGATGAAACGGCCGTTGATCCAGAAGAGGCGTATGTTGCCACGCTTTCGAGCTGCCATATGATGGCTTTTTTGGCGATTGCCGCTAAGCGAAAATATGTGGTGGAGCATTACGAAGACAAAGCGTTCGGAATATTGTCGGAAGGTGAAGACGGAAAGCAGTGGGTTAGCAACGTGTCACTAAACCCAAATGTGGTTTTTTCTGGAAGTAAAATTCCAACTCCAGAACAACTTCAAAAGCTGCACGTAATGGCTCACAAAAACTGCTTTATCGCGAATTCAGTGAAATCCAAAATCGAAATCCATTCGTGAAAAACTGAGACTATTTTTATAATTAACCTCTACTTTGAGGTTATTTACCTTTTAATACTATGTCGGGGAATCAATGAAAATTATCGGAGTGGCTTTATCCATATTATTTTTGAGTGGCTGTTTAGGTATGCCAGACAAAGTACAACCAGTACAAGAATTTGCTGGAGAGCGATATTTAGGGAAGTGGTATGAAATCGCGAGGTTGGATCATTCGTTTGAACGTGGATTAGAGCAGGTAACGGCGGAATATTCTTGGCGCGACGATGGCGGTATTCGCGTTATCAATCGTGGTTATTCTCTTGAAGATAAAGAATGGAGCCAAGCGGAAGGTAAGGCATACTTTGTAGAAGGCGATGATCAAGGGTACCTGAAGGTGTCATTCTTTGGCCCGTTTTACGGTTCTTACGTGGTATTTGAACTGGAAAAAGAAGGTTATGATTACGCTTTCGTTTCAGGACCAGACAACTCCTACCTTTGGCTGTTGTCTCGTACACCTGAAGTTAGCCAAGAGATTAAGGACAAGTTTGTAGAGATCTCTAAAGCAAAAGGTTTTAACACCAATGAGCTGATATTCGTGAATCAGCAACCTTTCAAATAGACCTATCTAATGCAGTCTCAAAGCATTTATACCTGAGCTGGGTATAAATGCGAGATGGCTCGGATGTTCCATTCAAGCCGCTCAATAGGCTCTTAAAATCGAAACATAAGTCAAACTACACATATTGAATTTGTGGCATATTTTTGTTCAAACCAGAATATGTATAGGCGAAAAATGGCTAAGTTATGGGTCAATGCGTTAGGAGCAGCACTATTGCTGAGTGGGTGCTCCGATGCCAGCAAAATAAATCAGTGCCTCGGCTTCGATGCGCAAGACACAGTTTTTGTGATTAATGCTGACGACATTGGGATGCATCCCGATATGGATAAGGCTGTGTTTGAAATGTATGAGCAAGACATTGTTCAAACCTTTTCTTTAATGGTGCCAACACCAAATTTCAATTTCTCTGCACGTTATGCTATCAGCAATAAAGCACCTGTTGGCCTGCATCTAACACTGACCAACGAATGGCAAGAAGCCAACAGTTGGACGCCGTTACTCAGTCAAGAAGAGGTCCCTTCGCTATACAACAAAAAAGGCTTCATGTGGCCAACGGGAGATGAACTCGCAGAGCACGCAAATATCAAAGATGTGCGCAAAGAACTAGAAGCGCAAATCGACCTCGCATTAGAAATGGGGCTCGATGTGACTCATCTAGACTTCCACATGCTGTATTGGGCATATCGAGAAGATTTCTGGGACGTCACCCTTAGCATCGCGAAGCACTATAAGCTGCCTATCATTGTTCAGCACCACTGGATGAGTCAGCGTGAGCAGCGGAGCCGAACCGCGACTCTGCAATGGAAAGGATTCTTCTCTCCAGATGTTTTTTGGATGTATTACAACCCGACAGACAGGTTAATGGATGAGGGGCTAAGCCAAGTCCAATATCAAGAAATGTTTGAAGATGCCAAGCCAGCCCTTCATCACGTCGCGATTCACCCTGCACTTCGAACCGACAGTGCCAAGCAGCAATTCAGAGATGCTGAATTACGATTTGATGAATATCGTGTTTGGACCGATGGTTCACTTAAAAAAGCAATAAAAGAGAACAACATTCAATTTACGGATTATCGGGAGTTAAAACAATTGATGACGGAAGGGAGTAACTGCTTAAAATAGCGTCTTCATTGACAGGTCAACCGATATGATACGCCCATTGAATCAAATCAATGGGCGTATTGTTTTTATATAAGGCTAACGCTTGTCGATTTACCTTTCTATATAAAAACTTAGCAGAAAAAGTTTATCGGCATTTCCAACATTTTCCGTTGACCTTATTGCTAAACCAATCCGTGTTTGTTTTGCCCCCAGATTCCGCCCATGTTTTTAAATATGGGTATGCTACAGCAGCATCGGTGTTTTCGTGAGGGTGCAGCCATTCACTTTGAACATCAAGCGCCCAAGGTAAGCCTGCGGATGTTTGGTAGAAGCGTTCTGCTGCTGAATCGGAGTTATCGACTCCAGATCCAAATAGGCTGGTATCTGCCAAATCGGTATTGGGCTGATTCATTAGATGTACTTCTGTACCTCGGCTGTAAGTCGCATAAATAAAGGGGTTTATGATGGAGCTAGAGAACGACTCAAGTGCCGTGCTCAGCAAAACCGAAACCCGATAATCGACGCCATCTCGCTCGTCGGTGTTGTTGGTATTGAAGAAACTGAATGACCCATTGGAAGGCAGTATGTCGTGGATATTACTGAATGCAATGAAGACCATTTCACCGCTATGTCCGCTTTCAGGTGACAAGCTGGATTGGACGCCAGCAACAGTTTTCGTCATGCTCGATACATGGCTTGCTTCAATGCCGCTAAGTGAAACGCCAAAGCCATTCGCTCGGCTAGCGCCACGAGCGACAGCCTGCCCAATGTAATCGAAGCGCGTCATTTCATTATCGGCATTGGTATAGACTTCGTAAGCGTATCGCGTAACGAAATCGTTTAGGTCGTAATCGCCTTCATTTGGCCACTGATCCTCAAAGCTCAACGTATACCAACCAGAGGTTGGGGTGCGGCTGTAGAAGGCTATTGCTGGATCGTTTGGAGCGTAGTCTTCCGCATCCATTACTCCGTCACCATCGGTATCACCAATGGCTGGCCACGTGATTTCAGCTACGCCACTGATCAAGCCGTTACTGTCTACGGCGTACACCTGCACTTTCCATTGCTCGTTAAGACTCGTTTCGCTTGAAGGTAACGTTGCGCTCGAGTTGTTGGACTTACCTGCGAATTCGTCATCAACAAAATACCCTTGTCCAACGTCTACAAACCAACGATAAACGTAAGACACGCTATCGCCATCTGGGTCGGCAGGCGTGGGCCCTGTCACGGTGACCACAAGATCTTCGTTAACGCCCGTACCCGTATTTCGGCTCAGTGTAGGAGTATAGGGTGGATCATTTGGAATAATGATATACGTGACGGTCATTAGGCTGTAATTCAGCGTTGTTTTCCATGTTCTTCTCGCCATGTCGATATCAAGATCCACATCGATGATGCCATCCGATAAAGAGGCTACTGGGAGGTCAAACACCGTTGTAGACCAAGTTCGATTCGTTCCTTGCAAAAATCCGGGAGTGAGCATGGAGCCATCGACAGAAATGCTGTCGTATTCCCCGTTTTCGCCATGGCTAGGTTCTGAATCAATATCGTAGGCGTAAATGGTGAGCGTTGATTCCGTAACCTGAGCCCCTGTAGGTAAAGAGATACTGTGTTGCCAAGAGTAATCTTGGTCTTTACCGCTGTAGATATCAAACCCGTAGCCAGAAGGTGCAACGTAATGCGGTGACGTACTGTTTGCGTTGATTTTTTGAGTGATAGTGACGGAACCATCATTGTTGGTTACGGTGTTATCCTCCGACGCAGCGCCTAACGCAGAGGTACTGCATAAAGCTAGCGAGAGAAGAAACCACGTAGTTTGATGTGTTTTTCTAATGATCATAGCAGCCTCCTAATCCGTGCCTAATACAAGGTCGCAACCCACATTAATCTGATTCGTTAAATCTGAAATGGACGTCACGCTAGTGCAGTTTTCTCCATCCACCGTGGTTGTCACTTTGATGGATTGCCAGTTGGATGAAAGCCGAAGTTCACTTTGTATTTGACCCATTGAATCGGTTCTTCCAGTGAAGAATGGAATGGGATCTGCGCTGGATGATGTCATGCTGTAGATTTTTAAAATATGGTGCCCACGTATGTTGGCGTTAACCCCATCGACTTGAGTCATGTTACTGACGACACTGAATGTGATTTGTTGGTTGGACGAGCCTTTCCAATCAAACCCACTGGGCACAGTAATATCTGTAAATTCTGAGCTTGAAATTGGTGCGGAAGGGGAGGGTGACCCAGAACTGCTACTATCACCGCCGCCACCACATGCTGAAAGTATCAAGGTGGCTATGGTTACTGAAATGGCATTTTGTGTGATTTTCATCATTCACCCCGCTAGCTAGTATAGATTTTGGATTTATTCCTAATAGTGACTGCAGCAAGCGGTGTGCCAAATTTAATAGCTTGAATTTTAATGTTTTTTATTTTTTCGGGTTGGATTTTGTCTAATTGAGAATCAATTTAGAAGGTCAAAAAGCGAAGTGGAAAGGAGGGAAATACAGTAGGAGAGCTGCCAATTTGGCTATCGGTAAATACCGACACCACACTCCTACATTTAGAACTAAAATTGAATTGCGAGCGGTAGTTACTGAGTAGCAGCCTTAGCAAAATTGCTTAATGCTTGTTTCACTTTACCGATAACTTTTGCACACTTGTTCTCAGAATTCATGTCCAATCCATGACGAGTGTTGAGGTAGTCAGGGCTATTGTAAGACAACCAATTGTGCCCTGCTTCGTCTTGCCAAATGAGCATTTTTTGAGGCAAGTCGATAGCAGCAGTTTGGCTGCATTTCATCAGTGGTGTGCCGACTTTTGGATTACCAAAAATAACTAGACGGGTAGGTCTGAGTTCCATTCCCACTTTCTTTGCACCTTCATCATGTTTGATTTGGGTGAAAACGGTCATGCCTTTTTTCTCAAGAACTGTCACAAGGTTCTGAGTTGTTTGATCGACATTGTGATTGCTTTTGATGGTTACAAGACCGTTTTCAGCAATAGCCGAGTAGGACAAAAGGCATGAAAACACGCCAATAGCGATGGTTTTTTTCATTTTGATTCCTCTGGAAGTAAGGTCAATATTATTGAGTGCATTGACGTTCCTCCAATTCCCCATTCAGAGAGAACAATCGTTTAGAAGAATAAGGCAGAACATAGGTTCTGCCAAGATTCAACCTATTGAATTCGCTTGATTCTTACTTTGGCGACAGCGCCTTGCCAGTCATAGGCAGACTGCGCAAGATCGGCTTCACCGTGGATACCCGGGCTTGGGTAAACATAGCCTTCATCAGTGTCAGCAGCAGCAGAGAATGGCGAACCGCCACAGTGAGGACCAGGAATATTAGCGCACAATTCATCGTTGGCTTCTGTGCCAGCATCGTATGCGTGCATTTGGTAGGTCACCGATTTACCGATGTATCTAGGAAGTCGTTTCCCACGAAGTGACACTACGGTGTCATTGGTGGGCAGTAGCATGGAAATAAGGCTCAATCGATTATGTGGTCGAGTTGAAGTAATTTCAAACGACACACTTTGACCATTGTTGAGCAAGCCCTCTGATGAAGAAGTAGAAGAGACATAATTGGAGTCATCAAGTTGAGCTTGCAATGGCGCGATATCTCCCCCTTCGGCGACTCGTTCCACATTATCAGAGACAGGCTCCCCGAGCTTAAAAAGTTGGTGCCTTGGTAAATGGGTCGCGCCTAGAAAAGGAGTAAATGAAATGCCCTTTGTAAGGTTCGTTACCGTGACTTCGTAAACTCTTTCTTGATGGTAGTAATAAGAGTTGGCTAGCAATGAAGGAGAAAGACTAAATAGTGCTAAAGAGATGAGTGTTTTAGTTGTGTTTTTCATGCGAAAACCTCGCGTGTCGTTATTAAAGTCATAACGACTATACGCTCAGCCTTTGCTGGAATAACTCACAGAAAGCTCACAAATGCATCACAAATGATGCTCGCGCTATCATTCTTAAGCGCGAGCAGTTTAAGTTGCAAGTGTATTCAATGACAAGTACACCCTATCGCAGAAGACTAGTTCGACTTTTTGGTTTCCCAATGCGTAATAAAAGCGACGGCACCAATAATAATGGAGGCACCAAGCCATAGCCGACCCGGAGGAACCCAGCCAAATACCATCCACCCAGCCAACACGTTTAGAGGAAGTTTAGCGTGATCAAAGGGTTGTACAAACGATGCATCGGCAACGGCGTAAGCTTTCACAATTGCCCATTGTGCTAGCGCTGTCATCGCTCCCGCGGCAATCAACACTGCCCATAAATTCCAAGTGCTAGGCATTGAAAAATCGGGTAGTGCCAACACTAGGTTAAATGGGGTGATCAGCAAAAGAAGGTACACCACCATAGTGGAAGGTGGATCGTTCACTGATAATTTTTTCACCATAATGGAATAACATGCCCAGAAAAATGCAGCACCGACGGGCAATAGTGTCGCCCAGCTAAAGTCGTCGGCCCATGGCTCTAAAATAATCATGGCACCAGCAAAGCCTGCCAATGTCGCAAACCAGCGAGCAGCCCCCACTTTTTCTTTTAGAATCAAGCCTGAACCAACGGTGGCGAAAAGTGGTGATGTCATTAGCAATGCGATGCCTTGCCAAATAGGGACAGGGTAAGCCAGTGCCCACAGCCAAAGTTGTATACCAATAACGGAGAGAAAAACACGCATTGCATGCCACCCAAAATGTTGAGTTTTGAGTGATTGACGAATGCCTAGCGTTCTTAGATACGGGAGAATAACCAATAGCGCAATCCCATATTGGAGCAGCGCTACGGTGGTGGACGGAACGCCAAAGTTAATACTTGCGACCTGGGCAAGGCTATTAACAATAGCGAAAGCCATTCCGGCGGTAAGCATCCAAGACGCACCGCGTATAGGGTTATGTTGTTGAGTGTGCATAAAAGTGGTGAATAAAAATTGTGTTTTTAAATCATACGTTTTATTCACCATTAAGCCAACGCTTGTGACACGACAAATCTATTCAAAAAAATTGAATGAATTTGGTGCTGGTCGAATATAAAGGCTTAACCAAGCTAAGCGCTCTAGATCACCTCTCGGGTTCAGCTTTTCGCCTTTCAGATTGAGCTAATAGCGCTTCTTGGTATTGTTGTTTCGACTTGCCTTTGTCTAATACCGATTTGAGTAACTGTTTCATGGTTTGAGGCGCTAATTCACCAACGGGTGCGTCTGTATCTAAATTGGTGGGGAAAGAATAACCATCAGCCGAGGCTGTAAGAATGGCGTCTTTTTCCAATTCGCTCAGTGCCCCTGATTGCCAATGTACACTTAGGTTATCGAAGAGCGTTGACGATACCTTTGCTAAATCTACCGTTTCCATCGGTTTCGCAAACGCAGAGGAGATTTGAAGTAAGTTGGCACAGCGCTGCACGTCTTTTGTGTCGTTTTGTCCTGCTGCGTGCACGATGGCCGGGTTAAAAAAGAGGGCGTCGCCTTTGGATAACGGCAGTTGCACACAGTGATCTTCGAAGTACTGTTGAAATATGGGCTCTCTACAGGATACATACCCTAATGGGTAGTGTTGAGAGTAAGGTAAAAGCTTAGTCGGACCGCTCTCTAGCGGCATATCACTGTGTGCGATAGCTCCTTGCAGAGTCAGTAATGCCGACATTTGCTGAGCATGAACGGGATATTGGCTTAACGTATCTGCGTGTTGAAAACCAAGATGGTAATCGCGATGAGACTGTTGTGCACGCCCCCCTGGACGAACAATATTCACCTGAGCGGTAACTTGGTAGTTTCCGCCAAGCCAAGACTCTGAAACCAATTTAAGCAAAGGGTTCTTGTAGTAATTGATGAATACCTCTGGGTTCGCCAACGCACTTTTTTGAAACACATTCCAGATACGCCCATTGGCAGTTGCCCCTGCTTGAGCGAAATGATCGCCTTCACCAAACCCTAGCTCCGACGCCAGAATGTCATTAAAAACATGGCTCATTGAATCGACAATTTGGGTATCTGAGAAAAAGTGTTTAATGACGACGATACCGCCTCCCATCAGAAAAATACTCGCCAATTCATCTTTGATCGTGTCCCAGTTTTCGGAATCAATTTGATGCGCATCGTATATGACAATACCTTGATGCACTTCAGATGGCCATTTGAGCGCAAATTCTGAAGAGGGAACACGACTGGCAACAAAGTCTTCCAAGCTGATGTTGTCTTTGTTCGCAAACATTGGAAATTTAGAGTTCGAGTACATGGGGTTTCTCCTTTTCCCTAAGTAGTGTCTTACCGTTGTTTTGCTGTGTCCGACGGATATCTGTAACCCTTTGATTTTTTATTTTCCGCCAGATGTTATTCCGCATTCTTATGCAAATGTGCGGTTAAATTCTAGCCAATCATCACACTTTTGGGAACCACTTTTTGAATTAACTGTTTCATTTAATCTTTATGTGAAATATTTATTTCTAACAAAGACAACCCAGCACATAACCATCAAGTTGTGCAGCAATGTGGAGAAAGAATGGATGTCTGATTTACTTTCTAAACGGAAAAATCGGGACGAACAGAACCGTATACAGCACATTACGCCTACATCGGCGGGTTGGACGTACATTGGTTTTGACGTTGTGCAACTCACAAGCGGTCAATCCCAAAGTTTTGAAGCCGTAGAAGGACAAGAAATTTGTGTTGTGTTGGTTTCAGGCAAGGCAAGGGCGACATTAGCTGGGGAGAGTTTGGGGGAGATAGGGGAGAGAATGTCGCCATTCGACAAGATCAAACCTTACGCTGTTTACCTTTCAAGCGGAGATGGATGTACATTAAACGCGCAAACAGATTTAGAGCTAGCAGTGTGCCGAGCTCCCGGCAAAGGCACGCATCCATCGCGACTGATCTCTCCTAAAGACATAGGTGCCGAGCATCGTGGCAATGGTCGAAATCAGCGGTTTGTGCATAACATTTTGCCCGACAACGAACCCGCAGACAGTTTGCTGGTTGTTGAAGTTTATACCGATGAAGGGTGCACCAGTTCTTACCCCAGTCATAAGCACGATCAAGATGATCCACCGAATGAAACTTTGCTCGAAGAGACGTACTACCACCGGCTGAACCCAGAACAAGGGTTTTGTTTTCAGCGAGTGTACACCGATGATCGTACGTTGGACGAATCCATGGCGGTTTATGACCGCGATGTCGTTCAGGTACCTAAAGGTTATCACCCTGTCGCGACCGTAGCCGGTTACGACAGCTACTATTTAAATGTGATGGCTGGCCCAGTAAGACAATGGTTGTTTACATGGGAAAAAGACCATCAGTGGGTCAATACTGACGAATATAAAAAGATGGATTAAAACATGTTTAATATTGCTCTATTTGGTGCCGGACGCATTGGTCAGGTGCATGCTGCCAACATTTCTTCACACCCAAAAACTAACCTTACGGCGATTATCGACCCTTATGAAAAGGGCGCTCGTATGTTGGCAGAGAAATACGACGCGCAAGTTATGTCGATACAGGACGCGATGGAAAACCCCAGTATTCACGCGGTTTGCATTGGCTCGGCAACAGATACCCATGCCGATTTGATTGAACTTGCAGCGAAATCGAACAAGGCTATTTTTTGTGAAAAGCCAATCGATTTAAGCCTAGAGCGAGTGCGTCAATGTCTTGCGACTGTTTCTACCCATCAAGTACCGATGCTGGTGGGATTCAATCGCCGCTACGATCCTCATTTTTCTGCGCTCCAACAACAGTATGCTAAAGGGGCGATCGGTAAAGCTGAGTCGTTAGTGATTACGTCTCGCGATCCCGCTCCACCGCCAGTTGAGTATGTCAAAGTCTCTGGCGGTTTGTTTCGAGACATGGCAATTCACGATTTTGATATGGCGCGGTTCATACTAGGAGAGGATCCTATTTCTGTGATGGCCCATGGCAGTTGTATGGTGGATGAAGAGATCGGAAAAGCGGGTGATATCGACACGGCGGTAACAGTTCTCTCTTTCCCTTCAGGTGCTACTGCAACGATCATCAATAGTCGTCGATCTGGATACAGCTACGATCAACGTGCAGAACTTCATGGAAGTGAAGGGATGTTACGAGTAGAAAATTTGCCGGAGAACTTAGTTCAGCAATGGGATGAATCTGGTGTGCAATCAGCGAAGCCTCAGCCGTTTTTCCTAGAAAGATACGAAAAAGCCTATCAAGTTGAATGGCAACATTTTGTGGATATTCTCGAAAGAAAAACCGCGCCTTTATGCAGTGGGTATGATGGTGAGATTGCTTTGGTGATTGCTGAAGCTGCCACCGAATCCATGCGTTCAGGGCAGCCTGTTTCGCTATAAGAGTGTCGTAAATAGAGGCAACTATGAAGCCAATGAAACGGCAATGGTCTGTGCGAGACACAGCGTTGCAGACTGAGCTCTAAAGCCGTCGACATTGGCTTCATTTACAACAAAACTGACATCAGAAAGCTCTGCAATGGGGCTGACTTGGCTGTCTGTAATTGTGACCTGTTTTGCACCTTTCTGCTTAGCAGATTTTACCCAGTCATGTGTTTCCTGAGCGTACGGGGTAAAGCTGATCGAAATTACCGCATCTTTCCCAGTGACCATCGCAAGCTGTTCATTGTACATGCCACCCAATCCATCAATCAGCATGACTCGTTTGCCTAAATGGCGTAAGGCATACACAAAGTACGACGCTACACTGAATGAACGGCGCATTCCGACAACATAAACACATTCCGCTTCGTCCAGCAGTTTTACCGCTTTGTTCAAATCATCTTCTTCGATTTTGTTTGCCAGTTGCTCTAGAGCGTGGGCATTCGCGTGAGCGAAGGAATGCAAGCGAGAAATCGGCGTGCTTGGTTTAACTTCGTCTGGAGACATGGCTTTTACAAGCTTAACTCGATCTGAATAATTACTGGTTTCTTCTACCATGTTCTGGCGATACAGCTGCTTTATTTCATTGAAGCCACTGAAGCCCAATGCGCTGGCAAATCGAATGAGTGTTGAAGGAGGAACATCGGCATTACTGGCAATAACGGCAACCGTATCAAATGCCACATTATCAGGGTTATCCAGTAGATACTGGCCCACTTGTTGAAGACGTCGGCTTAAGCTTCCGTATTCCTTTCGGATACGATCTTGTAACTCATTGAGTGTTGTTACGGGTTTCATGTAGCGTCCAGATAAGTGAAAATGAGAAGGAAAACACCCTTCTTTATTTCGAGGTTACTTCATTTGGAATAAACATTTCAATCCTGCGTATCAGATTCGTGAGAGCTGCCTATATAGCTATACATTCAAATGCCTGTATACCCAAATATCTATATACCCATGTGACCTCAAGGTGCTTGCTCCAGCGAGAACTACCTAGATTTCAAACAAGGCATCAATACAAACGTAAAATTTAACCGCGAGTCGGTAGCTTGATTAAATTTGTGACTTTGAACCAATAATGACAAATCTATCCGGTCATTTTTATTGGGGAAGATAAGCTAATTGATGAATAAATCAAAAAGCGATAATTGCTTAATTCCTCACTTTTAATGGGTTTATTTACGAGTTTGCTTTTTCATACTTCTTTTTAGTAGCTGTAGACGATAGGAGCCTTCACAAAAGTACAACATTCTTAGGGTGGTCACTGTATGGGCTTAGAGAATGAAATTCTTGCTACTTTGCAAATGTACACTAAGGCATTATCGGTCTCTCTCAAATACCGTGACTTTTCGACATATCGGCATTCGGGCCGTGTTCAACAACTGTCTTCAGAGCTTGGGCGAAATTACGGTTTAGGTGGGAAAGAGCTCAATGCGTTGTGCATTGCTGCGGCATTCCATGATATCGGAAAGATAGGCATTCCTGATGACGTGTTAATGAAGCCGGGAAAATTCGAAAAAGAAGAGTGGGAGATCATGAAAACGCACTCTGAAATTGGCGAGAAAATACTGGCTTCCACCGAGCTAAAAGGAGCCGAGTATGTTGCCAAACTTATCCGTCACCATCATGAGCATTATAATGGAAATGGCTACCCCGATGGCTTGGCTGGGGATGAGATTCCTATTTCATCTAGAATTATCAGTATAGTGGATAGCTATGAGGCGATGTCGATTACCAGAGTTTACCATTTAGCCCGAACTCATGATGAAATTATGGAAATTTTACGTCAGGAAACGGGCTTAAAGTATGACCCAGATGTATTTAAAATATTTAGTGTCATGATAGAGAATAGTGAATTTAAAACGAAAAAATAGCTTTGTTCGTTATTTATTAACTGAATTTCATATTTTGTCATCACATTTATTTGTAACTCTCTGAACTGTTTTTACTATATCACTTGGCTCTTTCTAAGTTTTTGTAATTTAATGGATTATTTGTTTTTGATCGTGTTTCCCTTCTTACCCCTTAGGTATTCAAAAGCAATAATGATTTATATCAATAAACTAAACTCTATTCCTATAAATAATGATTTCGAGGGAAATTATTATTTATAGGAATAGAGATGCAAAAGGAAAACAAGAGTGTTTATCAAAGAAGAAGGAAGTCTGCTTCTTCATTTAATTCAAGAAATGAATACCTAGAGCATGAGTTAAATATTGCTGAATATAAGCGATGGGCACCTCATATTCCATTTCGGGACTTCGGTGTTGAAATAGAGGATTGGGTCCCTGCTATTGCAGCCACAATAGGAAAAGTGGTTATGGTCACCGCTATGGTGGCGGCGTTCGCAGCACAGTTTGGTTTGTCTCCTGAATTTGTGGCAGAAAATGTACGCTTCGAATTACTGATCGCAGGGTTTCTTTTCGTTATTTTGTTTTCCGCTATGCTGAATCCACGTACCAACCTTGCTGGGACTCATGGCCCTATGATCCCATTGATCCCTCTTGTTGCCGCAGCTGGTGGTCACCCTTTGGCGCTGGGAATTATGGTAGGGGTTTTTGGTTTATTGCTCAGTGCGTCCAAAGGGGGCTCGAAGCTTGTAAAGTTGACGGGTGAAGGTGTACGGGGTGGATTGCTCATTTATCTTGGCGCGGTCGGGCTGATTAGTCAGTTGGGTAAATTTGAATCTTGGTCGATTTCTGCCGGTTTTGATGCCGTTTCCTTTGCGGTCGTTCTATCCACAATTGTTATTTATGCCTATTTAGCGAAAGTAGAAAAGCGATGGCTTGCGATACCCCTGTGTTCTTTGATCGCTGGTGTAGTCGCGTACGTTATGGGGATACCGTTCGAATTTACGACAGAGCCAGGCTTACCGAATATGAGCCCTTTCTATTGGTGGGGTGAAGACACAGGGTGGCAGTTAGGCTGGCCAAAGTTAGAACACTTTATTGCAGTTATCCCTTTCGCGATTTTGGCTGTCGCCATGTGGTCGCCCGACTTTTTGGGTCATCGAGTATTCCAAGAACTCAATTACCCTAAATCCGCCAAAGGGGCATTGATGGATGTTGATGACACCATGACGGTTTGTTCAATTCGTCAAATTGTAGGAGTGGGGTTAGGAGGAGGCAATTTAGCGTCTTCGTGGGGGACTTACATGATTCCGGCTGCCATTGCGAAAAGACCGATTCCAGGGGGAGCGCTGCTAACCGGCTTGATGTGTATTTTTGCAGCGGTTTTAGGTTACCCAATGGATTTAGCAATGTGGGAACCTGTGTTACGAGTGGCACTTTTGGTTGGGGTCTTTCTACCGCTCTTAGAAGCTGGGATGCAAATGGTTAGGAATGCGAGAAACGCTCAAAGTGCAGGAATTTGCATGTTTGCGTGTGCGTTGGTCAACCCTGTATTCGGTTGGGCGATTGCCATGCTCTTGGACAATACCGGTATTATTGGAAATAAAGAACGCTCAGACTCTCTTTCTGGTATCGATAGGTTTGGTATTCCTTTGTTGGCCGTTTCCGTTTGTGTAGGCGCACTTGCACTAGTGGGGCAGTTACCTGGTATTCCTGCGTTGCTTTAGGTCAAGAAATGACTTAGGTCTGGAATTGCTATAGCTTTAGAATTGCCATAGCTCTAGAACTTTTCAAGCATAACCGGTTGTAAGTAAAGAAGAGGGAGAGCTCATACTCAATCGAGCTCTCCAAACTCAACTCGGGTTAAAGGGTGATTGTTTTGTCTTTGAACACCAGTTTTTCTATATGGCTTAAGTTGTTTTTACCGTCTCTGCGTTGTTGCTTGTCTTTAACGGTAACTGAGCCGTCGCTATGCTTTTCGATTGTGTAAGCTGAAGCGTTTCCAGAAAAGAACACTTTGTTTGTTGCTTCGTTTCCAGTGATGTCATTGTCCATAGAATTGACGATAACATTCGAAGGGTTCGACCCCGTTAATGTAATGTTTTTAAGGTATTGAGAGTGGTGAGTATAGGGAACGGATTCGTTAAAACGTAGGCTAAAGTCACCAGTAAAACTTCCATCGATTCGAGCATTGTATGTGAGATAAGAGTGGAAGAATTTATTGTTCATTAATTCCGCACCAAGGGAGTCTTCTAGGGCAATTTCTTTACGACTTTTGGCGGTATAAATCCCCCACATTCCATGCGTATTGCTTTCCGACCAAGCTCCCCATAGACCGTAGTAGGAATCAATGACCGAAGCGAGATATTCTTGTGACAGGCTGTTTTCTTCTTTTAGTTCATTTATCCAGCGTCTTTGGTCAATACCACCTCCCCATAATTGGTGCGCTAAGGCGTAATATTGCGCTTGTCGTATTTCAGCTTGAAATTCTGGCAGCGCCCCCATAAACGTGTCTTCTTGATCAATACCGATTCCGTAGTCGTGAACCAAGTGCAGAATTTCTTCAAATGTCGCGTCTCGATGATCGTAGTCTTGAGTGGTGTACCACTTGTGCCCTTCAACTTGGATTTCATTTTGGTACAGCGGTTGACCACCTAAATCCGAGGCAGGGTTAGAACCATCGTCCTCACCATTCAGAAGCAAGAGTACGGCATTGTTATCTGCCATTTTGTTGGCGACTTGGGTTTTGTCTGACCCAAACTGTGAATTGGGGAGAGGGGTTAAGTAATGCTCTAAGACTGATCTCGCACGAACAATTTGATTGTCTGATAGCTTGTCTTGCGCGATCAGGTGTATTGCCTTTCCATTTGGCGCAAGTACTTTTGTGTAGCGATTGAATTTCATTTCAACGCTGTAGGTTTCTGAAAGTGTGTCGGGTACGTCTTCAATTCCTAGGCTTTTTGTTTCTTCAGAAAGAGGAATAAAAACGGCTGAGGCACTACTTGTGCTGTTACAGCCAGCTAAGTTAAACGTGATGGACGTGGCAAGCAAACTAGTAAGAACGAAACGCTTCATTTTGGTATCCCGCTGTGCACTTCGTCAGAGGCGAAGTTCTGGCTATGTGGTTATTCGTATCATTAGACCTTAGCATTTCATGAATTAACCGAATGTTGGGTAAGCGAATGTAAGGATGGACCTTCTAGTTTTTTCTCTTGTATTTATTACTCTTAAATAACATTAAATTATCGTTTTTCGATAATTTAATGTTGATCTGCGATTTTTTACGATTTAGTATGCGCTTATCCAATCAGATGAGAATCACCTAATGTCAAAGATCCAAAATCAAAGCCGCCGCGTGCGAATTCTATTTCAATGTTTGTTTGCGCTTACACCTGTTTTGGTGTGTTACTACTGGCTAACAGTGGATACGTCGTATGATTTTTTAACTTCAATGGGCATCATTGAAATGAGTTTCAAGGCGAACGACTTCACCTCCCAACCTTTGGCGCTTAGCACCCGGCTGTTCGCGATGATTGCGAGTTTATTGTTGTGCAGCATTATTATGTATGCGCTGATGCTGTTAATTCGGCTGTTCAAGAACTACGAACGCGATGAAATTTTTTCGTTGGAGAATGCCAATTACTACCAAAAGCTAGGCTACAGCTTGTTTTATTGGGTCGGTGGCTCGGTCATCTATGGCGCAGTAACATCAGTGATTTTGTCGTTCAACAACCCACCGGGTGAGCGTGTACTTGCAGTCACTTTTCAAGGTTTGGATTTGCTGACGCTTATGTTTGGCTTTATCGTGGTGATCATTTCTTGGGTAATGAAAGAAGGTCACGCACTTGCAGACGAAAACCGCCATACCATTTAAGGGCTTATCATGACGATTTGTATTAATTTAGATGTAATGATGGCCAAAAGGAAAATGCGATTAAAGACGCTGGCTCAAGAAGTTGGGATTACCGAAGCTAATTTGTCGGTGTTAAAGAATGGCAAAGCAAAAGCCGTGCGTTTTTCAACGTTAGAAAAGTTGTGTGAAGTACTTGAATGCCAACCGGGTGATATCTTGGAGTATCAAGCAGAACAATCTGAGTGATTTTCTAAGGTCACAGGAAGGTTGGACAAGAATAAAGGCGTGAAGGGATGTTCACGCCTTTATTGTCTGAATAGGTATACGCCATTCAGCGCGACAAACATCTTAGCTAGTTAGCGCAACCCATTGGCTGTCTGAATCTCTTGAGTTTAATGCCGCAAACACAAAAGCCATGCCTTCAGCACCTTCTTCCACACTAGGATATTCAAGGCACAGCGGGTTAGGTTCCTCTCCTGATTCCAGTGCCACAATGTGATTCGCCAAATCAAAATACAAATTAGCGAATGCTTCTCGATAGCCCTCCGGATGCCCGATAGCTACATGAGATATTCTTTGTGCTTCAGGCAATAATCCTTTACCCCCTTTGGTTAAGGTATATGCAGGTGCATCTAACGGTCTAACAAGTAATTCATTGGGCTGTTCTTGGTTCCACTCTATGCCACCTTTTGAACCATAAATCGTGAAACTCAAGCCATGTACGCCACCAGCGGCAGCTTGAGTAACAAATAGCTGACCTCGCGCACGGTTTGAATATCGCAATTGCGCTCCACAATAATCGTCTGCTTGACGCCCATCCACCAAGGCAGTGACATCAGCACTGATCTTTTCGGGGATCATTCCTGACACATAATTAAGCAAGTGATAACTGTGGGTGGCAATATCACCCAGTATCAATGAAGGACCTGCTAACTCAGGTTTCATGTGCCAATTAGACCCATCAAGTTCGCTGGGTGTTAGCTCAGCCAAATGCCCTTGGATATAGTTGCTTTGAAGCATTTTTATGTCGCCGATGACCCCATTTTTTATCATGGCACGCGCTTGGCGTACCATCGCATAGCCCGTGTAGCCGTATGCGACGCAATAACACTTCTTACTTTGCTTGGCTTTGGTAACAAGATGGTTCGCTTCTTCTTCGTTCATTGTGAGTGGTTTCTCACACATTACGTGAAAACCCATTTCTAGAGCTTGAATGGATAAGGCGTAATGGGTGTTGTTGGGCGTCATGATCGCAATCACATCTGCACCATCTGCTCGGCTTTTTTCCTGTGAAAATAACGCATCAGGCGAAGCGTATCCGCGAACGCCCAAAGATTCAGCGGCTTTCAAAGAACGGTCTGGGTTCGAAGAAAAAACACCGGCCACGACGTCAAATTCTTCGTGCATAGTGGCAGCACTTCGGTGAATAGACCCGATAAACGAATCGGGACCTCCACCAATCACAGCAAGTCTTAACCTTCGTCCAAGTTTTTGTATCGAGAGGCTCATATTCTTTCCTTTTATCTGCTAGGAGAAAGGTGCGTACACGTTAGTCCTGTGCAAAAACTGTTTATTCTGGAGCAAGAAAAATCTAGTCAGGCGCAAGAAGAGCCTAGTCTGGTGCAAGAAGTGACAGGACGCGTACGACTTCTTCTTGAAGTGTAGGCATTGCAGCCAGAGCGAATCGACTTCTATCGAAATGTAAGTCTTCCTCCATCAACGTACGAACTTTGCACCCCATTGCCATCCTAAGCGTGGTCCCTACGTTAAATTTTGCCACCCGGGTCCTTTTGAGCTTTTGTAGATCATCAGAGTGAATTCCCGATGTGCCATGAATAACCAAAGGAATTGGCATGTCTTCTTCAATTTCTTGCAAACGCTTAAAATCAATAGGGCTATCTGCTCGTGTTTTACGGTGCACATTTCCAACGGATACCGCTAGCGCATCGACGCCACTCTCTTTTGCGTACTGCCAAGCCTCGTTTGCTGAGGTGAGAATCGACTGAATGTGATCTCGACCTTCTTCATAGGGTACGGATCCTAGCTCTCCTTCTAAAGAAACCCCCAGTGACTTAGCCACTTTTGCTACTTGTTGGGTACGCGACAAATTCTCTGAAAAAGGCAACTGAGAACCATCAAACATAACGGAGCTGAAACCCGCATGCATCGCCTGATACACGATCGATTCTTCGTAGCAATGATCAAGATGAACAACGACGGGAACTTGGCTTTTCTTGGCGATAGGAACCAGCATTCCAGCCATCACATCTACGCCAGCTAGATCTACCATGTCTTTATTAACGGCAAGAATTACAGGTCGGTTAATGGCTTCCGCTCCTTGCACAATCGCGATAGCTTCTTCTATTCCAAACACATTGCAGCAAGCGACAGCGCCTGAGCTGTCGGCCGCTTGAGGAAGTATCTCATTGAGTGATACGAGCATTTTGTTTTCTCTCCCTTTTATTTGAACTTCGCGACCATGTCTTTAATACCCGGAATGGTTTCCACTTGGTATTCATGGTTGGGGTCGAAAAATTGCACCAAAGATTTGCTGGTCTCGCCTACGATAATGGTGAAGTAATACATTTCATAACCCGGAGCTGCCACACTTGGGTGATAGCCTTTGTCTATCGCGATCACACTGCCTGTTTTAACGTGATAAACCGGTCCTTGATCATCATGGTGCTCATATAAAAACTGAGCACCAAAGCCATGTCCGGGGTTGAAACGAAATTGGTAAACTTCTTCATAACGGCTTTCAGTAGGGAGCCTATCTTCATCGTGTTTATGTGGTGGAAATCCTGACCAACCACCGGCACCAACGGTGAAGAGTTCACTCACGAGCAAGCGCCCACGGTTGTCGGCGTTTTTTTGACCAAGGATGTGTTTGATTTTTCGGTGAGTTTTTGTGTCGTCACTGCCATATTGCACTTTGTCTACGTCGTCAGGCGTGACAGCAAAAGGCGTGAGTTCTGGGCGATCTTCATCACCGTAATACCCGCCAGCAATCAGTACATCAGCAGAGTCGCTCATACAGGCAATGTTGACTGTTGATCCAACGGGTACATAGACTGCGGAAGGGTCGCCTTCCCAAACCGAGTTTCGTTTTCCTACGCTTGGAAACGACTTCTCGTTTACCGATATGTCGCAAGTTCCTCCTGCTAACACAACCACACTTTCATAGTTATCTAAGCTGTATTGGTAGGATTCACCCTGTTTCAACGAGACTGGGTTGAAGTAACACAACGGGGTTGTGTCATCATTAACATCAATGATGGGTTCGTTTTTGTTATTAAACGGTGGAATATGCTTACCCATGACACGACTCCTTGTTGGTTAGCAGTGAAAATTGAGGGGAAAATGGGTGATTGTGTGATTGCATGAATTCAAGCAGTTCAGGTAATGTCGACATTGCATCAGAACAGGTATTCCCAGTCACATTAATAGCGGCATTTGCACTGCCCATAGCAACGCAGTCTTGCAGGGGCTGTCCATGCAATAGCCCAAAAATCAATGCGCCTGCAAAAGCGTCTCCTGCTCCGTAAGGCTTTTTCGCAATGACATTGAATATGCCTTGGGTTGTGCTGGTGAGATTTTTGTTACTGTCGGACCCAAAGATTCTGCACCCATTTTCACCCGCTTTCGCAACCACCAATTCGGCTTGTTTGCATAAAATCTGGGCGGCAATGAGTGCCATCTCTTCGCTATCTTTATGGTGAAGCGCACTGCCTTGCATAACTTGATACTCTTCTTCGTTCCCGATGACGACATCGCTTATCGATGAGGCTTTTTGGTAACAATCGGCAGCTTCTTCTGCGCTCTCCCACGAATAAGCGCGATAATCTAAGTCGAGTACGACCTTACAGCCATGCGCTTTGGCTAACTTCATCGCTCGCAAAGTCGATTCACGGGAAGGAGATTGCGACAGTGCCGTGCCTGATACAATCAGAGCTCGAACGGCTGAAAAATCAACGGCATCGACGTGATCAAAATTCAGGGCGAGATCCGCAGCTAGATTTCGGTATATGACCACTTCAGGCTTAGGATCAAATTCAGCTAACGCGAGGCTGGTTCGATACTCTCCCTGAATGCTAAACAGATACTTTGTGCCGATGGCGTGTGCATCTAGCGTGTCTTTTACGTATTGCCCAACCCCATCTTTTGATACACAACTTAAAACCGAAGAATGCGCCCCCAGTTTAGACAGCGCGAAAGCGATATTCGCAGGAGAGCCGCCGACGGCTTTGTGGTAGCTTGATGTACTTCCGAGAGTTGCTCCGAAGTCATTGGCATACAGATCCATTCCAGCTCGTCCAAGGCAAAGTGCATCGATAGGGCGATCATGATGCTCGCCCCAATCACTTAACCGTATTTCATTTTGGGTGTTGGTATTATTTGTCATCGCAACTCACCCATATTGCCCCTTTATCGGCAGACTCAACACAGGACTCAACAAACTTAACGCCACTGATACCTGCATCAATATCTGGGTACCAATGAGTAGAAAGAAAGTCGGTGTCTTTGCGTTCAAAGGCGTCGATGGCTAAGGCATAGCGGTGGTAAAGGTTTGCCCACGACTCAAAGAATCCCTCACCATGACCTCCGCCAATCCGCGAACTGTTAACGCCAGCGGCATCGTTGTGAAGGTAGGGCATTCCCCGTTCCATGACTTGCGCAGGTTGCCCTTGAATCTCATATCGCAGTTGGTTCGGATATTCATCCCACCACTCTATACTGGCTTTTTCACCGACAATGCGGATTTTTTGCTGGTGCATCGAACCGGCGTTAATTGCACTTGCCCACATCGTGCCTGTCGCACCATTGTCGAAATTCATAATGACGTGCGCGTTATCTTCGAGTGGCGAGCGCGATTCAATGAAAGATTGCCTAGCACATAAAAGGGACGTCACTTTTAGTCCGGTGATCAGTTCCGCTAAGTAGAAAACATGAGTGCCACAATCTCCAATGATAAAGCTTGGTCCAGAAACCTCTGGGTTCATGCGCCATTTCGCTCCGGGAGAGTTTTTCTCCACTTCTACGTTGTGATACCCATGGGCAAATTGCATTTGAATAACGCGAACTGCGCCAATATCGCCCCTTTGCACCATTTCACGCGCCTGCTGAACCATCACATGACCGGTATAGCCATACATAACAGCCAACATGCGGTTATTTTGATGGGCTATCGCTTTAAGCTCTTCTGCTTCCGTGGCATGGAAAGTCACAGGCTTTTCACAAATTACGTGCAACCCAGCTTCTAATGCCGCTTTGGCTATTTCGTAGTGTGTTGCGTTTGGCGTCGCAATGGAGACGGCTTGAATCCCATTTTCTTTTTTGGCTTCTTCTTCGAACATCACTTTATAGTTGGCGTAGCATCGGTCTTTTTCTAGACCTAGGTTGGTACCAAAGTCTACGCAGCGCTGGTGGTCAATATCTAATGCACCAGCTACAAATTGAAACAAACGATCCCGAGCGGCAGCTGCACGATGCGAATGACCAATTTCACTGCCTCGTCCACCTCCAATGAGCCCCCAACGAATGGGGGTGTCAAAGTGTTTTTCTTCGTTAAACATCTGGCTACTCCTAAATGCCTCGACGTTGATGACGTCGACCTTCATCCCAAGTTTCTTTTGCTTTAACAACCTCTTCTCGATCGGTTATTTCTGGCAGTCCAACTTCCCACCACGCGTCAACCGAAGACCAGAGCGTCGGGTCGATATCAACCACAAGAACGTAAGTTTGACTTGCTTCTTTTGCACGATTAAACGCGTCTTCAAAATCCGTCAGGCTATCGACCTTTTCCGCAATAGCCCCTAAGCCTTGAGCGTGCTTAACAAAATCAACTCTAGGAAGCTCTGCTTCTTGTCTGATTGACGTGCAGTCTTTCAGTAAATTGTTAAAACTCTCGTTGCCCGTGTTGTTTTGAAGCTTGTTGATCACTGCAAATCCACCGTTATCACAAACGATCACAATCATTTTGTGACCCGTTAAAACGGAGCTGTAAATGTCTGAATTGAGCATTAAGTAAGAGCCATCACCGACGAGAACAATGGCATCACTGTTATCCAGAGCCATTTTCGCACCCCAGCCAGCGGCTACTTCGTAACCCATGCAAGAGAAACCAAATTCAATATCTAACTGACCTGGTTGGCTCGCTTGCCAGTTCATGTTGAGTTCTGCAGGTAAACCACCTGCAGCGGTTATGACTCTGTCGTCAGGCGAAGCCAGCTGATTCACTTTGCCAATAACCTGTGCGTAGGACGGCGTGGCTGTTTCCGAAGGTCGGGTACGTTCTGCAACGATATCCAACCATTTCTGTCTCTCTTGGCGAGCGAAAATCGACCATGTTTTGTCCACCTTCCAGTGGGTTAGTATCGGGCTAATCTGTTCGAGTGTTGCTTTGGCATCGGCTTGAATTGGGTGTGAAAGGTGCTTAATAACGTCGAAACGGCACGTGTTAACACTGATCAACTTCATGTTCTCATCGCGAAAAACGGTCCAAGATCCTGTAGTGAAATCTTGTAAACGTGTACCGATAGCTAATACCAAGTCTGCTTGTTCGGCGATGTTATTGGCACTATCGGAGCCCGTTGCACCAATTGGTCCACAATTTAAGGGATGTGAGGCTGGCAAGAGAGTTCGACCTGCAATGGTTTCAATTACGGGGATGCCATACTTTTCAGCAAACTCTTGAAGCTGCTGTTGCGCATCACTGTAAAACACACCACCTCCAGCCACTATTACCGGTTTCTTGCTCTGCTTAATCAGTGTGGCGGCGGCCTCTAAGTCTTCAAATTCGGGTTGAGGGCGTCGAATTCGGTGTACTTTTTTCTCAAAAAATACTTCAGGGAAATCCCAGGCGTCACCTTGAGTATCTTGAGGTAGCGCCAAAAAAACCGGACCGCAATCACCAGGATCCAGCAAAGTCGCCATAGCTTGAGGCAAAGAGGCGACTAATTGCGCGGGGCTGGTAATGCGATCCCAATAACGAGTTACGGGTTTGAATGCGTCGTTAACCGTTAGGGTCGGGTTATTGAAATGTTCGGTTTGCTGTAAAACCGGATCCGGCAAGCGAGAGTTAAAGGTGTCGCCTGATAAAAGCAATAATGGCAGTCGGTTGGTGTGAGCAACACCCGCCGCCGTAATCATGTTCGTGGCACCCGGTCCAACCGACGATGTAGCAATACCAATGCGTTTTCTCTTGTTAGCACGTGCATAGGCTATCGCCGCCAGCGCCATTGATTGTTCATTCTGCCCGCGCCATGTTGGGAACACATCTTGATTTTCTAGAAGCTGTTGACCCAAACAGGTCACGTTCCCATGACCAAAAATAGCAAACGCGCATCCAAATAAGGATTCTTCTTTACCATTTACTTCTATGTATTGCGCTGCCAAGTAGCGAACGAGCGCTTGAGCTGTTGTGAGTCTTACCGTTGTCATTTGTACACTCCTTGTCTACTCACTATTCGTATTGATCAAATAATAACCTTGCCCTGAAAATGTTTTCAATACATTTGTTGATTCTTTGATCGAAATGAGCTCAATTTGTGCGTAATTGAGATCTTAACAAACAAATATGATTATTTTTTGTCCTTCTTGTGTTGACATAATGAAAACATTTCCATTATTGTGACTTAATTGTTAATCAAATGTGAATTTTGTATAGAGAGTGACATTGTGGAATTGAAACTTGCAAATGC
Source organism: Vibrio sp. vnigr-6D03 (assembly GCF_002835515.1). Taxonomy (NCBI): domain Bacteria; kingdom Pseudomonadati; phylum Pseudomonadota; class Gammaproteobacteria; order Vibrionales; family Vibrionaceae; genus Vibrio; species Vibrio sp. vnigr-6D03. The sequence continues at coordinate 203,562 of NZ_PIZL01000013.1, forward strand.
CCCGTGTTCGTGGGGAATAGAATTTCCAGATAATCCTGACAACCCGTCTTGGCAAACGGTCTTAAATGAGATCAGTACTTCTGGGTATAAAGCAACAGAGCTGGGACCTTTAGGCTATTTGCCGCAAGAAAAAGAAACACTGGGAAAGGAGCTGTCAGACAGAGGGTTGGAGCTTATAGCGGGTACGCTGTTTGTTCATCTTCATAGAATGGATACCCGACAAGCGATATTGGATCAAACCAAGACAGTGTGTCAGATACTGCAACAGCAAAACGCTAAATATTTGGTCATTATTGACCACGTTTCATCCCCCCGTACTGACCAAGCCGGTCAAGTAGAAACAGCGACACGTCTCTCAGACGAAAGCTGGAATTACATGATGGATACGCTGAAGGAAGTAGGACGTATTTGCGCCGACTTCGGCATTGTTCCTACCTTACATGCTCACGCTGGAACCTTCATTGAATATCGAGATGAGTTAGATCGTGCCATGAACGATCTACCGCCAGACTTGATGTCGCTTTGCGTTGATACAGGCCACTGCATCTACGCAGGAATGGACCCGTGTGATGTGCTTACTACTTATCAAGACCGAGTTAAATACCTGCACTTTAAAGACATAAATCCAGATGTTCACAAAGTCTCTGTTGCAAATGGCGTCGATTTTTACAAAGCCATTGGCAACAATATTTTCTGCCCATTGGGAGAAGGGTGTGTTGATTTTGAAAAGGTAAAACAGACTCTTATTGAAATTGATTTCAAAGGGTGGGTAACCGTAGAGCAAGATACCGATCCGAGTGCAAAGAGTGATGCAAAAACCGATGCCGAAAGAAGTCGGATGTTCATTGAACAAACAATTTTATCCTGAAGCTTCCTACACTGAATAGGCGGCACAGAAGGTAAATGCGCGAAAAACTGTGGAGAATTTTTATGACAGGGAAAGTATCTGCCGAAGCAACACAAGCTGCTTCGAGCAACGACGAACGGGTTCGCAAGGTCTCTGTACTGAACCGATTACTATCAAGGCCAGAGCTGGGGTCAGTATCTGGGACCATATTGGTGTTTCTATTTTTTGCCATAGTGGCATGGGATTCAGGCATGTTTAATGCCGATGGCATCATGAACTGGACAACGGTATCCGCACAGCTTGGCATTATTGCGGTTGGTGCATGTTTGCTGATGATTGCTGGCGAGTTTGACCTATCCATCGGCTCGATGATTGGTTTCGCCGGAATGATGATAGCCATACCCTCGGTTTATTGGGGGTGGCCAGTATGGCTAGCCATTATTTTTGCCTTCGTTGGTGCAATGGCGATTGGTTTTATTAACGGGTACATCGTTGTAAAAACGGGGTTGCCTTCTTTCATCGTTTCATTGGCCTTCCTCTTCATTTTACGCGGTTTAACCATCGCCTTATCCATTATGTTGACCAATAAAACCATCCTTTCCGGTGTGTCCGAAGTCGCAGAGGGAGATATTCTTGCCGCCGCCTTTGGGGGGGAAATAGGCATGGGATTTTTCCAGTGGTTAGCGGACGTCGGTTTACTTGAAGCTTATGGCGATGGCTCGCCGATCGTGAGCGGCATACCCATGGTCGTGATCTGGTGGTTCATCATTACCATTATCGCTTCATTTGTTCTGCTAAGAACCAAGTTTGGTAACTGGATATTTGCTTCTGGCGGCGATGCCAACGCAGCGAAAAATGTGGGTGTACCAACTGAAAAGGTCAAGATTTCGCTATTCATGTTCACGGCGTTCTGCGCAACGGTTTTTGCTGCATGTCAGGTGTTGGAGTTTGGCTCCGCTGCTGCTGACCGTGGGTTGCTTAAAGAGTTTGAAGCGATTATTGCCGCGGTTATAGGCGGGGCATTACTCACTGGTGGGTATGGCTCGGTGATTGGTGCATTTTTTGGCGCTTTGATATTTGGTGTCGTGCAAATGGGGATCTTTTTCACAGGCGTCGATTCTGATTGGTTCCGAGTATTTCTGGGTGTGATGTTACTGATTGCCGTTCTTTTCAATAATTTTATTCGCAAGAAAGTGACCAGCGCACGTTAATACGTTTTCAAGGAGCAATTTATGGATAAGTACATTCTCGAGCTTAAAAACGTCAGTCGCTATTTTGGTTCTGTGATTGCGTTAAAAGACATCGATATGAAAGTGAAAATGGGGGAAGTGCATTGTCTGTTAGGTGACAACGGTGCAGGTAAATCCACCTTAATCAAAACCTTAGCTGGCGTGCACAAACCTTCAGAAGGCGAGTTCTTAATGAACGGATCACCCGTGAGGTTTGACTCACCTCGTGATGCACTGGACGCAGGTATCGCAACGGTATACCAAGATTTGGCGTTAGTGCCTTTGATGAGTGTGACTCGAAATTTCTTTATGGGTCGGGAGCTCACTAAAAAATGGGGACCGTTTGAAATATTTGATACCAAACAAGCGAATGAAATTGCACGTGATGGTTTGGCTGATATGGGGATAGACGTAAGGGACCCTGAGCATCCGATCGGTACGATGTCGGGCGGTGAAAGGCAGTGTTTGGCCATCGCTCGTGCCATTCATTTTGGTGCCAAAGTACTGATTTTGGATGAGCCAACCGCAGCGTTGGGGGTTAAGCAATCAGCGAACGTTCTTAAAGTGGTCGCGAGGGCACGTGGTAAAGGTTTAGCGGTGATTTTAATTACCCACAACGTTCACCATGCTTACCCTGTCGCGGATCGATTTACGCTGCTAAATCGAGGAAAAAGTTTAGGTTCATGGAAAAAAGATGAAGTCTCTCGTGAGGAGATTCTGGAAATGATGTCAGGTGGCGAAGAGTTAGAAACGTTGGAAGCGGAATTGGCCGAGTTTGCACGCGCAGATGCTGTGTCGAGCGTGGGCTAGGTAACACATTCTGTCGATAAGAAAACAACAGAAGTGGAAGAACTGGATGACTTTCACTTCATTCACAACACATGGAGATATCCGGATGAACAACCTATTGAGCAACATAGCGAAAAAGGCATCGGTATTGGCGTTAGCCATTTGCGGAAGTGCAATAGCATTCACGCCTTTAACTGCTTCAGCAGAAGAGCGTTTTGTTTTAGTTAGCCACGCCCCAGATGCTGATTCTTGGTGGAACACGATTAAAACCGCGATTAAAGAAGCGGGGCAAAACATGGATGTATCGGTTGAATACCGAAACCCGCCAACGGGTGATCTGGCTGATATGGCTCGAATCATTGAGCAAGCCGTCGCGTCAAACCCACAAGGGATCATCACAACACTTGCTGATTACGATGTTTTAAAAGGCCCGCTAGAGAAAGCAAAGAAAAAGGGTATACCCGTGGTTACAATTAACTCTGGTACAAAAGAACAGAGTGAAAGTGTTGGTGCATTGTTGCATGTTGGTCAGCCGGAATATGATGCTGGCTTTGGTGCCGGCAAGCGTGCGAAAGCCGATGGCATTAAATCGTTCCTATGTGTTAACCACTACATCACCAACCCAGCATCCGTTGAGCGTTGCCAAGGGTTTGCTGATGCACTAGGTGTAGAGTTGGATGGTCAAATGATCGATTCAGGCCAGGATCCAACAGGCATCGAAAAGAAAGTCATGGCATACATGCGTAAAAACCCAAACATAGAAGCTATTCTGACTTTGGGTCCAACATCTGCTCACCCAACACTTCGTGCATTAGAGAAAAACCGTCAATTGGGTAAAATTTACTTCGGTTCTTTTGATCTAAGTAACGAGATTGCGCAAGGCATTAAAGAAGGCAACATTAAGTGGGCAATCGACCAACAGCCATACCTTCAGGGATATCTACCTGTCATGGTACTGACTTTATTCAATCGCTATGGTGTTCTACCTTCAAACCACATCAATTCAGGTCCGGGCTTTGTAACCAAAGAGAACTTGGCGCTTGTTGAAAAACTGGCAGGTGAATACCGATAGTAACATCGCCACTTCTTTTGGCTATTGCCAACAAAGCCAAGAGTGGTGGCAGGTTAGATATCAAGATTAAGGTTTAGGCTCACAGGGTGTCTGTTCGGTAGGGAGCAGGGTGCGCTAGTGTGACTGTTTTAGGGAGCAGTTGCATGTGTCGGAATGAATGGCGGATCGTTACATCCGGTTTGTGAGCCGTTTTAAATAAAGTAGTAAAGAAAAATACGAGCAAAAGATTTTGAAAACATTTTCAGTTAGACTCCAATGTCACGGCGTCACAAGGTAACAGTTAACCTGAGTCACATGCTGTTTCTGTAATGTCGCCATGAAATGGAGTGAAATTTTCAACAGACCCCAATACACGCATCGAAAAATATGGAAGTTTGAATGGACGATAGTGAGAACAGCAAAAAGGTTGAGTCAAAAGTACGTAAAGTCACGGTTGTACATGTAGCCGAACGTGCTGGGGTTTCTTTGTCTGCCGTTTCAAGAGCCTTTAACCCTGAAGCCAGTATCTCTTCAAAGCTGAGAAATAAAGTCATGGCAGCAGCAGAAGAGCTGAATTACAAGCCAAACCGACTTGCGAGAGGCATTAAGTCTCGCTCCAGCTTGATTGGCATTCTCGTTACCGATTTCAACAATCCATTCTATTTGCCAGTCCTTTCCCAATTCACAGAAGAAATTCAAAAAAGAAACTGCCACAGCCTGTTGATCAAAGTGACCGATGAAATGGATATCAAAGAAGCGGTTGAGCTGGTTATGGAATACAACGTAGATGGCTTGATTATCACTTCCGCTTCACTACCTGAAGCGTTGTCTGATGCTTGTAAGGCGCAAAATACGCCTGTCGTTATTTTTGGGCGAAACTCAGATGAGAACAGCGTTACCGTCGTGAGTTGCGACAACTTAGAAGCGGGCGGTATGGCTGCAGACATGATTTTGGATGCTGGATACAATCGACCAGCATTTGTCACTGGACCTGTCGGCACGTCGGCAACGGTCGAGCGTCAGAGAGGGTTTCTAAGTAAGCTAATATTGCGAGGTTGCGACAAATGGCAGATCGTTGAAGGTGGGGAATTCAGCTACGACTCTGGTTATGACGCGACTGTTCGTATATTTAATTCCAGCGAAAAACCCGATGCCTTGTTCTACGCTGACGACATAATGGCGTGTGGCGGTATGGATGCTATTCGATACGAATTTGGATTAAGAGTGCCAGAAGATGTCGGTATAGTTGGCGTGGATGACATAAGGCTCGCGAAAAGTCGTGCCTACAATTTGGCGACGATTAGGCAGCCATACGAAGAAATGATTCAAAAGACGATAGGCACATTGTTCGATCACATCGCAGACTCTGAGTTACCACCGCAATCTATTACACTACCTTGTGAACCCGTTATACGTGGTTCGATAAAGAAGTAAAAAGCTTATAAATGATGGCTATTAGGCGCTGTTTCTAAGCACTTTTAGAATACCGTTTTTAAGTCATTTCTGAGCCAACCTTACTGTTGCTTATATCAATTTATTTTTTATTTATATCCTTAATTATTAATACCTTACGCTATAATTTTACCTATCAAATACTCCGAATAAATATGGCTTTACTCTCATAATTTTTTGAGAGTAATAATCATTTCACCCTGAATTTTAGAACAAAGCGTGATATCGGTATATCTCGTCTTCTTCTTACACTTATCCTCTGGGCATAATTTCCATTCAACGCGTTGAATTATAAATACTTTTGTCAATTCGAGGAAAAAATGAAAAGGACTCATATTCTTAAGCTGAGCACTATGGCTGCGGCTTTACTTAGTTGTGTTGCGACTGCAGCACCAATGGATCCAAATGATGACAATGCATACCGTCATTTCCCAGCCAGCGTATCGGCTGAGATAGAAAGTAAGTATTACCTGTATAAAGATTCGCACGCGAAAGATCTTATTTTGTATGTGCCCAAATCTGGTTACGTTTCCTACCGTGGTCGAGGAAATAATACCCGCCCTAACTTCAACGCATCAAGCTACGTGCCAAGGTTCGGTACTTGGGCGGCACTTCGCCCTGGTGAAGCTCAAATCCGCATGGGTGGCGCATTCAATACAATGGGTCGTGTGGAAGATGTTACTTTCCTGAAGCTTGAAGCGGAGAAAGCGGGATTTAAAGTGGCTCCAGCCATTGTGAATCGTGGGACAGCGCTATTTGTTGTTGATGGTATCGATGCGGATGCCGATGGTCGAGTTGACGTGCAGTGTGTGGATGAGCCTTTGATGGTTACCGATCCGTATGGGAAAACCATCAATGTGAACATCAACAAGTGTTCGGTTACCGCCATCGATGGTACCCAACAGGAAACCTCTATCGTTGAGAAAGCGTATGCTAAGGTACCAAGTGGCAGAACCAGTGCTTCTGTACATATCCCTTTCCAATTGGTGACGCTACCTGATAATGATATGACCAATGCCATTCAAGACGATCTTATGGTAGGTAACAGCCTTGCACCTTATTTCAGCCTTGTCGTGGATTGGGAGTTGGAAACAGAAAGAGCGACACGTGCGGCACGTATTACTGTTGACTGGAATCAGACATTCGAACAAGCGCATACATTTGCGGCTTACCACAACTACGCGTGTGTCGATATTGAAATCCAAGCGTTCTTTAAAAAGCTCGTGCAGGAAGGCAAAGGTGTTTACGTTGAATACTACAACCCTGAAACAGGGAAGTATGAAGAGAAGGCGCCAAACCAAGCTGCATTTATAAAAGCTGTAGAAGGTATTCAAGCGGAGTTGCAAGCAGAACTGTTTGACCAAATCCAAGAGTACAGTCAATCACAGTTAGGGCAAGTAGACACAAGCACTAACTCTATGTGGACTCTACGCGCTAACTACGAGAAGCAAGTACTGAAGCGTAACGAAACCAGAACCATAAACTGGAGCCCTGGTATGTCAATGGAAACAGTACAAACTGAAATGAGTGTGGACTGTGTTGTTGGTGGCTTCGGAACGCCTGTTGAATGGAGCACCGAAGTAGGTTGTCACGCGATTGTTGACGACGTCACTACGCCGTAACGGAGGGTAACTCTGGGTTATGGCTTTCGTCATAATCTGGATTATCGCTCTTTGCAACGCTAATGCAGTGTTTAGCCCACGCAGTTCGTGGGCTAATTCAAGGACTACCTATGATGAAATTGACTCATTTACTTGCTAGTGCCGCACTCGTTTCAGCAGTGTCGGCGCATGCTAGCGATTACACGCTGTCTTTGTTGGATTTTAATTCCACAATAGATAACGGTGACATCGTTTTTGCCCCATTTAAAAATACCACTCGTGGCACTGGTTACGTTTGGTTTAGAGATTATGAATACGATTATCGGCTCCCTGTGGCTGGAGAATACCGAACTAAAACACTAACGGTCAGCTTTGTTCCAAGAAGTGTTCAGAGCGGAGAATTTACAACTTTTGCTCGGGAAAACAACATCCGACCAAACAGAAAGACCATCGTTCCTGACGATGCAATTCTTTGTCAGCCTACTCAAGCGTTAACCGACTTGCTTACCACATTTGAGTACTCGTCTGTGTCAACACGTCAACCTGGTTACCCTAAATTGTGTAGCTTAGTGATTCGTTACAACACCAGCACAGCCAAAGAAGCTCAATTACTTGAACTTATCGATACTAAGCAGCTAATGCATGCAAAGTTTTCGCTGTCAGACCCTGCTGATCAGCCCGCACCTGGTGTGTTCATCGAAGTACCAAGCATTGTCAATCAGTTGGTTGAACAAAAGGTACTGGAGCACGATCTACCGTTACCACCTGAACCACCAGTACAACCGGACCCACCAGTATCACCTGAACCAACATCAGCCGATCAAGCGGAAACCAGTCCCCCTCATGTCGATATTGGATGGTATGGATTGAGCCAAGGTATTAACTTTTACTCTTCTCATGTCGACCCGACTTTGTTTGGCTTTGATGCAGGAACAACGGTAGATAAGTCGCTTCTGTTTCAACGTTGGACACAGTTCATAGACCTCTTTTTAGTGATAGACCAGCAGCCTGGATACTGGGTTATTCCAGAAAAAGCAGCATCGGAAAAGATCGTTATTTCAGAGCCTGTGCCTTCAACCCCGTTCGTTGAGGTTATGTACTGATTTTCTATGCCTTTTCTTATTACCTACTTTAGTTGTATGTGGGTTCGTTGCGTTCTAGTTTCCTTGCTAGGCGCAACGTTTTTACTGTCTTTCAATGGATACGCTCTTGAGTTGGATGATCGCACTTACAAAACGGCGATTGAGCAAGAATGCCATGGCTGCCATTTTGATAACCGAATGAAACCCGTCGGAACTTTACCAAACGGTTCTCGAAAATGGACCGATCAAAAGTGCGTGGCGTGCCATACAGAAATTGACGAAATCGCGTACAACTACAGAAATAAGATCTCAGATCCACGATACGTCGCACTTCCAGTGAAGGACAAACGTCTTGAATCTATGGAGAAATACCCCCTTTCTTACTTACATGCACCCATATGGCCGATGTTTGAAAAACAAACGGTCAGAGTTAACCGAAAAACGTTAGCCAAATTCCTCAACGCCCCACATGGTACCTGTGACGGCAATAGCTGCAATGCCCCTAAAATGATGGCTTACACCAATATTTCTGAAGATGAAGTGATAGCGATCAATGAGCATTTGGGCGCCATACCCAATGAATCGGATTTGGAGGTGAAAGGCTCGATAAAGAAGGGAGAGGCGTTGTTTAAACAGAGTTGTTCTATGTGTCATGGCAATAGCCAGCTATCAGGCTATAACGCGAATGCGATGAGTTTATTTTCTGCAGATTGGATCCACCAATATGCCAATGGTAAGGCGGTGGAAGGGAGAACCATGCCCAAACTGCCAATCTCTCGTCACGATGCTCATGACCTTTATGCTTATTTTCAACATTCACGTTCTGAAAATGAAGAAGCCTTAGCTAAGGCTGTTTCGCAGGTATCGGCTGATTTCGAACAACTTCCCACAGGAAGCATACCGCCTAAAGCGCTGACCTATATATGGAACCGTTTATGGCGAGATACGGGCTGTGTACATTGTCATGGCATTGAGGGCAGGGCAAAAGAGGTTTTTAACATGGCTGGCAAGGAGCATATAGAGCAATGGCTAAGCGAGAACGACCCGAGCATTTTGTACCAACGGTTGGCTATACGGGAAAAAGAGAAAGAATTTGGTATGGGAGCGACTCCAGCAGGGATGCCTGCAACGGGGCGCCCACTACCTAAACCACTCATTAAATTACTGGGTATCTGGATAAAGTCTGGTTGCCCAAATGAAAAGAACGAAAATATTTGCAAGGAAAAATGGAATCACCATGCGCAATAAAATCGTAAACATCCTTATTCAGTGTTTATTGCTGATATCTGTCTTCAACAGTGGCGCGACCGCCGCTCCCATAGACCCTTCATTAAAAAATGTAGAAGCCGAATTTCCCGCAGATATTCTGCATAAGTTTTACCTTTACGGTGATACCGTAGATGCAAATTTAGTGTGGTTTGTGCCTAAATTTGGTTCGATCGCACGAGATAACACTGGGTTTAATCAGCCAGAGTTCGATATCGGCAGTGCTTATAGTGAACATCCTAATTATTTCCCTGGAGAGGAGCTGGTTTGGTTCAGTGGCGCGTTTGATACGAGAGGATTTGAAAATGATATTGAGCATTTGTCTCAGGTCGCGTCTCAAAAAGGGTATCGAATCTTAGCGGCACAACCCAAAGCTGCTGAGACGTATTTTGTGGTTGATGGTGTCGACGTACAAAGTTTAGATTTGGATTGTTCTGAAAGCATTAGTACGTCATATGGGGATTTTCCAATTTGCTATGTTTTCGATCAGCAAGGCCAAAAGCACCCCGCGGAATTTGTAGCAAAGTTAGAATCGACGCTGCCAGAAAACACTATGAGTGATTATGTCGGTTTTAGAGGAATAACGGTTCCTTTTTGGAAGGACACGTTAAAAGACTTAATGGGGTATGGCTTAGCGATCAATGACCCCTTCGTGGGACAAAACTGGGACGACAAAATTCAGGTAGTGACGGTGTGGGAGTTAGATACACACTACAATCGACCTAGAGCGCGAATCAACATCAATTGGCCAGATCTGGTACACCGTTTTATTGAATTTCAAAAAGCACACCCTGCGTTACTGACGGTGAGTGACATCAAACACCAAATTAATTCATGGGTAAGAGTTGCTCTCGCGACACAAAATGCCCCTTTTTATCTCCACACCTATAGTGCGAACAATGATGTTAACTTGATTACTGATGCCGTATATAAAGTGTTGAGCAAGAGAAGGCTGTTTGTTCCTCAGTGGGTGTTCACGCGCCCACCAATCAAGACAAATGTTTCTTCAAATGCCACTCGCAGTGAAAAGCGTTTAGTACCTATCGCTAATGGTGGGATTACGTTTTTTGTACCGGCGACGGTAACAGCCAAGCCAGAACTTAGATTTGCGATTAATCGTTCTGCGGCAAACCAGCCAAGACAAGACATTGATTTACACTATGGTCCGAGTGTCCTTACCCTCAATCCACAAACTAATATGTATATTGAGTGCTTGCATGGCGGGTGGAATTTACCTGTTAGATGGGCGCGTACATCAGCGTGTTTGGATACACATTCCGATAATCAAACTCGCCCACGTATCAGTTTAGATGCCATGAAAAAATTCATGCCACCGCCCTTGAAGTAGCTAGCAGCGGCAAGCGGAAAATGTATGTATGAATAGATCGTACTAATCAACCTATCGCATGCCGTTTCATTATTTTGGATGTTAACTTAGACGTACTGTTAACTTGGCTTTTCTTCATTCGATTCTTTCCATCAATTCGATTTGATTACCAAATGGGTCGCGAAATTCAAAACGCTTGACATTGGGGATTTGAATACTTTTTTTGATGATGAATCCGTTGTCTTCTAACGTCTTCTTATACATATCAAGATCATCGACTTCGTAGGCAATATGTGCGGATGTAAATGCTCGGTAATTTTCATTTTCAATCGCAAAGTGGATGGCGACGTCACCAAGCCCTAACCAAATACTCCCATTACCTTCAAGAGTTGTGGGCTTTTTAATTTCGCTGAGTCCAAGCACGTTACAATAGAAGGCTTTGGCATCTTCTTGAGCGCCGCTAGGAATAGTAATTTGGATATGGTTGATGGCTTTAAGCATTCTTTTCTCGTTAGATTCAATTGAGAGTAATTTGTTGAGGGGTAAAGCGAGCGAGTAAAGTAGGGAGGTGCTCTGCGCCACAATCACGGGGGAGAAAGCGGCACAGAGCGTATTTTTAGTCCATCGTAGGCATTATGAAATCGCTTTGGTGTTTCTCAAGTCGGACACTGGTTGGCCAGCGAGTGGTGACGGTTTTCATTCTTGTATAGAAACGCACCCCATCATTACCGTGAACGTTCAAAGGTCCAAATATTGAGCGTTTCCATCCACCAAAGCTATGGAACGCCATTGGAACAGGAATAGGGACATTGACACCGACCATTCCTGCCAAGACATCTTCACTGAACTGTCGTGCGGTTTCGCCGTCACGGGTAAAAATAGCCGTTCCGTTGCCGTATTCATGGGCATTGATAAGTTGCAGTGCCGTTTGATAATCGGGTACACGAACAACAGACAAAACCGGACCGAATATTTCTTCCTGATAAATGGTCATATCTGGCGTAACGTGGTCGAATAAAGTTGGACCAACAAAAAATCCGCTTTCATGCCCTTCCACACTGCAGCTTCTTCCATCTATTGTGAGTTCGGCACCTTGAGCTTCACCTGAATCGATGTAACCAATGATCTTTTGTCGATGTTCTGCGGATATGACTGGCCCCATGTCGTTTTCTTTGCCATCTACTAGCCCAGGACCAACTCGCATAGCCGCTATTTTGCTTGCTAGCCCTTCAATCAGTGCATTTGCAGTATCATCACCGACTGCGACAACCACTGAAAGTGCCATGCAACGTTCACCTGCTGCCCCGAAACCTGCGCCGAGAATAGCGCCCGTCGCCATATCCATGTCGGCATCTGGCATCAGAATGCAGTGGTTTTTTGCTCCACCAAGTGCTTGGCATCGTTTACCATGAGCCGATGCGGTTGAGTAAATGTATTCTGCAATTGGAGTCGATCCAACAAAGCTAACGGCTTGTACTGACGGGTGAGTGAGCAAAACATCGACGGCTTCTTTGTCTCCATTAACTACGTTGAATACGCCATCTGGCAGCCCTGCCTGTTTCAGTAACTCAGCCAGCATCAATGCAAGTGAAGGATCTTTTTCTGAAGGTTTTAGAACAAATGTGTTACCGGTCGCGATGGCTATAGGAAACATCCACATTGGGACCATCGCTGGAAAGTTAAAAGGTGTTATACCTGCACAAACGCCCAATGGCTGCATGATAGAGTGGCTGTCTACACCACTTCCGACGTTTGCCGAGCTTTCACCTTTTTGAAGATGGGGGATACCGCAGGCAAACTCGACCACTTCTAGACCACGCGTTAACTCTCCCATGGCATCGGAAAATACTTTTCCGTGTTCATTGGATATCAATTCTGCGAGTGTGTGACTGTTTTCTTCAAGTAATGCTTTGAATTTAAACATGACACGAGCTCGACGAAGTGACGGGGTTTTGGACCACGTTGGAAAGGCGTTAGCGGCAGCTTCAATAGCTTCCTCGACTTCCGATGCTAGGCTAAGTACTACCTGTTTGGTCTGCTGCCCTGTGGCAGGGTTATACACTTTCCCAAATCTATCGGTTTGGCTTTCTACGCGCTGCCCGTTAATAAAGTTGTTAATGGTTTCCATAGTTTTTCTCCTGCTAGCGCATAAATTAGGAATGTCGCTGTTGCCAGACTGCTACAAGCTGGTGGTAGTTATTCTTTACTTTTGAAATAAACGTTTCGTCGTTTATTTCACACTTTAGCCACTGTTTCGTAGGCTCTCCAAAGATAGAACGACCTACAGCAAATCCTTGTACATTTTTACTTTGAGCGGCATCTTGGAATCCTTTTGCAAGTTGATCCAATGGTGCATCTAGCCCAAGTAAAACAATGCCACGGCAATAGGGATCTTGCTGTTCAATAAGTGCATCGATGTCTTTCCAGCCTTGTTGCTCTATCGATGGCAACTTCCACCAATCGGGCTTTATTCCTAAGTCATAAAGCTGTGAAAGCGCTGAGGTATATAGCTGACCTTCTTCCTCGGGTGAGCATGGCGCTGAGTCTTTAGGTAAAATGATTTCCAACAGCAATTCATGACCACTTTGGCAGCAAGCTTGGTAGATCTCCTGTAGATCTCGTTGTTGCTGAAGTTTGAGAGATTGCTCATCGTTTGGATGATAGAAAACCAAGCATTTAACGATATGCTCTTGTGGCCAGTTCACAAGTTGGCTACCAATGTTGCCATGCTCAAGCATGAGAGGGCGTGAGGAAGGCTGCTCTATAGGGCGACCAATCCAAACCATCGAGTCATTATTTTCTTTAATCCCGGTAGCTTGATTCAAAACATGCTGACCAAAAGTACCGTCGCAGAGAATACCGGATTTGCCTTGTAGCCCTGCTTCTTCGGTAGCTTGACAGTAAGCTTGCCAAATCAATGATTTAATGTAAGGAATGGTATCAATTTCACGGTTAGCTTCTAGCGCCATCTCTGCGAATTGAGCTCGGTGATCAAACGCGAGAACACAGATATCTTTCCATTCTCTTGCTCGCTTTGTGACGCGATGGAGGTGATTCAGCTCGTGACTCACATCTGGGCGAGGAATGTTTTCGGCGTGCGTTATGTAATAGTCGAGCTCAGCTTTTGTTGGCATTGCTGGAGCACAGCCGTGTCTAGACACAACCAGAGCGCCACATGCGTTAGCGTAATTGCAGCTCTGCTCCCAAGATTCTCCGTTTAGATAACCACGCAACAGACCCGACATAAAAGCGTCGCCAGCGCCAAGCACATTGAGGACATCCACTCTTACCCCTTTAACGGTAATGCCTTCATCTAAGGTTTCAGGAATGTCTGTGGTAAAGACGCTGCAACCCATAGGGCCACGCTTGCAGACCAACTCTGCTTTAGAGTGGTTTCGAATCCCTTTTAATGCCTCAACGGTATCTGTGGATCCTCCTGCGATGTGAAATTCTTCTTCCGTCCCAACAATCAAATCAAAGTAGTGCAATACATCTTGAAGTGACTGGGTCACGCTATCTGATTCGATGAATCGAGTTTCACCATCACCTAAAGAGGTGAGCCCCCAAAGAACAGGACGATAATCAATATCCAATGCGGTTTTTACACCGTGTTTTCGAGCATAAGATAATGCAGTAAGTACGGCTTCACGTGAGTTAGGGTTTGAAAGGTGTGTACCAGTAATGGCTAAACATCGCGACGAAGCAATGTAGCTCTCGGAGACGTCATCTGACGTTATCGCCATATCGGCACAGTTATCGCGGTAAAAAATAAGTGGGAAGGTGTCTTCATCTTTTATGCCGAGTAGGACCAGTGCGGTCAGTCTGTCTTTGTCGGTGATTAAATGCGAAACATCCACACCGGCACGAATCAATTCCTCTCGAACAAATCGCCCCATATGCTCGTCACCCACTCGAGCCAACATGCCAGATTTTAGCCCTTGAATGGCCGTACCATAGGCGACATTTCCGGAAGAACCGCCTAAATACTTCGCAAAGGTGGTCATGTCCTCTAAGCGAGATCCTATTTGATCGCCATATAAATCGACGGCCACTCTGCCCATGCAGATAACATCGAGCTTTTTATCCACTTCTTTCATTCCTTGCTCCTGATACCTCGAACTCACTTATATTTCGTACTCACTTGCATCTATTGATGTCCTTCTTTGCCCTGAAGCGAAGTAATACATTGAATCAATTTATGAATGAAAGTGGCATATCGCAAATACAAATATTGAAATAAACATTTCATTTAATCTACATGTGAAATTTTTGAATCGCAAGATATTTGTTGTTTTTTTGAACGATCAAAAAGGGCTGTTAACAAGGCCAAGACGCAAATTGAACTCGAGAGAAATGAATTGAGCTGAAGAGAAACGGAAAATTGGCGTTCTATCCAAACCTGAATTTTCTTCTAAAGATGATTCTCAAGTGTCCGATAAATAAGAAATTAGTAAATAATCTAATCGAGTCAAAATATTGACAATGGTATGTAAGTCATACCTGTTGGTGTGTCGGATAAAATTCGCCATTAGATTGACGAGTTAGCATGAAAAACTTAGTCCTTGGTCGCTAGTAATTTACTAATCCTGTTGATAGATTGTGCCTGTAAAATATTTGTTAACACCAACTTTGGGTTGTGACAAATACGAGTTTGCAAAAGGAGGTTGGGAATATGCGAACGCTATCTGTTCATTTGAAAATTACACTGCTGGCTGGTCTCTGCCTGCTCTTTACATCGGTGAGCTTGATAGGTTTTTCAATCTACAATGCAACGGGCAATCAGAAGATTGTCATTGACCATAGTTCCCAATCCGTTATCGATAAATCTCAGCAAATCTTAGCTGGCATGGCCAAACTGAATGCTGCAGAAGTTCAAACTTATCTTGATGAAGCAACTTACCGCGCCGAAATGCTGGGTGAGAGTGCGTTATTTTTGCAGCGCAATGCATTAGAAAACTTTACTCCGAGTGAAGAACTGCGAACCGCGCTCAATGAAATGGTGAATAACACGGTAGTGCGTTTTCCAACCGTGCGTGGGGCTTACCTTGTTTTTAACGAAGATGCGCTTGATGGAGAAGACAGTAACTATCATGGTGCAGACTATGTAGGCTCCAACGAAAAGGGGCGATTTGCCAGCTATTGGTCGATTTCTCCTGAAGATGAAACGCTTGTTTTTGGTGAGCCGCTAGAAGAAAGTAAATTGATGGATTCGTCTCAGGCTGAGCGCTTTCTATGCCCTATAAATTCCGGTCAAGCTTGCGTTACCTCACCACGAATTACCAGCAGCCAAAATGGTGATGTGTTGCAAACCTCACTGACTGTCCCACTTGTATCTGAAGAAGAAGTGGTTGGTTTCCTCGGCGTTGAATTATCTCTTAATGCTCTGATTGATACGGTTATGCAGTCGGATCAAGCCTTATTTGCAGGTAAAGGGCACATTACGATTCTGAGTTTAGATGGCACTTTGATCGCAACAGACGATTCGAGCGCAAAACTGGGCGAAAAATATCAAAGCAATAGGGTCAGTGCTTCTATGTTGGAGGGTTTCCTATTTTCGAGCGAAGTCCAAACCCAGTGGAGTGCCGATAAACAGTGGCTCACGGTGTTTTCACCTGTCTCGGTAGCAAACCAAACTTGGGGCGTCATGTTAGAAGTGCCTCGCGAGAGTGTATTGGCCGACGCGACTCGACTTGATTCGGTTATAACTGAACTGGTTAATGGCTCCATTTCAAACGAATTGATGGTCGGTGTTGTGCTGGTTCTATTTGGCTTGGTGTTGATCGCTGGTCTTGCTACTCGCCTAGTGAAGCCTATTAAGGAAGTGGTCACTCGATTAGACGATATTGCTTCTGGGGAAGGGGACTTAACTCAGAGACTGGATGTTCAAACCCAAGACGAAATAGGTCAATTAGCGGCGGGCTTCAACAAGTTCTTAGATAAGTTGCAAGTGATCATCAAAGAGGTGGTTGCGACGACGCACGATATTTCTTCGACATCAGAACAATCGGGGCAAGCAGCATCGGTGACTCGCCAAAGCAGTGATGCGCAGTTTAAAGAGGTCGACTTAGTGGCAACGGCATCTGAAGAAATGACGCAAACGGCGGGCTTGGTCGTTCAAAATGCCGAAATTGCGGTTCAAGCGGCAAACGAAGCCAATATGTCTGTCTCTCAAGGTAAAGAGGTGATTGGCGATTCTTCGGATGAAATGACGAAGTTGGTGGATAAAATGACCAGCGCAGTGCCAGTGGTTGAGGACTTAGCGAAGAATAATGCGGCCATTACCGAAATCCTTTCGGTGATTGAAGGCATTTCAGAGCAGACAAACTTGTTAGCGCTAAACGCTGCGATAGAAGCTGCGCGCGCAGGAGAGCAAGGGCGAGGCTTTGCGGTGGTCGCCGATGAAGTACGAAACTTGGCAAGCCGAACGCAAGATTCAGTAGGCGAAATCCGAGAAGTGATTGAAAAAGTACAAGTCGGGACCAAAAATGTCGTGAGCGCAATTCAAGAAGGAAATGAACTGGCTGCACATACACATGATCAGGTTGATAAAGCGGTAAAAGAGCTTAATACAATCGATGAATCTATTGTGGCCATCGTGGACATGAACTCTCAGATTGTAAAAGCGGCGGAGGAGCAACAGTCGGTGTCTGGAGAGGTGAATCTCAACGTGTCTAATATCCGTGAGTTAAGTGCACAGATTTTGGAACAGGCGGAATCATCAGAAAGAATCAGTAAAGAAATTTCCGCAATATCCTCACGACAAAAAGATTTGGTCAACCAGTTTAAAGTGTAGGTTTGTTACCCATAAAATACTAAAGGGAGCATCATGCTCCCTTTTATTGTTTAACACAGTCGTTACTTTACTCGTGAGTAAACCAATATCCTCGATTAACGAAATCGCAAAGGATGTCGAGTGCCGTACCTGCATCACCTGAGTTGTCAATATCGTCCCAAATGATGACGTTTTGATCACACAGTGCATGTATGATCTCTTGCTGAGATTCTTCGACTGTAACAACGTCACCGTTTACATAGGCGGTGAGCGGGTTGTTTTCATGGTAATACGCTCTAAGACCGGAAACACGCTCAATTGCCCCACCTTCTTGTAAATAGCCCTGTAGCTCCTCTGGTGTCCATTTCTCCTCAGCAGAGACAATATCCAATTGATGGCGAGACTGGCTCACTAAGCAGCCAATGAACTTATCGAGTGTCGCTTCGTCGTTCAATGAGTTTTTAAGCATGGCTTTCAACTGATTGAGGTCTTTATCCTGAATGACCCCTTTTGTTTCTTGCGTTTCTTGAGCAGGGTTATGCAGATGGTGATCGCCCATATCATGAGCCAATACGTAATCCGCAAAATTGGAGAGAAGTTCTTGCTGCTTAGGGGAACGGTAACCGACGGAGTAACTCATCGAAGGTTCAAGTGCGTAGCCATCGTGTGGAAAACCGGGTGGGATATAAAGAATGTCACCGGGTTCGAGCACGTCGTCGATGATCGGATCAAACCCTTCAATTTGCCTAAGCACAGAGTGGCGACAAGTTTCTTTATATTGTCCTTCATCAAGCGCACCAACACGCCAATGACGTTTCCCCAAACCTTGAACAATGAACACATCGTATTGGTCTATATGAGGGCCAACACCACCACCTTGAACGGAGTAACTAATCATTAAGTCGTCAAACAACCAGTTGGGCATCGCATCGAATGCTTTAACAAGTTCAGCCGCTTCTGGGTGCCAATGATTGGCAGCTTGAACGATAAGCGACCAGTTGGTTTCAGCCAGCTCCGCGAATTTTTCTTCAGGAAAAGGACCGTGTTCAGCTACCCAGTCATCATCTAAATTGGAAACAAAGCGCGAATCAATTTCCTCTTCCATGGTTAAACCGGCTAATTCGTCCGGAGAAAGAGGGTCCGAAAAGTTAGAGAAACCACCTTTGATAATGGTCGGCTTTTTCTGCCAGTAATGAGTAAGAAATTCTTCTATTGAAAAGGAGAGCTGGTACATGGTGGATTCGCATCTTTTAAATTTGCCGACATTCTATACCTAAGTAACCACATTAACTACACCCAAGTGCCGTCATGCTGGAGGAATACGGGCTCTCAAGTCAGTGGATTCTATATTTGTCTTGGCTTTGAACAGGAAAAGATGAAGAGCGGTAAGACATGGCAATCTTACCGCTAACGGGACCTAAGGCCTGTTGACCTTTTGAGATGCACTACTGGATTGAGTTGAAGAGGAAAAGTCGACGCTTTTCAGGGTGCCTTTTTTCTGCTTTTGTTCTTTAGACGATTCTCGTTTTTTCAGGAGGTATCTTGGCCGTTGTTTGGTCTCAATGTATAACCGACCCACATATTCCCCAATGATTCCTATTCCAATCAATTGGATACCACCAAGGAATACAATAGCGACAATCAAAGTAGGGAAACCAGGGACAGGGTTCTCATTGATGAATTTATCTAAAATAATCCAACTGCCGTAACAAAGAGACATAAAAGAAATCACGAACCCAATGTAGCTCCATACTCTAAGTGGAAGAGTCGAGAAACTGGTTATTCCCTCTATGGCAAAGTTCCAAAGTTTCCAGCCGTTGAATTTGGATATACCGGCCGCTCGCTCATTTCGTGTGTATTCAACTATTTCAACTTTTCCACCAACCCATGAAAGGATGCCTTTCATGAATAGGTTTCGCTCAGGGAGTTGTTTGATATGCTCGACGGTGTCGCGAGAAAGTAAGCGGAAGTCTCCGACGTTCTCTTGAATTTTTAAATCACTTATTCGGTTATGTATTTTATAGAACATTTCAGCGGTGTTTCTTTTTAACACGCTGTCGCTTGTTCTATCGACTCGTTTGGCGAGCACAACGTCTGCCCCTGCTTGCCATTTGTCGACCATTTCAGGGATCACGTCGATAGGGTCTTGGAGATCTACATCGATAGGAATAACGGCGTCACCGGAAGCGTGTTCCAATCCAGCCATTAGTGCGGGTTCTTTACCAAAATTTCGAGTAAAGCTCAAAGAGATGACATTTTTATCGCTAACTGATAATGCTTCAATAATGCTTTCGGTAAGATCCGTACTCCCATCATTAATAAACAAAATTTCAATGTCATATCGGCTAAGTTCGCTATTTTCTTTTACCGTTTTATAAAAGAGAGGAATGGCCTCCTCTTCATTAAAAACTGGAACTACCAAGGATATTTTAATGCTATCTCTCATCAACAAACCGAATAAGTTAATAATTAGATTTTAAACTCAGGCTTAGTATGATGGGGTTAGGAGAAGCCTAAGTACATCTAAATTATGTAAGTAAAATTGTTAAGTTGAACAATGTCTCATTTAAATGTTCACTAGCTGAATCTTTCTCTACTTATTATAAATTAAGATCATTGTATTAATAATATTCTATTTAATTATATTCACTGAGTTGATAATTATCTTCATATCAAAAGTAATGATTTCTCATAAATTATTTATTTAATTACTAATATTATTTTCTTAATTTTATCGTGGTTTTTTATAAATAAATCATGCCTATATAGCGAAAAAGCTGCCCATAGGGCAGCTCAATATATATAGTAACTAGCTCAATTGATGGGTGAGCCCACTGTTACCAAACGTAGCGACGAGGGTTCGAGTTACCCCAAATTGTGTAGATTTCAGGGAAAATCATGTCGGTGTGCGTTTCTATCTCGCCAATGGTTATGCTGTTGTCACCTTGCGTACCAAACAGTACCGCTTCTGAATTCTGGCGAATGCCGTGAACATCGGTTACATCAACCATTGTTGTATTCATCGAAATCTTGCCTACAACAGGAACACGTTGACCGTTTATGATAACTTCTGCTTTGTTACCAAGGCTGCGGTTATAACCATCTGAATAACCAAGTGGTAGGTTGGCTAGAATGGTCTCACGTTCTGTGACGAATGAACTGTCATACCCAACTGTGCTGCCCGCAGGAAGTCTATGTAAAGATGCCACTTTTGTTTTGTAAGAAACGATAGAAGGGTACTCAGCATGTCCAGGAAGATCGCCATACAAAACACCGCCTGGGCGCACCATATCAAACTGAGCTTCTGGTACGTTGAGTGATGTAAATGAGTTGGCAGCGTGAAGAGTCACATCTTCGCGATCAAGGTCTGAGTTCTCAATGATCCAAAGTGCACTTTGCTCAAATTCTGCGGCTTTCTCTTTGATGTAATCCACTTCGTAGTTAGGGAAGTGAGTCATGATTCCTACAATTTCAACATTGTCAAAATCTGTCATTTTTAATGCGTCATTTTGTCCGCGTTTTGTCGACATATCTAAGCCGTTACGACCCATTCCGCCTGAGTTAAGCGCAAGGTGAACATTGATTTCAGTATCAAAACGCTCAGCGATTCGCTCGATCTGGCGAGCTTTAGATAATGAACCCACTAGCTCTTCAACATCGTATTGAACCGCATTAGCAATTTCTTTATTGCTCGCCGCGCGCACACGAATTAATTGACCATCAAAGCCAGATTCACGAACGATGCGTGCTTCTTCATTACTTGCAATAGCAACGCATGGAATGCCTTGGGCAAGGATAGTCGGCATGAGTCCTTGAATGCCATTTCCGTAAGCGTCTGCTTTCATAACCGCACAAATACTTGTACCCGCACTAACAAAAGTTCTGAACTGATTGATGTTGTCATTGAACTGAGATAGGTTTACTTCAAGCCATGCATTACTGGTTTTGTATTCATTACTGTATTCGCCTTCAATACCCGAAAGCAGTGGCGCACTTAGTGCAGGCGTTGAAATAGTGGTCGCGGCAGCAAAAGACAGCGCTAAAAGAGTTAATTTAGTTTTCATGTTTTTTCTCCAAAGCATCCCCCTCCCGAGTAAACGAGTGAATATAGGAGAGGGCATTAAATTTATATGCTGGGCGAATTGAACGCCCAGACGGGATCGGTTTACGTGGGTCAAAAGACCCTAGTAATGAAAGAGTTACACCAGTCGGAATTTTGCCATTGACTGCTGCAGCGATTGAGACAGTTGCTCTAACTCAGAGCAAGACTGTGCGGTTTGAAGAGAGCCTTGTGCGACTTGTTCGGACGAGCTTTGCATGTTTTCAACACGAACCGAAAGGTCACCAACTACTGCGGATTGCTGGCTACAAGCACTGGCTATTTGAACACCCATATCAGAAATTTGAGTCACAGCATTTTGGATGTCACCCATAATATCTTGAACTTGATCACCCAGCCCTAAGCACCTTGATGTACTTTCTTGGCTACCATCAGATACGTTTTTCACTTTCTGAGTACTGGCTTTAAATTCTTCAATGATTGTACTGATTTCACCGGTTGAATCTTGTGTACGACCAGCAAGTGAGCGTACCTCTGAAGCAACAACAGCAAACCCACGACCACTCTCACCAGCACGTGCCGCTTCGATTGCTGCATTAAGTGCAAGAAGGTTCGTTTGCTCTGCGATATCTTGAATCACGTCGACAAAAATATGGATTTGTTGTGAACGCTTTTCTAATTCAGCGACGGTTTCACTTGAAAGACGAATAGAGTCCGCGACTTCCATCATGGCATCGATCATCAATTTAACTTGATCATTACCATTCTTAGTTAGATTCATCGCATCTTGTGTTTCTTGAGCGGAGGTTTCTGTATTTTTCGAAATATCATGAATGACAGATTCCATCTCTGTCATGGCTGAAGATACCTGACCTGTTTCTTGTTGTTGATGCTGCATACCGTCTGCAGACTGTTTCGAAATCATGTTGACTTCACCAGCGGACTGGTTCACCTGAGAAACCGCAGAGGCAACTTGCTCAATGAGTGATTTTAGGTTGTTTTGCATGGATTCAACGGATTCAGCCAGCTGACCTAACTCGTCTTTTCCAATGGCGTTGCGATCTAGCTTTTGCGAAAGATCACCGTCTGCAATGTCGTTAGCCAATGTCGCGACTGCTTTCAGTGGACCACATATCGCTTTAGTCAGGATGATAGTAACAATCAACATGACGGCAAGAGCTAAGGCATTACTGACGAGGTTCTTTAACTCTAAACCTTCGATCTCTGAAAGAATGGTTGCTCTATTCGTTAACATCGCATCGTTCAAAATACGCTTCAATGTAGAGAAAGCACGAGACATAGACTCGGCTGTTGCCTGATTGTTAAGTACTAATTCTTGAGCTTTTAAATTCTTTGAATCAGCCAATAGCTTGTGGAATTGGTTGCTTTGTGTGATGTATTGATTCCAATCGTTCATCAGCTGATCGAACGTGATCTGTTCTTCACCTGGCCAGACTGTTTTGCCGTAAGCTGCTAGGTTTTTTGATAGCTCTTTTTTTAGTAGCTCATTGCTTTGAATGTCGCTCAGAAGTTCAGCTTGGTTGTTATGAACCTTTAGCAGTTTGTACTGAGAAAGGCGCAACTCTAAGAAATCTTGTTGGAGTGACTCAACGGTCATGACCGCTGGTAACGTGTCGTCAGCGTAGTTGAGCAGCTCGTTTTGAATGTGTTTTAAACCGTTCAGGAAAAAGACAGCAAAAATAATGTTAATAACTGCAATCAAAGAAAATGACAAAGCAAGTTTTCTGCTGATTGCGAGATTTTTAAGAAACATAAATTCCTCTTTATTATATGGCTCAGATTTGTTTTGTGTATTTTTTGTATTTCTATAACCATCCTTGATTTGGTGTGATTTATATCACAATAAATGATGTTTTGTACTGCATTTATATATTTAGTTACATTATCGGAAATGAGAATACTTATAAAACAAACAGTTAACATAATGCACAACTGTTTGTGTATAAAAAAAGAGCTACATGATCAAATTTTGAGCTTTTAAAGAAATGCAATCGAATTGATTATGTTTGTGGCTCAATTGTGGGATTGTGAGTTATAGGTTAGATGGGGTTAATGCGGGTTTTATATCGATTATCGGATGAAAATAAAAGTTGAAGGAAGGTTCTTTAGGCAGAAAAAACCAGCGAAGATTAACCCGCTGGTTTTGATATTCTTAGTATTATCTAAGTTATAGTTTGTCTGTTAACTCAATTGCTTGACCAATGTAGTTAGCCGGTGTCATTTCTTTCAAGCGTGCTTTTTCGTTTTCAGGAAGCTCTAAGCCATCGATAAAGTTACGCATTGCTTCACCGTCGATACGCTTACCACGAGTGAGTTCCTTTAACTTCTCGTAAGGTTTTTCGATGCCGTAGCGGCGCATTACCGTTTGTACTGGCTCTGCCAATACTTCCCAGTTTTGATCAAGCTCTGCCAGTAATGCTTCACGGTTTACTTCTAACTTGCTAATGCCTTTTAGAGTCGACGTATAAGCAATGATTGCGTAGCCCACGCCAACACCCAAGTTACGAAGTACAGTCGAATCTGTTAGATCACGCTGCCAACGAGAGATAGGCAGTTTCTGAGCTAGGTGATTGAATACAGCATTTGCTAGACCCAAGTTACCTTCAGAGTTTTCGAAGTCGATTGGGTTAACTTTGTGTGGCATCGTTGAAGATCCAATCTCACCAGCAATAGTCTTCTGCTTGAAGTGACCCAGTGCAATGTAGCCCCATACGTCGCGATCGAAATCGATCAGAATGGTATTGAAACGAGCGATTGCGTCAAACAACTCTGCAATGTAATCGTGCGGCTCGATCTGTGTTGTGTATGGGTTCCACGTCACATCTAGAGATTCAGTGATGAACTCTTCACTAAATTTGTGCCAGTCCAGTTCTGGGTAAGCAGAAAGGTGCGCGTTATAGTTACCTACTGCGCCGTTGATTTTGGCCAAGATTTCAACATTGGCGATTTGCTTGTATTGACGCTCCATACGGTAAGCGACGTTCGCCATTTCTTTACCCATCGTTGATGGGGATGCTGGCTGACCGTGCGTACGAGAAAGAAGAGGAATATCGCGGTACTCTTCAGCAAGGGCTTTAATCGCATCAATGATGTTTTTAATTTCAGGAAGAATGACAGTTTCACGCGCTTCTTTAAGCATTAGAGCATGAGAAGTGTTGTTAATGTCTTCTGAAGTACAAGCGAAATGAATGAATTCATTGACTGCGTGAAGCTCTGGTACACCTGCAACTTTTTCTTTCAGGAAGTATTCAACAGCTTTAACGTCGTGGTTAGTTGTACGCTCAATTTCCTTGATGCGTGCAGCGTCTTCTTCGCTGAAGTTTTCTGCTAGCTCGTCCAAGAATTTATTTGCTTCAGCGCTGAATGCAGGGACTTCTGCAATAGCATCTGTAGCTGCAAGCTTCTGTAACCAACGGATTTCAACGATTGAACGATACTTTAGGAGGCCATACTCACTAAAGATACTGCGTAACGCAATCGTTTTACTTCCGTAGCGGCCGTCTACCGGTGAAACAGCAGTCAATGCTGACAGTTCCATGTTATTCTCCTGAATATCTGAGTGATTTGTTAAGTTAGATTCGTGCCAGTAAAATTTGGGCTTGCTCGAGCATGCTCTTGCGGCCAAAAATTAGATGGCGACGCTTGCCGCCTGTTTGACGCCAAAGTACTGCGCATCGGATGCCTGAAAGCAACAGAGCACGGACTTTGTGTTGGTTGGCGGTTTGCTGTAATACTGAAGGGGTGCCAGTAACTTGAATGCGAGGACCAATCGGGCTGACTACATCCAAGTAAATGCTGGCGAGATTACTGATCATGTTGTCATCGAACAGATCAAAATGTTCGGTTTGGCGTTGAGCCATTTGAATGCGATCGCCCAATTGAGATAAGGCGTCACGGCGGGCACTTAGCTTACGCTCCAGTGCCATCAAAGAGATCAGGTAGCGAGTTACTTCGCTGCCAGCAGGCGTGCTGTCGATGCCTTTTTCTAGGCACTCCAACCCGATCTTTAGGTTTGATTCATCCCCGAATACTTCAATAGTGTTGTTAGGGGTGGTGTTCAAAATGGCTTTAATAGAGGTTTCAAACGCGTCTTTATCACAGTGACCTTCTTTCGCGATATCTTGCATCAGCGCTACTGCTTGGCACATGCCAGCAAAAGCGATGGTACGGTCATAAAGTGTATTAGCCACGTAAGTGCTCCTTAATTATCAAATACGTTTTTCTATGATGCCGCCGCCCAAACAGACTTCGTCTAAATAAAAGACAGCCGATTGTCCAGGTGTTACAGCAACTTGCGGTTCATCAAAAATGACTTTTATGGTTTCGTCATTAACCGGGATGATAGTACAAGGAATATCTTGTTGGCGATAGCGCGTTTTCACGGTACAGGACATTGGTTGCTTGATTACTTCGCGATCGACCCAATGAAGCTGTGATGCCATTAAACCAGTGGATTTAAGAAGTGGGTGATCAGCGCCTTGAACCGCAATGAGTACATTACGTTTTAGATCTTTCTCTGCAACATACCAAGGGTCTTCGTTTCCACCACCGCCTTTTTGCCCACCAATATGCAAGCCTTTACGCTGACCTAAAGTATGGTACATCAAGCCTTGGTGCTCCCCAATAACGCGCCCTTCAGGCGTTTCAATCTTTCCAGGCTGCGCAGGTAAGTATCGAGAGAGGAAGTCGGTGAACTTACGTTCGCCTATAAAACAAATACCGGTGGAGTCTTTTTTCTTGGCTGTGATCAAGTCTTGCTCTTCTGCAATACGTCGTACTTCAGGCTTCTCTAGTTCGCCTACAGGAAACAGGCTACGAGCAATTTGTTCTGAGCTTAATGTATAAAGGAAGTAGCTTTGGTCTTTATTGCCATCCAGTCCACGCAACATTTTTGGTTTTTCGCCTTCCACTGTAGGGAAGGTACGACGAACATAGTGACCCATGGCAATGTAGTCTGCTTCCAGAACTTCATCGGCAAATTCTAGAAATGCTTTGAACTTGATTTCTTTGTTGCAGAGGATATCTGGATTAGGAGTACGTCCGGCTTTGTATTCTGCTAAGAAGTACTCGAAAACGTTATCCCAGTACTCAGCAGCAAAGTTGATGGTGTGTAGGTGGATACCCAATTTGTCACAAACAGCTTGTGCGTCTGCCAAGTCTTCCGCTGCGGTGCAGTATTCCTCATTATCGTCTTCTTCCCAGTTCTTCATAAACAGGCCTTCAACTTGGTAGCCTTGTTGCTTCAGAAGGTAGGCGGAAACAGAGGAGTCAACACCGCCGGACATACCGACGATCACTTTCTTTTGGCTGTTATCTGACATTGTTTTTACCACATAAATTACTTGGGGGCAGATTCTAACAGAAAGAATTTGCTGGATACAGATCCGAGAGTTAAATCACAAAAAGCAATGGGTGTACTTGCTGAAATCTTCATCAATATCTCGAAATGGCGACCTATACGGAGACGTACTTCCATTCACCTGGTTGTAAGTCGCCTACGTTCCAATCTCCCATGGAATAACGGATCAAGCGAAGAGTAGGGAAGCCTATATTGGCTGTCATACGGCGTACTTGACGATTTCTTCCTTCTACGATGGTAATCGCAAGCCAAGTCGTTGGAATAGAAGCGCGAAAGCGAACGGGGGGGTGGCGTTCCCATACATTGGGCTCAGACATGATGTTTACTTGTGCGGGCAATGTCATGCCATCTTTCAATTCGACACCTTTTCTTAGCTTTTCGAGATCTTCCTCTGCTGGCGAGCCTTCAACCTGAACCCAATATGTTTTAGGGGATTTTGATTTTGGCTGCGTCAACCGGGCTTGCAAGATTCCGTCGTTAGTAAGCACCATAAGACCCTCACTGTCTCTGTCTAGCCTGCCTGCCGCATACACTTCCTTTACTGATATATAGTCTGCTAGCGTTTTTCTTCCTTCGCCATCTGTAAATTGGCTTAGCGTGTCAAACGGTTTATTAAACAGAAGTACCTTGCGTTCTTCTGCGGACACACTGTTGGGTTTATGAGGTGTTTTTTGCGATTTTTTTGATCGAACTTTGGCATTTGTTTTAAAAGATGATGTGCGAGAAGCACCAGAACTCTTTGATTTTACGCTGCGAGAGCGAAAAGACATGTTAACTACCTTGCAAAAATGTAAACGAACTGTGGGTGAAAGTTTAACTTCATTTGTGATTAGGCTATGATTTGCGCGCCAAAAAACAGGAATCACGAACTGAATGATAGACTAAACAATCAGAGTTGTTTAGTTTTACGTGAGTACGGTATCCGCTAAAGGATACAGACGCCACACCCTTTCCATTATTACGATAAATGAGGATGTGTACGTGATACCAAACCAGTGTTTTCTGCTTGGTCAGAATTACCGGTACAGGTAATCGGTTGAACTAGAATAGAAACACTATAGAGTCTATGACTCTTAAAGGAGTTTGGGAAAACAATCGCGGTCAGCCATAGGAGGATGTAGTACGGACTGACTGGCGATACATTCATGCAGACCTATTTCTCATCCAATAGAGACTGTCAGATATATAGGGAAATTTCATGCCAACAACTAAGCCTACTATAATTTATACAATCACTGATGAAGCGCCCGCTTTGGCAACTTATTCGCTACTGCCTATTATCCGCGCGTTTACTTCATCATCTGATATCAACGTCGAAACAAGAGATATCTCACTAGCAGGGCGCATTATTGCTAACTTCCCTGATTACTTAACGGAAGAGCAACGTATCGGCGATGCTCTAACTGAGCTAGGTGAGCTGGCAAAAACGCCTGAAGCGAACATCATTAAACTGCCTAACATTTCCGCATCTGTACCTCAGTTACAAGCAGCGGTTAAAGAGCTTCAAAGGAAAGGTTACGCACTTCCAAATTACCCGGAAGAGCCAAAAACAGACGAAGAAGCAGCCGTTAAAGCGGTCTATGACAAAATCAAAGGCAGCGCTGTTAACCCAGTTCTACGTGAAGGTAACTCTGACCGTCGTGCGCCTGCTTCTGTTAAAAATTACGCAAAGAAAAACCCGCATTCAATGGGCGCTTGGAGTGCTGACTCTCAATCCCACGTTGCTAGCATGAGCGATAGCGATTTCTTTGGTAGCGAAAAATCAGTCACTATTGATGGTGCAACGAGCGTACGTATTGAATTCGTTGGCGCTAACGGCGACATCAATGTACTAAAGAGTGAATTTCCTTTGCAAGACAAGGAAATCATTGATGCTTCTGTAATGAACAAAGCGGCATTGGTTTCGTTCTTCGAGAAAGAAATTGAAGAAGCAAAAGAGCAAGACGTTCTACTTTCTCTTCATATGAAAGCAACCATGATGAAGGTTTCGGATCCGATCATCTTTGGTCACGCTGTTCGCGTTTACTACAAAGACGTTTTCGAAAAATACCAAGAAGTGTTTGAACAGATTGGTGTTGATGTAAACAACGGTATTGGCGATGTGTACGCGAAAATCACGTCACTACCAGAAGCGCAACAAGAAGAAATTAAAGCAGCGCTGCAAGCGGTCTATGCGACTCGCCCAGCCCTTGCAATGGTTGACTCTGACCGCGGCATTACCAACCTACATGTACCAAGTGACGTGATTGTTGATGCTTCTATGCCAGCAATGCTTCGTTCTTCTGGTCAAATGTGGGGACCAGATGGCAAGCTAAAAGACACGAAAGCGATGATCCCAGATCGTAGCTACGCAAGTGTTTACCAAGCCGTTATCGATTTCTGTAAAGAAAATGGTGCTTTCGACCCAACAACAATGGGCAGCGTGCCAAATGTTGGTTTGATGGCACAAAAAGCGGAAGAGTATGGTTCGCACGATAAGACATTCGTTCAGAAAGCATCGGGTCAAGTACGTGTTGTTGATACGGCAGGTAACGTGCTAATTGAACAGGATGTTGAAGAAGGCGACATCTTCCGTATGTGTCAGGTGAAAGATGCACCGATTCAAGATTGGGTGAAATTGGCGGTTAACCGTGCTCGTGCTACTGGTGTTCCTGCTGTTTTCTGGCTTGATGAAAACCGTGCTCACGATGCACAGCTAATCAAGAAAGTGAATGCTTACCTTCCTGAACACGATACCGCTGGTCTAGAAATTAAGATCCTAGCGCCACTTGAAGCGACTCAATTCTCATTGGTTCGTATTAAAGACGGTCTAGATACTATTTCTGTAACGGGTAACGTACTTCGTGATTACCTAACTGACTTGTTCCCAATTTTAGAGCTGGGTACTTCTGCAAAAATGTTGTCTATTGTTCCGTTGATGAACGGCGGTGGTCTATTTGAAACCGGCGCTGGTGGTTCTGCACCTAAGCACGTTCAGCAAGTAGAAAAAGAAAACCACCTACGTTGGGATTCATTGGGCGAATTCCTTGCACTGGCGGCGTCTCTTGAGCACTTGAGCACGGTAGCGGACAACAAGAAAGCACAAGTTCTTGCTGATGCTCTGGATAAGGCGACAGGAGAATTCCTAGACAAGAACAAATCACCTTCACGTAAAGTGGGTGAGCTAGATAACCGTGGCAGCCATTTCTACCTAGCGTCATACTGGGCGAAAGCATTGGCTGAACAGTCAGACGATGTTGAGTTGTCTGCGCAATTTGGTCCTATTGCGAAGCAATTGGCTGAAGGCGAAGAAACGATCGTTAAGCAACTTAACGATGCCCAAGGCGTTGCGGGTCAGCTTGGTGGATATTTTGCACCTGTAGATGCGAAAGCTTCTGTACTAATGCGTCCGAGCGAATTGTTGAACAGCATTGTTGACGCAGTATAAGGCGAAGAGATAAAGAGGCTGCAATCCGATGTATTGCAGCCATTTATTTAAAGCTTTTCTCCAAACTCCGTTTAACGTTGTTTGGGGATAAAAACAAAGAAACCCGCGTAAGCGGGTTTCTTATACTCCGAATTTCGATTATTTGGCAGGTTCGCCTTCAATTGGAATTACAGAGCTCGCATGGAAGCCTTTTGGACCCTGCTCAACTTCGTAGTTGACTGGTTGTCCAGCTTTAAGAGTACGGTATCCGTCCATTTTTATTGTTGAGTAGTGTGCGAAAATATCGCCCTCTTCTCCTTCCGGACAGATAAACCCAAATCCTTTGGCGTTATTAAACCACTTCACTGTACCTGTAGCCATGCTATACATCCCTCATGCATTTTTTAGTGACTGATGTTGTTTACGTCGACGCAGCTGTATCTATCAATATTGTTGCATCATACTGCTATGGCTATCAATTCAGCAATTGCTAAAATTTTAGCCACCAAGAACACAATTTAGTCAATGAATGAGCTCAGTCAATAGTTTGCAGTAATAAAATCTAACAATTTGACAAAGATTTCATTTTTGAGATTAACAAAATTATAACTAGAGTGCATATTGACAATAATGTTGTTGTGGATACTTAAAGTGATATTTTCCTCAATAAAAAATCTCTCTAAAGTTTGAATAACTCCAATAGCAATGTTTTATTTGCAGGGATACAATTGGTGCATTAGTCTTAAGTAGAGGGTGAAATTTGAGTAACATCCTTGAGTCTCAATCCTCCTAAAAACCGACAAAAAAATGAGCAAGCAATATCAATGGGTCACTCCAGACTCGGATTTACTGGAGAAAGAAAAAACACAAGTAAAACCACCGGCTATGTACAACGTTATTCTCAACAATGACGATTACACGCCAATGGATTTTGTGATTGAAATACTCGAACGTTTCTTTTCAATGGATATAGAAAAAGCAACACAAGTGATGCTCAAAGTGCATTACGATGGGAAAGCAATTTGTGGCACTTACACTGCCGAAGTTGCGGAGACAAAGGTGGCGCAAGTCACTGTGCACTCGAAAGAGAATGAGCATCCGCTGTTATGTACAATGGAGCAGGCATAAAGCTTGCTTGAGCAACATAGGTTGTTCTTTTGGGGAGGTACTTATGCTAAATAAAGAACTAGAGTCGAGCCTTAATAGTGCTTTTGCTCGTGCGAGAGACAAACGCCATGAATTCATGACCGTTGAACATCTGCTCCTCGCGCTACTCGACAACGACGCTGCAAAAGAAGCACTAAAAGCATGCCAAGCTGACCTGGACGTTCTTCGCCAGGAGCTTGATACATTTATCGATCAAACAACACCTCTTATTCCAGAAAACGATGAGACAAGAGAAACTCAACCTACTCTAAGTTTTCAACGCGTATTGCAACGTGCTGTTTTCCACGTCCAGTCTTCAGGGCGTAGTGAAGTAACGGGTGCGAATGTATTGGTTGCTATCTTTAGCGAGCAAGAATCTCACGCGGCTTATCTACTCAAGAAAAATGACATTAGCCGCTTAGATATCGTTAACTACATTTCGCATGGAATCAGTAAATCACCGCAAAATAACGGTGAAGAAGATTCGTCTTCTAATGTATTTGGTGAAGAGTCTTCATCGGAAGATGGCAACTCTGAAGAACGATTAGAAAACTTTGCAACTAATCTAAATCAGATTGCAAAACAAGGGCATATCGATCCGCTTATTGGTCGAGATAAAGAACTTGAGCGTACGATACAAGTACTTTGCCGACGCCGTAAAAATAACCCACTGCTGGTTGGTGAGGCGGGCGTAGGTAAAACGGCAATTGCTGAAGGGCTGGCTTGGAGAATTGTAGAAGGTCAAGTACCAGAAGTGATCAAAGACAGCGTTATTTATTCTTTGGATATCGGATCTTTACTTGCTGGTACTAAGTACCGTGGTGACTTTGAAAAACGCTTCAAAGCAATACTTAAGCAGTTAGAAAAAGAAGAAGACGCGATTCTGTTTATCGATGAAATTCACACTATCATCGGGGCAGGTGCCGCATCAGGTGGGCAAGTTGATGCCGCTAATTTGATTAAACCACTCCTTAGCAGTGGCAAGCTTCGTTGCATCGGTTCCACAACGTATCAAGAATACAGCAATATTTTTGAAAAAGAGCGAGCGCTTTCACGCCGATTCCAGAAGATCGATATCGTAGAGCCTTCATTGGACGATACGACTAAGATTTTGATTGGTCTTAAGCCTAAATACGAAGCTCACCATGAAGTTCGCTACACCAAGCAGGCTTTACGTGCTGCGGTAGAGCTTTCAGCCAAATACATCAATGAGCGCCATTTGCCCGATAAAGCAATAGACGTAATTGATGAGGCAGGTGCGCGCAGTCGTCTGGCTCCGGCAAGTCGTCGTAAGAAGACGGTGGGTGTTTCCGATATTGAGAATATGGTTGCCAAAATGGCTCGCATTCCGGAAAAATCCGTATCTTCTTCAGACAAAGATATCCTGCTGAATCTTGATGAAAAAATGAAGATGTTGGTGTTTGGTCAAGACCCAGCAATCGAAGTATTGAGCGAAGCAATCAAGCTTACTCGAGCGGGATTAGGCGCGGATAACAAACCTGTTGGTTCGTTCTTGTTCGCTGGTCCTACTGGTGTTGGTAAAACTGAAGTAACAGTTCAGCTTTCCAAGTTATTGGGTGTCGAGTTGTTGCGCTTTGATATGTCTGAGTACGGTGAACGCCATTCCGTGAGCCGATTGATTGGTGCACCTCCTGGTTACGTCGGTTATGACCAAGGTGGCTTGTTGACTGATGCTGTGATTAAACACCCTCATTCAGTTGTATTGCTTGATGAGATTGAAAAAGCACACCCAGATATCTTTAACCTGCTGCTGCAAGTTATGGATAACGGCACGTTAACAGACAACAATGGACGCAAAGCGGATTTCCGTAATGTGATTCTGGTTATGACAACTAACGCTGGTGTTGCCGAGACGGTTAAGAAATCTATTGGCTTGATTCAGCAAGATCATAGCCATGATGCAATGGGTGAAATTAAGAAAGTATTCACTCCTGAGTTCCGTAACCGTTTGGATAACATCATTTGGTTTAATAGCCTAGATGAAAGCGTGATTCACCAAGTTGTCGATAAGTTTATCGTTGAGCTTCAAGCGCAGCTTGATTCACGCGGTGTTTCCATGGAAGTGTCAGAAGATGCTCGCCATTGGTTAGCACACAAAGGCTACGACAAAACCATGGGTGCAAGACCAATGGCTAGGGTGATTCAGGAGAACCTCAAGAAGCCACTTGCCAATGAGTTGCTGTTTGGCTCGTTAGTTGATGGAGGAACCGTTAAGGTAACTCTAAAAGATGATGAGTTGGTGTTCCATTATGAGAACAAGAAAGAAGCAGTTCCTCATTAATTGAACGAAAATTGTTAATTTTAAATGCGCCTCTAAGGGCGCATTTTTTATCTCCATATCCTTTCTGCTTTTCATTCCTCCTCATTGTTTTTCAAACCTTCTCCCATTGCCCAAAAGCTTCATTCGGCTTTAATCCAATCTTTATGTTTTTTATGTAACGCTGGAGGTAATGATAAGAAAAGTAGGGAATTATTTATGCGTTGGCTTTGCGTATGTATATTGGCTTTTGTTCTTTCCGCTTGTGGTGGAAATAAAACACAGGTGATTTTGGCTCCAGAAAACTTCTCAGGTATCGTTGAAAGAATCAAAAACAACCAAGCAAACAGCATCCACGCTTTAGTGGTATGGCAGGACAATAAAAAGTTGGTTGAAATTTTTCGAGAGGGAGGAGGGCGATATGGCCATATTCAGACCTCAAATATGCCAGTTGGTCGTGATGCGCTCCACAATGTTCATTCGGTGACAAAATCATTTGTCGCAACGCTCATTTTCATCGCTATTGATGAGGGGCGGTTAGCCAGTCTCGATGTCCCTGTTTTCAGTTTATTTCCTGAATACCAAAACAAAGATACGCAAGACAAAATGGCGATAACGGTAAGGCATGTACTCAATATGTCTACGGGGTATGCACTTAACGAACACGCGATGCCTTACGGTATTGGAAACCCATTTCAGAGGCACTACGCAGCAAAAGATTTGGAAGAAATGTTTCTGAATACGACGTTACGGTTTGAGCCAGGAAGTCAATTCTGTTACAGCGGGCTATCTACGATTGGGCTTTCAAAAGTCATTGAACGTATCTACGGCAAGCCATTTGCGACAGTGATGCGCGAGAAGCTATTTGAACCACTTGGGATCAGCAATTATCGGTGGATCAATCAATTGGGCTCAGGAGAGCCAGGAGCGGATTGGGGGTTAATGACCGATAGCGAATCCATGGGGAAATTTGGACTGATGTTGCTAAACAATGGTCAATGGGAAGGCAAACAAATTATTGCTTCTGAATGGGTTCAGTTGATCAAAAAGAGTGAGTTTAATAGAGGTGTTTTAGGGTATGGAATGCATTTTTGGCAGCTGCCCCAACATTCATCGGCTTATGCTGCAATGGGGCATGGAGAGCAATACATCATTGTTATACCTAGCAAAAAGGCCGTTATCGTAACCACTGGGGGTAATTACAACCGAAGTCATCAAATTCTCGACTTAGCGCAGCAGGTTTCCCATTTGTTGTGACTTGGATTTCCTGGTGGCAAACGCAAAAAACGGAGCATAGTGCTCCGTTTTTTGTGTGTCTCGAAAATTAACGAGCGCGGAAGACGATACGGCCTTTAGACAAGTCGTATGGAGTCATCTCAACAGTTACTTTGTCACCTGTAAGAATACGGATGTAGTTCTTACGCATTTTACCGGAGATGTGTGCAGTTACTACGTGACCGTTTTCAAGTTCAACACGGAACATAGTGTTAGGAAGAGTGTCAAGAACCGTGCCTTGCATCTCAATTACGTCTTCTTTGGCCATTTAATCCTCTTTAGAAATTTGGCTGAAATTTTCAACGAACGAATTTTGCCGTTAAAACAATAAAAAGTAAAGTTGCGGCGTATTCTACCCCTGCCACCGATGATTTACTAGCCTTTGATGAGGATGAAAGCGTACTTTGTAGTTCATGGCCTGACATTCGTCGATTTGATAGCCTAAATACAGCCATTGCTTACCGCTTTTTTGACAGTACTGCAACTGAAGGAGTACGCATAATGTGCCAAGAGACAGTTCAGAGTGGGGGTTGTAAAAGGTGTAAAAAGCGGAAGCACAGTTAGACATCACGTCGGTCACAGCGACCCCAATCAATTTGCCCTCTTCGTAGACATGTAAAAATTGAGTATTGAGCCACTCATTTTGTGCGAAATCGGAAAAATCCTGTTTTTTAGGAGGGTACATGCTTCCTTCACGATGGCGCTCAATAATGTATTGTTCATACACATTAAACCACTCATCATCGAGCGAGTTCTTCATCTTCCACTCGACGTTTTTCGCCTTATTCAATAGCCGTTTCTGGCTTTTCGATGGTTTGAAATCTGAGACTGCAACTCTGAGCGATTGGCAGGCATTGCATTGATCACACTGAGGTTTGTAGATGGCATTCCCACTTCGGCGAAACCCATTGGCCATAAGGAGCTCATAACCTGAGCAAGTATGCAATACATCGTCTAAAACCACGGCAACGCGTTCCTCATGCTCGTCTAAATAGCTGCAATCATGGGATTCAGTCATCCCAATGCGGATTAGAGTTTGATCTTTCTGATTCACGACAACTCCCCTGAAATCGGACTTTCAAGTATTTGGGGTTGGTAGCATTGCTTAGATACGTTTTTTGTTTTTAGAATTTCCAACATATCAATAAAATCAGCTCGGCTACATTCAGCAGCCCCCAAAGATTGCAAATGCGCGTTCATTAGCTGGCAATCAATCAACGCTCCTCCATTACGTTGAAAATGTTGGCAAAAATGCCAGAGAGCCACTTTTGATGCATTTGGCTGTATGCTAAACATAGACTCTCCGCAAAAGACTTGTCCAATTTCCACCCCATATAATCCACCCACAATCTGACCTTTGAGCCAAACTTCCACGGAATGAACATGACCCAGTGACGCCAGACGTTTATAGGCATCTCTCATTTCTTCAACCAGCCAAGTCTCTTCAGGTGACCTTGTTTCTGCGCACAAGGTAATCACCTCTTTGGTCGCTTTGTTTATGGAAACTTCATAGCCCGATTTGCGAAAATATTTTTTGAGACTTTTCGCTGGTTTGAATGTCTTAGGATCGAAGGTTGCACGAATGCTAGGGCTCCACCACAAAATAGGTTCATTATGGCTATACCAAGGAAAAATGCCTTGCTGGTATGCTGAAAGTAGTCGGTCGGGATGAAGGTCTCCTCCCATTGCCATCAAACCATCAGGGTTGTCCAATGCTTCTTTGGTTGAGGGAAAGCTTTGTCGATCGGTGCTAAGTTCAGGTAGAAAAATCTTCATATCAACTATTTTGGCAGAATTTGGAGGAATTATAATGAGAAAAATATTGCTAATGTTATTAATTATTCCTGTTTTTGTGCAGGCTGAATACCAAAGAAATCAGGCACGAACCGTAAATGAAGTGGTTTATGGCAAAGTAGACGGTATTCGTTATATCACCGAGCAGCAGATTGTAGAATCAAAATCCAGTGGTTGGCAAACATTGGCCGGCGCAACAATAGGTGGGTTGATTGGACACCAATTTGGCGGTGGGACGGGTAAGCAAGTTGCCACTGTAGTGGGTGCGGTTGCAGGAGCAGGTATCGCACATGACAGGTCTAATCAGATTTATAGGATAGAGCATAAATTAGTTGAAATTCTGATAGATACAGATAAAGGGGAGCTCGTCAATGTGATACAAGATGTTGACTCCAATATGCTATTTCAACGCGGAGACTCGGTAAGAATTTTGTACTTTGATAACGGAGTTCGGGTAGACATTGCTTACTAAGGTGTTTCCCTCTTAAGTTCGCTGAAATTAAAAGCATGTTTGTAAGGCTAACAGGTGCTAGCAAAGCACTCTGTTTTTGGTTAGTCTGCGAGTACGAAAAATAAAAACTCGCACTCGGATGTGTGAGACTATGCAGGAATAATCAACATCAATGGAAAGCCTTACGTTACAACCCATTTCTCTCGTTTCTGGTGAGGTTAACTTACCTGGTTCAAAAAGTGTTTCAAACCGTGCCCTGCTATTAGCCGCTTTGGCTTCGGGTAAAACTCGACTAACCAATTTGTTAGACAGTGATGACATTCGCCATATGCTGAATGCATTGACGAAGTTAGGTGTGAGTTATCAGCTTTCAGACAACAACACCGTCTGTGAAGTGGAAGGTCTAGGCAGCAGTTTTAATGTTGAAAATGCTCAGGAACTATTTTTAGGAAATGCGGGAACTGCAATGCGCCCACTGGCGGCAGCGTTGTGTTTGGGGAGCGGAGAGTATGTACTTACTGGCGAACCAAGAATGAAAGAGCGACCAATTGGTCATTTGGTCGATGCGCTTAAGACTGCTGGTGCAGATATCGAATACCTAGAAAACGAAAACTACCCACCTTTAAAAATTAAAGGTACTGGGTTAAAAGGCGGCACCGTAAAAATAGATGGGTCGATTTCCAGCCAGTTTTTAACCGCGTTTTTAATGTCAGCACCTTTAGCAGAAGGTGACATTAAAATTGATATTATTGGTGAGCTTGTTTCCAAGCCGTATATCGATATTACACTGCATATTATGAAGCAGTTTGGGGTGGATGTTATCAACAATGATTACCAATCCTTTGTTGTTCCATCAGGACAGTCTTATAAGGCACCAGGCGACTTTTTAGTGGAAGGCGATGCATCTTCCGCCTCTTACTTCCTTGCCGCAGCAGCGATAAAAGGTGGTGAGATTAAGGTGACTGGTATTGGTCGAAACAGTATCCAAGGCGACATTCAGTTTGCTGACGCGCTTGAAAAAATGGGTGCTGAAATCGAATGGGGCGATGATTATGTGGTGTCTCGTCGAGGTGAATTGAAAGCCGTGGACTTAGATTTCAACCACATACCTGATGCAGCAATGACTATCGCGACGGCAGCACTATTTGCAGAAGGCACAACGGCTATTCGCAATGTGTATAACTGGCGTGTGAAGGAAACGGATCGTCTGTCTGCAATGGCGACAGAGCTGCGTAAAGTAGGCGCGGAAGTGGAAGAAGGTGAAGATTACATCACCATTACACCAACGCCCAACCTTAAGCATGCAGCCATTGATACATATGATGATCATCGTATGGCAATGTGTTTCTCATTAGTCGCACTGAGCGATACACCAGTGACGATTAACGATCCTAAGTGCACATCAAAAACCTTCCCAGATTACTTCGAGAAGCTGGCTGGTTTAAGTCAGTAAATTGAGTGTGATTCAAAAAGCCCCAGTATTCTTGCTGGGGCTTTTTTTATTCTAAAGTAAATTCTTTGGACAATTGGTGAGCGAGTAACTTAAACATATTGAAAACAACAGGAGTTTGCTCAGTTGGGAGCCCTTGTTCATTTAAAAAGTATTCACCTTTGAAGATCAAAACGCCATCTTTTTCGATGACCGAATTTGCGCGCATGCCTTCTATATATTCTTCGTGCTCTTGGATAATGCTGTTGGCGATGAGCAGCAAGTCAAACTCTGAAATGATTTTTTTTGAACTCATGGAAACCTCTAATATAGATGAGGGAAGGGTATAACCAAGTACCTTGAGGTTCTTTGGGTATATCAATATGGCATAAATTAGCAAGAATTTTGGGGAGGTTAACTTGTTTTGGCTCAAAGGAGGTGAACAATTTTCTTTTTTCTACCGAATTTCGACGTTGTTGCAGAGATACAGTAATGTGAAATCGTCTCTTTTTTGTGAGCCATTACAGAAATCCACCATTTTCTCTAGTCTACGACTAATCTCATGATTACTATGTGCGCATTTTTAATGGGGTATATATGCGTTTAAAACGTTTGAGACCCTTTGCGATGCCAGTTTTCTGATTGACCAGATGTCGACCACTCAGAATTGAAATGTAAAAAACTGGTTGACCTTCTTATAAACTCGCACAATAGTAAAAAAAGAAGCAATGAGCCAGTATGGCGTGCGCTAATTGATGCGCAATCGAATTTGAGGACGTTTGAGTCAGTTATGGGTAAATCTCTCGTTATAGTGGAGTCACCTGCCAAGGCAAAGACTATTAATAAGTACCTTGGTAAAGACTATATAGTTAAGTCGAGCGTGGGGCACGTACGTGATCTCCCTACAGCTGGTCAAAGTACTGGCACAAAGAAAGCGGCAGCTGTGTCGACAAAAGGTATGAGCGCTGAAGAAAAAGCGCGTATCAAGAAAGAAAAAGATCGCAAAGCCCTGATCAAAAAAATGGGCATCAACCCATATAAAGAGTGGGAAGCGAATTACCAAATACTTCCGGGCAAAGAGAAAGTTGTTTCGGAATTACAGAAACTGGCCAAAGACGCTGAACACGTTTATCTCGCAACCGATTTGGACCGTGAAGGAGAAGCTATTGCGTGGCACCTTCGCGAGATCATCGGTGGTGATGAAGAGCGCTATAAGCGAGTTGTATTTAACGAAATTACGAAAAATGCGATTCAGCAAGCATTTGAAACACCTGGTGAGCTAAACCAAGACGGTGTTAATGCACAACAAGCCCGTCGTTTCATGGACAGGGTAGTGGGCTTTATGGTCTCCCCTCTGCTTTGGAAAAAAGTAGCGCGTGGCTTGTCTGCTGGTCGAGTTCAGTCTGTTGCGGTTAAATTGCTCGTTGAGCGTGAGCGTGAAATTAACGCTTTCATTCCTGAAGAATTTTGGGATATTCATGCTGACACCAAGACGGTAGATAAAACAGATTTTCGTCTGCAAGTAGCACAGAAAAATGGCGAGGCGTTCAAGCCTGTCAACGAAACACAAGCTAGTGCGGCGGTTTCTGATTTAGAAAATGCAAAATACGAAGTATGTAAGCGCGAAGATCGCCCTACGAAAAGTAAGCCCTCAGCTCCGTATATCACTTCGACACTGCAACAAGCCGCGAGTACTCGTTTAGGTTACGGTGTTAAGAAAACCATGATGCTAGCTCAGCGTCTTTATGAAGCTGGTTACATTACGT
Source organism: Vibrio sp. vnigr-6D03 (assembly GCF_002835515.1). Lineage (NCBI taxonomy): Bacteria > Pseudomonadati > Pseudomonadota > Gammaproteobacteria > Vibrionales > Vibrionaceae > Vibrio > Vibrio sp. vnigr-6D03. Next base: position 243,963 of record NZ_PIZL01000013.1, read on the forward strand.
ATATGCGTACAGACTCAACCAACTTGAGTTCTGAAGCCGTAGATACCTTACGTGGTTTTATCGGATCTGAATATGGCGACAAATATCTTCCAGCGAAGCCAATTGTGTATGGTAGCAAAGAAGGGGCTCAAGAGGCTCACGAAGCGATTCGTCCATCTAGCGTAGAAGTTAAAGAGCAAGACCTTCAAAGCATGGATAAAGACGCTCACAAGCTTTATCAGCTGATCTGGAATCAATTTGTAGCGTGTCAAATGACGCCGGCTCAATATGATTCGACAACATTGAGTGTAAAAGCTGCAGAATATACGTTGAAAGCAAAAGGTCGAATCCTTAAATTTGATGGTTGGACCCGTGTTCAACGACCTATGGGTAAGAACGAAGACCAGATACTACCAGCGGTTCAAATTGGTGATGTTCTTGATCTTGTCACGTTGGACCCCAAGCAACATTTTACTAAGCCACCAGCTCGCTTCACTGAAGCTGCATTGGTTAAAGAACTCGAAAAACGTGGTATTGGTCGTCCTTCAACTTACGCTTCCATCATTTCTACGATTCAAGATCGTGGCTATGTCAAAGTGGATCAACGACGTTTCTACGCAGAAAAAATGGGTGAAATCGTTACTGACCGTCTAGACGATAGCTTTAACGACTTGATGAACTACGACTTCACTGCTCGCATGGAAGAAAAGCTCGACCAAATTGCAGAAGGTGATGCTAACTGGAAAGCAGTTCTAGACAACTTCTTTACTGACTTCACAGGTGATCTTGAGAAGGCAGAATTAGAAGAAGACCTTGGGGGCATGCGCCCTAACAGTATTGTGTTAACGGACATAGAGTGCCCCACGTGTTCTCGCCCAATGGGGATTCGTACTGCATCTACAGGTGTTTTCTTAGGTTGTTCTGGTTATGCTTTACCACCAAAAGAGCGCTGTAAAACCACCATTAACTTAGGTGACGAAGAGGGCATCATCAATGTTCTAGAAGAGGACGTTGAAACTGCAGCATTGCGCGCTAAAAAGCGTTGCCCTAAGTGTGAAACTGCGATGGATGCATACCTCATTGACGACAAGCGTAAAATGCACGTTTGTGGTAACAATCCAAATTGTGATGGTTACTTAGTCGAGCACGGTGAGTTTAAGGTGAAAGGCTACGATGGACCGCTTGTTGAATGTGACAAATGTGGTTCAGACATGGTTCTTAAGAACGGTCGCTTTGGTAAATATATGGACTGTACGAGTGAAGACTGTAAGAACACTCGTAAGATTCTGAAAAATGGTGAAGTTGCACCACCGAAAGAAGATCCTGTTCATTTCCCTGAACTGCCGTGTGAGAACTCTGACGCGTACTTTGTTTTACGTGACGGGGCTTCAGGCTTGTTCATGGCTGCGAGCAACTTTCCCAAATCGCGTGAAACACGTGCGCCTTTAGTTGAGGAACTAGTTCGATTTGAGGATCGTCTGTCTCCTAAGTTCAAATACTTGACGACAGCACCCACTCACGACCCAGATGGACGACCAACAGTTGTACGTTTTAGTCGAAAGTCGAAAGAGAACTACGTGCGCTCTGAAGTGGATGGTAAGCCATCTGGTTGGACGGGCTTATACATTGATGGGAAATGGGAAATTACCGACAAACGTAAAAAACCAAAATCCAAATGAGTTAAAAGCTTAAATATTAAGGCAGCCTATTGGCTAATGCCAGTCAGTTAAG
>NZ_PIZL01000014.1:0-81606 GCF_002835515.1 Vibrio sp. vnigr-6D03
TTCAAAACTAATATTTATGAAAACATAAACATGTAATTCTAAAGCTTATTATCGTTCCAACAGAACGATAATGAATTGACTGTGCCAATGACTCCTTTCTAAAGAAAGTTATCATCGTATTGGTCACTCAGTTCATTGAAACCTAAATTGTTTCCGAAGAAACTATTTGGATTATCATCAACGAGTGCCCACACAGATTGATAGGTCTATATTGTTAAAGAGCGTTGCTTTTTTGAAGGTTCTTCTCAAAGCGGACGGACATTTTAGCTACTTAAGTTGTTGTGTCAAACACTTTTTTCAACTCAGTTATTCCGTCTTGCTGTCACTCTTAATATCTCGATTAATCCGTGACAACGAGGCGGCATTATAGGGACTTAGTTTCAACGCGCAAGTGCAAAATCAAAAAAAAATGATGTTAACCGTTTGATTGCTCAGAATTACACCATGGTGGGCTATATATAAGCAAAAAGAGGGGAAAACCCCTCTTTTATTAACTCACCGTTTTTATCTTAAGCTTGATGAGCAATGATTCTATCTTTGTTTACAAGTAACTGTACCTTCTTATCGGGATTCACTTTCCCCGCAAGAATGGCTTTTGCTAATGGGTTTTCGACGCTTTGCTGAATCGCGCGCTTAAGTGGCCTTGCACCAAAGACTGGATCAAAACCTACCTCAGAAATCAGATCTAGCGCTTTATCTGATACTTCCAACTCATAACCTTTTTCAGCCATACGGTTTCCAAGCCTTAATAACTGTATAGATGCGATAGACTTTATGTGTGCTTTTCCTAAAGGATGGAACACGACACTTTCATCCACTCTGTTTAAAAACTCAGGACGGAAGTGTTTGCCTACAACCTCCATCACTTCATTTTTGATTCCTTCATAATCTAGAGTGGCAAAGTTTTCCTGAATACGAGATGAGCCAAGATTCGACGTCATGATCACTACGGTATTACGAAAATCAACCGTTCGACCCTGCCCATCTGTTAACCGCCCATCGTCTAAAACTTGCAAGAGGATGTTGAAAACATCAGGGTGCGCTTTTTCCACTTCATCAAGCAGAATGACCGAATAAGGTTTACGACGTACAGCTTCTGTTAAATAGCCACCTTCTTCATACCCAACGTAACCAGGAGGAGCCCCTACTAAACGTGCGACAGAGTGCTTCTCCATAAACTCAGACATATCGATGCGTACCATGGCATCTTCGCTATCGAACATAAAGCTCGCTAAAGTTTTACAAAGTTCAGTTTTGCCGACTCCTGTTGGCCCTAGGAATAGGAAAGAACCAATAGGCTTATTGGGATCAGAAAGCCCTGCTCGGCTTCTTCTTATGGCATTCGATACAACCTCAACCGCTTCTTGCTGACCAATAACGCGCTTATGCAGTACCTCTTCCATGCGGAGCAGCTTTTCTTTTTCTGCTTCAAGCATTTTGGAAACAGGTATGCCCGTTTGTTTCGAAAGCACCTCTGCTATTTCAGCATCCGACACTTTGTTTTTAAGCAAAGTCATCTCTTGCATTTCAGCTTGAGTCGCGAGATCTAACTGCTTTTCTAATTCAGGAATACGCCCATATTGCAGTTCAGACATCCGATTTAAATCGCCAGCCCTTCTTGCAAAATCCATGTCCATCCTAGCTTGTTCGAGTTCGCTTTTAATATGCTGCGTGCCAGAAAGTGCTGCTTTTTCCGCTTTCCAAATTTCTTCTAGTTCAGCGTAATCGCGCTCTTTTACTTCCAATTCACTGTTGAGTGCTTTTAGGCGTTTCGAACTCGCATCATCATGTTCATTCACTAGAGCTTGTTGCTCGATTTTTAGCTGAATGATCTTGCGTTCAAGTTTATCTAGAGATTCCGGCTTCGAGTCAATTTGCATTCGGATGCTTGAAGCTGCTTCATCGATCAAATCAATGGCTTTATCTGGCAGTTGGCGGTCTGATACGTATCGGTGTGATAAACCCGCTGCAGCAACAATTGCTGGGTCTGTAATTTCAACGTGATGGTGTAATTCATAGCGCTCTTTAAGACCACGTAATATCGCCACGGTATCTTCAACAGACGGTTCGTCTACCAACACTTTTTGAAAACGACGTTCTAAGGCGGGATCTTTTTCGATGTACTGGCGGTATTCATCTAGAGTTGTCGCGCCGACGCAATGAAGCTCTCCTCTCGCCAATGCCGGTTTTAGCATGTTGCCGGCGTCCATAGAGCCTTCACCTTTACCCGCTCCAACCATCGTATGAAGTTCATCTATAAATAGAATGACATTACCTTCTTCTTTCGATAATTCATTCAAAACGGATTTCAAGCGCTCTTCGAATTCCCCTCGATATTTTGCGCCCGCGACCAATGACCCCATATCCAAGGATAAAACTCGACGACCTCGAAGCCCCTCTGGTACTTCATTGTTGATAATACGTTGAGCCAAACCTTCGACAATGGCTGTTTTACCTACGCCAGGCTCACCGATAATGACAGGGTTATTTTTTGTGCGGCGCTGTAAAACTTGAATGGTACGACGGATTTCATCATCACGACCAATCACAGGGTCTAACTTGCCCTGCTCTGCTCGCTCGGTTAAATCTATGGTAAATTTTTCGAGCGCTTGGCGTTTATCTTCAGCATTAGGATCATCGACTTTCTGCCCGCCACGTACTTTTTCGATAGCTTCTGAAATCTTAGCTTCTGTTAATCCCAACTCTTTAAGTAATATGCCAAGTGGGCCTTTATCTTCAATGGCCGCCAATAAGAAAATTTCAGATGAGATATAAGCATCTTGGCGCTTCTGAGCTACCTTGTCACACATGTTGAATAGTGTGCCCATGGCAGAAGACAATTGAACATCGCCACCGATACCACTGACTTTTGGCAAGCGATCCATCATCTCGCTTAATTTTGAACGCAACTGTACAACGTCGACATTCAGCATAGTCAGCAAAGGTCTTATGGTGCTGCCATCTTGATTTAGAAGCGAAACTAAAAGATGAACTGGCTCTATATATTGATGATCGCGCCCTAGCGCTAAGGATTGTGCGTCAGAAATAGCAACCTGAAATTTGCTGGTGAATCGATCAAGACGCATAACAACCTCCAACCTTTTTAATGTTCTTTAACTAGGTTATGAGATAGGTACGCCATACTACAATTTCAAGGGGAAGAACTAAGTATATATTCCTACTGAATCTAAAGAATTCACTAAAAAGAACAGATATAGATGAGCCTATTCACGATATACATAGCTTTGTATAGGAGGAGAACTATTCCAACCAAATAAAACTGGATTGACGACCTGTGACGCCATCACGTCGATAAGAATAAAATAAATGAGGGTCGCTGAATGTACACAGCCCACTATCGTAAACCAGTGACACCCCTTCTGAATTGAGGCGCTGAGTGGCAAGCATACTCATGTTTGCAAGCCATTTCCCTGAATTTTGACCTTGTTCGAAAGCGCAGATAGCTCGATCGTTTACTGAAGTAAACGCTTCAACAACATCCTCTCCAACTTCGAATACAGCCTGACCTATAGCTGGCCCTAACCAAGCCATTACGTCTCCAGAAAAATTTTGTAGTGCTTTTTCTAAGATCCCACCAGCCAAACCGCGCCATCCAGCGTGAACTGCCGCGACCTGTGTACCCTTCGTGTCCGTTAGCAATACCGGCAAGCAATCCGCTGTCATGGCGGAACAAACAATATTAGGCTGAGTGGTAAATGTTCCATCCGCGCTAATGATTTCCTCCGAAGGGGAAACCATTGACACGACATGAGTAGAATGAGTTTGATTTAACCAAATTGGAGCTGAAGGCATACCAGATGCCGTCATTAAGCGAGAACGGTTTTCAGCAACAAGGCCGCTTTCATCATCCACGTGTGTCCCAAGATTCAAACCAGCATAAGAACCCTGAGATACACCTCCCAAACGCGTGGAGCTAATCGCTTTCACATTGTTGGGCGCATCCCAATTCGGATAAATCCACTTCATATCAATAATCGTCTAATGGGTTTTCTTTTGCATCCAAGCGCAAGGCTTCTGCCATTTCAACCATGTCATCAGGAACAGGAGCATGGAACTCCATTTCTTCTTTGGTTGTAGGATGAGCAAATCTAAGCATCACAGCGTGAAGGGCTTGTCGATCAAATCCACGGATCATATCCGTCAGCTCATCTGATGCACCTTTTGGAATTCTAGCTCGACCACCGTACGCAATATCACCCAGCAAAGGATGTTGTAAGTAGGACATATGAACACGAATCTGGTGTGTACGACCCGTTTCCAAACGTAATCGGATACGAGTGTGTTCACGGAAATGCTCTGCCACACGGTAATGTGTAACCGCAGGTTTTCCTAGTTCACTCACGGCCATCAATGTTCTCTTAGTAGAGTGACGACCAATGCCTTTTTCAATCATACCACCCGCCGTCATTCGACCAATTGCAATGGCTTCATATTCACGAGTAATATTTCTTTTCTGCAAAGCACGGACCAAACGCGTTTGAGCGGGTACGGTTTTCGCAACGACCATTAGACCTGTAGTATCTTTATCTAGACGATGAACAATACCTGCACGAGGTACTTCTGCGATATCAGGGTAATGATGCAGAAGCGCATTCAAAACTGTTCCGTCAGGTGTACCAGCGCCTGGGTGAACAACAAAATCTCTAGGCTTATTGATAACGATGATGTCATCATCCTCATAGACAATGTCTAGGGGAATATCTTGAGCTTCCCAACGCTCTTCATCTTCCAGTTCTGCTTGAAGGACAATTTCTTCGCCCCCCATGACTTTTACGCGAGGCTTCGTTATAACCTCACCATTGACTTGGATTTTGCCTCCCAAAAGCCACTCTTTTAAGCGTGAGCGAGAAAAATCGGTGAATAATTCGGCGACAGCCTGATCTAGGCGTTGACCCAATTGGCTGTCTTTTACTGTACTTGTTAATTCAATCTGCTGAGCCATATCGAACTTTTTTAAAAACCGTGAGACTAATACCCACTAGTATGGATAAAATAATAGAATTGCGTCATTGTATCCGTTAACCGGACGAAAGTAACGGACACCAAGAAATATTTAATGCAAGGAACAAAGTGCGGACATGAAAAAGCATACATTATCGGGCTTATTGGCTTTGGGGCTTCTGGTTGGATGCTCTAGCAGCAAAGAGGTTGTGCCTGATGTGCCACCAGCAGAATTGTACTCTGATGCGAAGATCTCGCTTCAGACAGGTAACTGGCGTACCGCAATTGATAAATTGGAAGCCTTAGATTCACGCTATCCTTTTGGTCCCTATTCTGAACAAGTACAACTGGATTTGATCTACGCGTATTATAAGAATAATGATTTGGCACTTGGCTTAGCCACAATTTCTCGATTCACTCGACTGAACCCAACACATGAAAAGTCTGACTGGGTCCTCTATATGCGTGGTTTGACGCACATGGCTCAAGACAGAAACTTTATGCACGATTTATTTAATGTTGATCGTTCAGATAGAGACCCAGAGCCAGTAAAATCAGCATTCAATGATTTCAAACGTCTACTTCAACGATACCCAAGTAGCCCTTACGCTGAAGATGCGCAGCAACGCATGTTCTCCCTTAAGAATCGCTTGGCAGAATATGATTTAGCAACCGCCGATTTTTATCTAAGACGCGAAGCTTGGATAGCCGCCATTAACCGGTGTCAGGAACTCCAAAAGACTTTTCCAGACACAGAAGCAGCGCGCAAATCTCTCGCCATTCAGCTAGAAGCATACAAAATGCTCGGTTTGGAAGATGCGATAGAACGAACTGAGAAATTGATGAGTCTTAACCCTGTTTAGGTTTTCCTAAATGCAGACAGAAAAGCAGCTTCGGCTGCTTTTTTATTTTCAAATAAATCAATTGGAGGAAGCGGGATATATTGATGTGACTAGCATCACAAATACTTAGCGAATAAACTTTAGACGGTCGTCTTTGTTGAATCGTATTTGCCCCCTAAAAATAGAGTATTTCTAGCGCGCTTACCCTTACCAATTTAAACATTTTTCCCAGTTCAACAAGTCTTTTTTTCAGAATCCCATCTAGGTTTTGTCTGAGATCACATTCGTATCCAAATCGAATTACTCCATTAAAAATATTGATTTAGATCACATTCTTTTCAAGCCGGATAAGTAATCTGGAGTTAACCCAATGAGGGGCGAAACAGAGGAAAAACAATATGAAAGTAAACATCACTGGTAAAAACATCGACATCACCTCTGCCATCCGCAATCACATTGAAGGTAAATTCAAAAAGCTAGAAAAGTGGCAAGTTGAGTTTATTGGTTGCCAAGCAACCATCAGTGAAGAGCCGAACAAACAAATGAAGATTGAAGCGATCATCTCAGTACCAAAAGGACAACTCATCGCTTCAGCTACAAATGAAGACTTATACATTGCAGTCAATGAAGCCGAACAAAAACTAGAACGTCAGCTGAACAAACTGCGCCATAAGCCAGAAGCTCGTAGAGCTAGCCATTCCAACAAACCTGAGTTGGAAGAAACCGAATAACACTATCTTTATTTTAGTCTTACTTAATGGCGCCAAACGGCGCCATTTTTTTACTTGACGATATATAGCTGCATTGCTTATTGTGTATAAACACCCACCAAACAACAGTAAATATGCAAACAATCACCCTGTTCTTTTTTGACTTCTTTTTTATCTCCTGAATTGGGGGCAGAAGTCGTTTACTGAAAGAAAAGTCAAAAACGAACAGAAAGCCTCCCAAAATTGGGGGGCTTTTTTTATAAGGATAATAACAAAATGACAGACAGACTGGACGGTATAAGATCGCGCCTTAACGAGCTGGATGATCAGCTTCTAAAATTGCTATCGGAAAGGCGTGAACTCAGTATCGAAGTAGCAAAAAGCAAAGTTGAAACATCAAAGCCTGTACGCGATGCCAAACGCGAGCAACAACTACTCGTAAAGCTGATTAATAATGGTAAAGATAAGTATCAATTAGATGCCCCATACATCACTAAGATTTTTCATACCATTATTGAAGACTCAGTGTTACTGCAACAGGCATACTTACAAAACCTAGTAAATCCAGGTGAGAGCAGGAAACCATTAGCTCGCGTAGCGTTTCTTGGTGCAAGAGGCTCATATTCGCATTTAGCAAGCCACCAGTATTTTAGCCGTAAAAATACTGAACTCATTGAGCTGAATTGCGAACATTTCAAAGAAATCGCTTCTACCGTTGAGTCTGGTCATGCTGACTACGGTGTTCTCCCAATTGAAAACACAAGCTCAGGTTCAATAAACGAAGTCTACGATCTCCTTCAGCACACTACGCTGTATATCGTCGGTGAACTGACTCTTCCAATTGAGCATTGCCTTGTCGCCACTTCTGACGTTCGAATCGAAGAGATAAAAACGCTTTACTCACATCCACAACCTCATCAGCAATGCAGTGAGTTTCTCTCTCACTTAAATGGTGTCACCTTAGAATCTTGTGTCAGCACTGCGGATGCAATGCAGAAAGTGAAAGATTTAGACAGAAAAGATGTCGCGGCTATTGGTAATGCTTCTAGCGGAAAACTGTATGGCTTGCAGTCCATTCAAGGCAATATTGCCAATCAAACCGAAAACCACACGCGTTTTATTGTGGTTGCGCGTAAACCGGTTGAAGTGTCAACCCAGATCCCAGCAAAGACAACGTTGATTATGTCTACATCGCAGCAAGCAGGTTCGCTTGTCGAGACTCTCTTAGTCTTGCAGCGATATGGCATCAATATGACTAAATTGGAGTCGCGCCCTATAATGGGTAACCCTTGGGAAGAAATGTTCTATATCGATCTAGAAGCGCATCTCGACTCGGAAGAAATGAATAATGCTATTTCAGAAGTTATAAAGCTGACTACTCATTTAAAAGTACTTGGCTGCTACCCGATCGAAAATGTAGAAGCAACACAAGTCTCCTTGGGTTAACAGGTAATCCCTCTCTGGTTATACATAGCTCACTCTCACACAAAGGGTGAGCTTACTCCCATTTTCCACCCTATTCAGCGCAGAAGAGCGCTCAATTCTTAAAGTTAAGTCATTTCTCACACTACAACGATCCTATTTTAAGGTAACTTGCACCTATTCGCGTTGCGTGAAAACCCAATCTCCAGATCCTTGTTTTCCCTCAGTTTGGGTAAGTCGTATTCATTGATGGAACGTATGTATATAGAATGAAGCTCAGCAAACGAACCCTACTTCTCATAATCCCAGTCGTTGTACTCAGTGCCGCTATTTCAAGTTACATCATTTACTTAGGGCAACATAACGCTCTAATCAAATTAGAAAAAAGCTCGATACAACTCAATATGGAAAAGCTCGCCAGTCATTATGGACAAGCCGCGAACTTCCTTAATAGTTACACCTATACCTTAAGCCACAGTAACGTACTCGAACGCTTTTTCAATGACACCAACAACCCTTATCGAGAATTTGAACTTAGCCGAAGCCTCCACCAAACATTAACCGATCTCACCGTCCACAATCGTGACTTTGCTGCTCTGGGGTTACTCGATAAGCAATTCAATACGCTCTTTTATGTAGAAAATCAGGTTGATCCCTATTCTTGGCTAGATAAGAAAATCACACAATTTGTGAAAGAAGGCGTCACAGCGGGTCGCTGGTCACAAACAGAATACTTATTTAACAAGGAAGCTGGCGGCGTATTAGTAAAGTATGATGTATACAATAAGGTGACATTCTCGTCGCCACAACAAAGTATTCTCCCGGAAGATTACTTCATTGTTGTCGCGATGATTGAAACGACGGAATACGACAACTTAAGGCACATTTTGGAACGAGAGCACTTAACCGTTCTCACATACGCCTTAGAACCACCAACACAAACTCGTGAGTTGACTCATAGTGTACAGCTCTCTCCGACACGCTGGGCTACGCTAGACCCCTCTAGCTTCGTGGTTGAAAACAAACTCAGTGAAATTTTATTTAAGTTATTAATTTCTTTTGGTTTATCGTCATTGATAACCGTATCTTTGCTTATTTTGCTTTTCTATCAATACGTTATATTCCCAATTACCCGACTAGCGAAGCAACTACGAGAGGTCGAAAGCCACAAACGGACGAACATTCAGCGCCTAGACAGCGACGATGAAATCGGTCACCTCTCGCATAAATTTTACGAAATGTACCAGAGCTTGGCGGACAACTACCAAAAAACAAAGCAGCTGGCTGAGATGGATCAATTAACCAAATTGGCCAACCGTCGCTACTTTCAATCTCATGTGGCGAAAGCACTCACTCTAGTCAATACAACAGACCAGAAAGAACAGCACTGTATTCTTTACATCGATCTCGATAACTTTAAGTTTGTAAACGATAAGTATGGACATAAGATTGGAGATGCTCTTTTAGTCCAGTTTGCAAAAAACCTTACCCAGATAGAAGAACGCTTGTCGTTGAAGCACAGCGTGAAAGTCATGTCTTCGCGGTTATCAGGAGATGAGTTTGCTGTGTATCTTTGTGGGGCTGATTTGGATGTCACTTTAATTCATCATTTCTGCCAAAATATTCTTCAGCCCTTACAGGCAGGTTTTGTTTCCCCAGTTGGCACATTCCCCATCACAGTCAGTATTGGCGTTGCGACCTACCCGACAGACGGTGACAATGTAGAACATTTACTCTCAAACGCTGATACGGCAATGTATCAGGCTAAGCGAGCAGGAAAAAACCAATATACGTTTTACTCAAAAGCACTGGATAAAGAGGTCCAGCGCATTAGCAGCATAGAACGTGCATTACGTCGTGCCGATTATCAAGATGAGTTTTCTTTGGTGTACATGCCCTATATGAATGCGGAAGGGACAAACGTAGTTGGAGTCGAAGCACTACTAAGATGGCATTCCAGTACGCTTGGTGAAGTCTCCCCATCTGAATTTATACCCTTGGCAGAACAGACTGGCTTGTTTGAAATAATCGATAGATGGGTAATTGAAAAAGCATTTTCTGGCTATCATCAAATGCAAAGTTTGTTTGAAAACCATGTTCAACTGTCTATTAACCTTTCTTCGGCGGAGCTCGACTCCTGTCAGCTAGCTACATTTATAGAACAAAAAGCGCAACAATATCGTGTCCCTTATGAACAAGTCGATTTTGAAATTACAGAAACATTCGCAGCAGGAAGTCAGGGGTATCCTTTACTGCACGAATTGTCTTCACAAGGGTTCCAATTAGCCATAGACGATTTTGGTTCGGGATACACGTCGTTCACTCAATTGGTTCAGTACCCAGTTCAAAAAATAAAGTTTGATCGTGAGTTTTTACTCGCCATGCTGAAGTCTAATAAACAACACATCATTAAACCACTGATAGAACTGTGCCATTCGCAAGACATTTCAGTAACAGCCGAAGGCGTTGAAAATCGTGATATGCACCAATGGTTGCACTCAAGCGGTTGCGATTACATGCAAGGCTTTTACTTTGGGCAGCCGATGTCCCTTGAGCGACTTAAAGACTGGACAGCTGCGCTAAACTCTCGATAGCTATTATTTTGGTAAAGGACTGACACACATGAGCGCCAACTTAGAATTAGCGCGAAAATCACGCACAAGCCCAAACCCCAAGCTGCCTCAAATTTAGGATTCAAAGCGTCACATTTGATTTCCGCTCGATTCAGTGCTTTTAAGATGCACTAGCGCAGCGAACCCCCCAGCCCTTTTCAAGCTCTATAACTCTATGTCGATAAAATGAAGTAGAATACAAGCGCCCGAGATCAGAGCTTGGGTACATATTTAAAGGAATGCAGCCCAATGAAAAAAGTAATAATCGCGTCATTAAACCCTGCAAAAATTAATGCGGTTAAGAGCGCTTTCAAAGAAGCGCTTCCAAATGAAGATTTTGAATATGAAGGCATCTCAGTTCCAAGTGAAGTGGCAGACCAGCCCATGTCCAATAGCGAAACGAAATCTGGTGCTATCAACCGTGTTAAGAATGCGCGTGCTGAAAAGCCACAGGCTGAATTTTATGTCGGCTTAGAAGCAGGTAACGAAGGCAATGACACATTCGCGTGGATGATCATAGAATCGGGAAACAAAAGAGGCGAGTCTCGCTCATCAAGCTTGCCTCTCCCCCCTACGGTTGTGAGGCAGTTACATCAAGGTATCGAATTAGGTGACGTTATGGATAAAACATTCGGTACAGACAACATCAAACAAAAAGGTGGCGCTATCGCCCTGCTTACGGGAAATACACTAACTAGGAGCTCGGTATATCACCAAGCATTAGTTCTGGCTCTTATCCCGTTTATCAACCCCGACCTGTTTCCCGACAACCTATAAAAAAAGCAGCAATCTAGGTTGCTGCTTTTTCACATTCTAGAGTACCCCTTACTCGCGGGTATTCTTGAGTAACTGTTCTAGCACGGCTTTATCGTTATCTGACTTGTTTTTTAACTCATTAGAACCGCGCGTAATTGTCGCTATCCCTACGCCCAACATCTGGCTGATCTGGCGCTGGGATAAGTTACCTTTGAGCAATTCATTAAAAATGTTCACTCGGGCTTGAATCGCATCTCTTTCATCCGGCGTCATTAACATGGTTAAAAGCATGCCATGCTTATCATGTTCGGCAGCTTCGGCGACCAAGTCCATAACATCTTGCCACTTTTGAAACTCTGGCTTTGGTGACATAAGACTCTCTCTGTTACTCAATCCCAGATATTGTATACCCTACATCGCTTATACCCAAGCGCCCTCAAAGATGAAGTACTGAGGGCATAACTCTAATATAAGCGATTTAATTATCTGCCAAATTAGTATTTTTCTTCCTGCTCATTTTTCGTCAAAAAATCCCCTTTCGTTCCACTCAAGAAACGGTAATAAGATTCAAACATCAAAATGTTTTGCACATAACCGCGAGTTTCTCTAAATGGAATAGCTTCGATAAACGCGAACACATCCAACTTTTGATCGCTGTTCTTACGCCACCTTTTCACTCTATGAGGACCAGCATTGTATGCAGCTAGTGCGTAAATGCGATTTCCATCGTATTGGTCGAGAAGGTAGCTAAGATACTGACTACCAATTTCAATGTTCTTTTTCACATCATGGAGTTCACTTGGCACTTTATAGGGGATACCGAATTTTCGAGCCGTATATTTTGCAGTTGCTGGCATGATTTGCATGATGCCGCGCGCGCCGACAGGAGAACGAGCTTGAACATCTAGGGCACTTTCCTGACGAGCAAGAGACATTAAGGTTATCGGCTCGATATTGTATTTGTCCCCATAAAATTCGAACCACCATCGGTGGGCAATTGGGAAACGCAAATGTATTTCGTCCCATGCTTTAGCGGCAATAGATGCTTTCACTGTTAAATGTGACCATTTCTGCATCGCAGCATAATGTGCAAGTGCTTGCTTTTCTTCCTTAGAACTTCGTTGTAACAGCCATTGCCATTCGCTTTTGGCCGCTGAAATTTTATCGAGCACAATCAATTCATGGACTCGATCCAGCGTCTTTTGATACTTCTTGGTTAAATTCGCGTCCGGTTCGCTTTTGCTTACTTCGTAATTGATAGGTGTGCCTAACGTTTGAGCCGCTACAACACTATAAAAATGGCGTTGACCTAGCATCGATTCCAATCGTTGTTCACCAGCTTGGTTTCGTCCCTGCGCCAATTCTGCTCTTGCTAACCAATACTGCCAGCGAAGATCTTCTTTCTTTGCTGATGGGAGCTTTTCAATCCACTTTTCAACGCCTTTCCAATCGGCGTGTTGGAGCGCTAAGCGAATCCTTCTTTCCAACAAGTCACTGTTTTTCGTTGTTGAGATAGCTTTGTCACGCCACGCAATCAACTCGCTAGAATCGGTATTGATGAGGCGAAACGCCGTATAATCTGACAGTTGCTGTCTTTGATCTGACGTTAGTTTCTGACCAGATACGACAAGATCTAACTGCTTAACCGCCTCTTCCGTATCCGTCCGAACAAGCTTTCTATAGCCATGCCAAGACAACTTGCGATTCCTTGGCGTAACGTAGGATCTTTTGGCGAACTTCCCAATACCATCTGGATTTTGATAAAGCTTGGCAATTTTTTCAGCTTCAGCCTTCGCTTTCTTATCATCCGGAAGTTTTTTCAGGTATGTGACCATTCGACCCTGCCTAGCTTCATAGGCAAGCACCATACGATCGAGGATTTTGTCGTCAGTTCTGTTACCCGCTTTTTCCCAAGCATCAAATAAATCATCACACGCTGAGACAACACTCTTTCCACTCAGCCATAATTTTTCAGCCCCAGCGAATGCTGCCGCTTTATCGCCGTGCTTTAACTGAGAATAATAGTAGTAGCATCGATATGTTTCACCACGAGGCTCGGTAAGTTGATAACGGTAAATGGTTTTCCAATCGTTTTCCTTAGCCAAACCATCCAAATACGCCGCGCGGATTCTTTTTGAAAATGGAAGAGTGTAGAACTGCTTTTGAAAATAGCTGACTTCATCAATACTTCGTTCACCAATATTGACAAGAAACGCTCGATAATCGGTATACGGAGTTAACACATAGTCGGCAATATCCGAGCGCATGGCATGATAGTCATCCACTTTTCTTGCATCGAGCAAGTTCTGAGCTAGTTCGTATTTCAGCCTTTGTTGTACGAGTGCACTTCCTTCTTCTGCTACGGTCGAGAACGTAGCTAATAAACCGAAAGTTGCCATACAAATCCGCTGGGAAATGTTTCGCATGAATACCTGTCCTTTTGAAAGCTTTGCCTTTATGAATGCTTATCCATGGCAATTTTAATACAACTATAAGAGCACAATTTTATGAACAACGTTTTATAGTGATACTTTAAATTCAGGCTAGAGACAACCTGACTATCAAGAATAATTTTAGATTCGATTTCGCCCTTAAGGTAACTCATCCAATCGATTATCGCGGGAGCATGGATAAACAAGGACATAAAGCTAGACTCTTATCTAATCAAGCAGTTCCAGAAAAGTCTCATCTATTCTGTAAAATTTCTTTTCCCATCCCAGTTAGTAGACGGTTTGTTATCGAAAACCGCAATCTAACGCTCAATTCTACGTATCCTTTTCTATCGCGCCTGCCATGAAAAAACAGAAGTATCTCGAATGCACTGAGTAAAATACAAAAAATGGCTCTTTCCCAACTCTAAACGCGCTGAACCTAGCATCTTTGAGTGACTTGGGTATAAAATACAGCCCTAATTTTTCGAATAACAGGAAAGGTCGGTAATGGCTGAATACGTATACACCATGTCGCGGGTGAGCAAAACGGTGCCACCTAAACGTCAAATTCTTAAAGACATTTCGCTTAGCTTTTTTCCAGGCGCTAAAATCGGTGTCTTAGGTTTAAATGGTTCTGGTAAATCGACCTTATTACGTATCATGGCTGGTATTGATACTGATATTGATGGTGAAGCCCGTGCACAGCAAGGTCTTAATGTCGGTTATCTTCCTCAAGAACCAGTACTTGATGAGTCAAAAACTGTTCGAGAAATTGTTGAAGAAGCTGTTTCTGACGTCGCTGACGCACTTAAACGCATTGACGCTGTATACGCGGCTTATGCAGAACCAGACGCAGATTTCGATGCACTTGCTAAAGAGCAAGGTGAACTCGAAGCGCTTATCCAAGCAAAAGATGGTCACAACCTAGAAACAGCATTAGAGCGTGCTGCTGACGCACTTCGCCTTCCAGAATGGGATGCGAAAATTGAGCATCTATCGGGTGGTGAACGCCGCCGTGTTGCTATCTGCCGCCTACTTCTAGAAAAGCCAGACATGCTCCTTCTTGATGAGCCAACCAACCACTTGGATGCAGAATCCGTTGCATGGCTTGAGCACTTCCTAGTGGATTATAACGGTACCGTTGTAGCTATCACGCACGACCGTTACTTCCTAGACAACGCAGCAGGCTGGATCCTAGAACTTGACCGTGGTGAAGGTATTCCATGGCAGGGTAACTACACTTCTTGGCTTGAGCAAAAAGATGAGCGTCTGAAGCAAGAGAAGGCTGGCGAAAGCGCACGTCAAAAAACAATTGAGAAAGAGCTAGAGTGGGTTCGTCAAAACCCGAAAGGTCGTCAAGCTAAGTCTAAAGCGCGTATGGCTCGTTTTGAAGAACTGACGACAGGTCAATACCAGAAACGTAACGAAACCAATGAATTGTTCATCCCACCTGGTGAGCGTTTGGGTGACAAAGTTCTTGAAGTGAAGAACCTAACTAAATCGTTCGGTGATCGCGTTCTTATCGATGATCTTTCTTTCAGTATGCCTAAAGGGGCTATCGTCGGTATCGTCGGTGCTAACGGTGCAGGTAAATCAACACTATTTAAAATGTTGAGTGGCGCAGAGCAGCCTGATTCAGGAACTGTTGAACTTGGTGAAACAGTGAAGTTAGCGTCTGTTGATCAGTTCCGTGACAGCATGGACGACAAGAAAACGGTATTCCAAGAGATCTCTGAAGGCGCTGATATTATTAAGATCAACAACTTCGAAATCCCTGCTCGTGCATACTGCTCTCGCTTTAACTTCAAAGGCAACGACCAACAAAAAATCATTGGTGAACTTTCTGGTGGTGAACGCAACCGTGTTCACTTAGCAAAACTTCTGAAAGCGGGCGGCAACGTATTGCTACTCGATGAGCCAACCAATGACCTTGATGTTGAAACACTACGTGCACTTGAGGAAGCTCTATTGGAATTCCCTGGCTGTGCAATGGTTATCTCGCACGACCGTTGGTTCCTAGATAGAATTGCGACCCATATTCTGGATTACCGTGACGAAGGTCAGGTGAATTTCTATGAAGGCAACTATACTGAGTACACAGAGTGGTTGAAACAGACGATCGGGGCACAGGCAGCTGAACCTCATCGAATCAAATATAAGCGCATTGCGAAGTAACATTATTTGTATTGTGTAAAAAAGACCGCCTATGCGGTCTTTTTTCTTATATATTCGAGATAATACATCGAACGTTGAAACGAGGCGCTTAAGCGTCACAAAAAAGCCGACTCTTTACCCATTAGCCTTGTACAACAGTTACCATAAGGCAAAATTTAAGCATGAACCGAAAGAGAGCACACTACTATGATTGAACGCCGTCGATTTTCTCGCGTAATCTACCAAGCCCCCGCAAAATTGGTGCAAGGCGACTTAACTGTAAACAGTGACATTCGAGACCTTTCTCTGCATGGTCTTTTGCTTTCTGGCTCACCTGCTAATCATGATTTCGACAGAAGCAAAATGCTGGATGTCGACATCGAGTTACCTGATAGTGACATTGTGATATCATTGGAAGCTGAAATAGTGGAGCTAAACGATAATTTTATGCGTCTTAGCATTCATCATATTGATATCGACAGCATCAGCCACTTGAAGCGACTGGTCGAGCTGAATGTTGGCGATGAAGCCCTTTTGCACAGAGAAATTGAGCAGCTATCTGATTTAGGTGCTTAAAAAAGCAATAAATGTCACGACAAATACAAATATCAATCCCGACTTCGTCTGGGGTTCAGCACTTTTTTGTGGGAAGAAAAGCAACTGCATTAGTTGTTCTTTCTCTTTTTGCCCTCCCTAGCTTACTTGGCACCTCTGTTTATCAGTATTTCTCTGCCCAATCCAGTGCAGAGAATACACTGGCAAGATCAGAGCAAAACTTCAGTCATGCTCAATCTCAAATTGACTATCTCGACCAAAAGAGCGATCAATTTAAAGCTCTGTATGAAGCTCAAATCAGCACGAACCACTCTCTGACTCAAGAACTGGAGGAAAAGAAAGGAGAAATCCTAACTCTAGGCAAGCGTGTGAATGATGTGGAATCAGTGCTTGGGATTACGCAAGAAACATCCGTCGTAGACTACGCAGAATTGTCGTTGGAACAGAGAATTGATGCCGCCGCGATCAACTCCGCTGTGCGTGCCACTATGTTTCGATTACTTCCTAATGACAGCCCTGTTCTTTATCAACGAATTTCATCCAACTACGGCTATCGAAAAAACCCAATTACAGGTAGACGCCACCGACATTTGGGTATCGACCTCACGTGCCAACGTGGAGAGCAAGTACTGGCTCCCGCAGATGGCGTGGTTGAGCTAAGACGCCCAAGTAAGAAAGGGTATGGCAATTTATTGAAGTTACGCCATGCTTTTGGATTCATGACGTCATACGCTCACTTGCAGGGTTTTAACGTCCGCAGCGGTCAGTTTGTAAAGAAGGGTGATGTCGTCGCAACATGCGGAAACTCGGGCAACTCTACCGGTCCTCACCTACATTATGAAGTGCGATTTTTAGGTAGAACATTAAACCCTAAACACTTTATGGACTGGACCCCCGAAAACTTTGATACTTTGTTCGAAAAAGAACGCAGTATTAAATGGGCATCTCTGGTCGATGTCATGAGTAACGTTGTGAAGCTGCAAGTCTTGTTGACACAAAACCCAAGCTCGGCACCTAACTCGGTTGATACCGTGAAAAATACCTCATCGACACCAGCAGTAAACTGACCGTAGTTAACTGACTGCAATAAGCTTGGAATTCTTTAATCCCAATCTGGTTATATAGAAACGGCTCCTTCAGGAGCCGTTTTTAATTTAATTGGTAGATAAAGGGTTAACGATGAATGGCATCATTTGCTTGTTTTAGTAGCTTCTGACTTTCTTCCATAAACTGCTGGGAATACCCACCAAACCACTCTCCAACCTTTTCAAAGCTTTCTACAAACTCTTGTTTGTTATCGCCCTCGAGCATTGCCAATGCATTACCAAAGCTCTGGTGGAAGCGTTTAATCATTTCGATGTTTTCATCGGAAGATAAAATGATATCAGCATACAAATTCGGATCCTGTGCAAACAGACGACCAACCATGGCAAGTTCAAGCCTATAAATTGGGGAGCTTAGCTGCAATAGATTTTCGATATTGGGGTTCTCTCCACTTAAATGCAAACCATATGCAAAAGAAGTAAAGTGGCGCAGAGCCTGGATCAGGGTCATACCATGATCGTGTTCTTGGGCTTCACACTTACACAGGCTCGCGCCCCAAATCTCAATTTGTTTCAATAACCATTGGTAAGTTTCCTCACCACGACCATCGCAGTAAACAACAACCTGCTTTGCTAAGCTTGGAACATCGGGACCAAACATAGGATGCAACCCAACAACCGGTCCAGAGTGCGATCGCAACATCGCGTTGAGTGGTTTTGACTTTATCGACGTCAAATCACACAAAATGCAATTTTCAGGAAGGTTGTTCAACTTGGCAATCACACTTTCCGTCAAATGGATAGGAACCGTTACAACAACGAGCCCTGCTCCATCGAGGATTTCATCGGCACGTTCCCAATCTTGGCTACCGAGTACTTTTACGTCATACCCAGACAAGCGAAACATACGCCCAAACAATCCCCCAAGTTGGCCATGTCCACCAACAATAACAACCGAACCCAGTTCTGGGTTAAGGCATTTGAACCCTGAATCTTTTTCGCTGGCATACGATTCGCGCATGGTTCTACGCAAAATGTCTTCAATAAGCTGAGGTGGAACACCTTGTTTTTCAGCTTCTTCTCTACGAGAAGCCAACATTGTGGCTTCGCGCTCAGGGACGTAAATAGGCAACCCGTGCTGACTTTTTACTTCCCCGACTTTCTCTACCAGTGCTAGCCTTTGCGCCAGCAGATCGACCATTTGCTTATCTACTAGGTCAATTTGATCTCTCAATTCATTCAGTTCAACTGCCATCCAGTATTACCTTATTGATTTTTTATTCTGTCTTGTAAAAACGGCACAAGCTCTTGGTGCGCATGCGTTAATAGTGCCTCAGTTGAATCCCAATTGATACACGCATCGGTGATGGAAACCCCGTAAGCCATCTCATTTACTGGAATGTCTGAAGGCTGATTACCTTCGTTAATATGGCTTTCAATCATCAGACCAATAATCGACTTGTTTCCTTCGCGGATTTGATGAATAACATCTTCGGCCACAAGCGGCTGACGACGAAAATCTTTGCGCGAGTTCGCGTGACTGCAATCCACCATCAAAGCAGCATCCAGTCCAGACTTCGACATTTCCTCTTCACATTCTGCGACAGAAACGGAGTCGTAGTTGGTTTGTTTGCCGCCACGCAAAATAACATGACCATTAGGGTTACCTTGCGTCGTCAATAAAGCAACCTGACCTTCACGGTTAATCCCCATGAAGCGGTGACCAGAAGATGCTGCCTGCATCGCATTGATTGCGGTCGCAAGGCTGCCATCCGTGCCGTTTTTGAAACCAACAGGCATAGACAAACCACTGGCCATTTCACGGTGAGTTTGTGATTCCGTTGTTCTCGCACCGATTGCCGCCCAACTGAACGTATCAGCTAGGTATTGAGGGCTGATTGGGTCTAGAGCTTCCGTCGCTAGCGGGATTTTCATTTCAGCTAGATCGACAAGTAGCTGGCGAGCTACATGAAGCCCATGCTCAATGTCGAATGTACCATTCAAGTGGGGGTCGTTAATCAACCCTTTCCAACCAACAGTGGTACGTGGCTTCTCAAAGTAAACACGCATGACGATGTAAATCTGGTCATCCAATTTTTCAGACAATGCCTTCAGACGCTTTGCGTACTCTTTAGCCGCATCCAGATCATGAATTGAGCAAGGACCACAGACAACCAGCAAACGATGATCTTTCTTATCGATAATGTCTGCTATCTCCTGACGAGATTGCTGAATAAACTGGCGTGCTTCATCGCTCAGTGGGATTTTGTCTTTCAACTGATTAGGTGTAATTAGAACCTGCTCGTCACTGATGTGTATGTTGCTCAATTCGCTCTTTTGCATTTTTATTACCTGTAAACTTTAAATTACACCCACCACAACCAGCGAGCCTCAAATCCAATAAAGAACAAAATAACAGCAAAAAAATAGATTTCAAGTGTAAACATAAAAAACATTTGGTGTAAATTTATATTTACATCTAGAATTACGAGCTCCTTAACAACTTACAGAGAACATTATCGATTAAAATAGCCTTAAATAATTACGGAAAGTGGCTATGGACCTCATACTATCTTTACTTCAGCAGATGTGCGTATACCTCGTACTGGCTTATATGCTGAGTAAAACCCCTATTTTTTTGCCACTACTTAGTATTTCTACGCGTTTAAGCCACAAACTTAGCTGTTACGTCCTTTTTTCTTTGTTTTGTATTATGGGGACGTACTTTGGCTTACAGATTAATGATGCGATCGCTAACACGCGAGCCATTGGCGCAGTCATGGGAGGTTTATTTGGTGGACCGGTTGTTGGCTTTGCCGTCGGTCTTACGGGGGGAATGCACCGTTACTCTCTTGGTGGTTTTACCGATGTTGCCTGCGCGATATCAACAACAGCTGAAGGACTCATTGGGGGAGTACTGCATAGTTACTACGTAAGAAAAAACAGGTCGAGCCAACTCTTCAACCCCTTGGTGGTCTTCTCCGTCACACTCTTTGCAGAAGTGGTTCAGATGTTGATTATATTGCTCGTTGCAAAGCCTTTTGCGCAGTCTTATCAGTTGGTCTCCGCCATTGCAGCACCAATGATCATCGCTAACTCTGTTGGTGCAGCCCTGTTCATGAGCATCTTACAAGATAGAAAAACCATTTTCGAAAAGTACTCCGCCGCATTTTCTCGGCGAGCACTCACGATAGCAGAACGTTCAGTCGGTATCCTGAGCTCTGGATTTAATGCCAATAACGCAAACAAGATAGCCCGTATTATCTATGAAGAAACCAAAGTGGGTGCTGTATCCATTACCGACAAAGATAAGATTCTTGCCTTTGTGGGAATAGGTGATGATCACCATAAACCCAATACCCCCATATCATCGAAAAGCACTCTAGATGCGATTTCCAACAACAAAATCATTTACCTTGACGGCAGAGAACAGCCTTACCAGTGCTCCTTATCTGAGAATTGTAAGCTAGGCTCGGCGCTGATTATTCCGTTGAAAGCCGGAGAAGATGTAATAGGTACCATCAAGCTTTATGAACCCAAACGAAAGCTGTTTTCCACTATCAATATGTCGATGGCGGAGGGCATAGCCCAACTGCTTTCCAGCCAGATTTTGTATGGCGATTATCAAGAACAACAAACGCTTCTCACTCAGGCTGAAATTAAGCTACTTCACGCTCAAGTTAACCCGCATTTCCTGTTCAATGCTTTGAATACCATCAGTGCCATTACAAGACGAGACCCAGATAAGGCTAGGGATCTAATTCAACATTTATCTCAATTCTTCCGGAGTAATCTTAAGCAAAATATAGAAACGGTTCGGCTGAAAGAAGAATTGGATCACGTGAACGCGTACCTCACCATTGAAAAAGCGCGTTTTAGCGATCGTCTGGAAGTTGAGTGGGCTATAGATGATACCTTGCTAGAAAAAATTATACCCAGCTTTACCTTACAGCCTCTGGTCGAAAATGCCATTAAGCACGGTATTTCTCAGCTTCTAGAAAATGGTAAAGTTCGAATATATAGCCATACCGAAAATGGCGAACACACCATAGTGGTTGAAGACAATGCGGGGCTATATCAAGCGCCTGCACAGAACCACTCTGGATTAGGGCTGGATATTGTAAATAAGCGTCTCGCTAACCTACTGGGGCGTTCATCAACATTACATATCGACTGCCAGCCACAGAAATACACAAGAATGAGCTTTAAACTCCCGACGACAGAGGCAAAGGAATGCTGACCGCTTTAATCATTGATGATGAACAATTTGCTCGAGAAGAACTGTGCGAATTACTGGCAGAAACGCTGGAGATCGATGTCATCGACCAAGCCAGTAATGCCATTGAAGGATTAAAGAAAATCAACGCCTGTAAGCCCGACGTGGTTTTTTTGGATATTCATATGCCTCAGGTTAGTGGTATTGAACTGCTCTCTATGCTCGATCCAGATACCATGCCCAATGTGGTGTTTATTACTGCTTACGACCAATATGCGATTCAAGCTTTTGAGGACAATGCATTCGACTATCTCTTAAAACCCGTCGAACCATCTCGACTTCAAAAGTGTGTTTCTCGTCTGGTTAAAACCGCTCGGTTAAAAGAACCTCAAAACATATCTGCATTCACGCAAGATAAATTAGAGCAAGTCCCTTGTATTGGGCTAAATCGCATTGTCATTATCCCAATCCAAGATGTTGAGTTTGCTTACACCGACATTTCAGGGGTGCAAGTGAAAACCGCAGAGCAAACCGCCACCAGCCAGCTAACGCTAAAAGTACTCGAACAGAAAACTTCGTTGTTGCGGTGTCATCGCCAGTATCTGGTTAACACCCAAGCGATTCGGGAAATTAAATTGTTGGAACACGGTCTTGCTGAAATTATTACGCAAAGCGGGCACCCTGTGCCCGTCAGCCGAAGATTTTTGAAGAGTTTAAAAGAGACACTGGGCATTCAGTAAAAACCGTTAAGCCGTTAAGCCGTTAGCTCGAATGATTAGGGTTTGTTGAATTTAACAATCCAGCATTCGTTTCATGGCTTCCGATGCCGATTTCCATTCATTACTGATACGTAGCTCGCTCATAGAGAAGCTTTGCGTTTTCAGCAAGCTTGTTGCATTTGGTACGGTACTTATCGGCAGTTTATCCAACGCACTGACGGTATAATCTCGGTTGTTGCACATCAGTAACATGTCACACCCAGCTTCAAGTGATTGCATTGCACGTTCTGCTGGTGATCCCATGACTCCTGCCCCTTCCATACTAAGATCATCAGAGAAAACGATGCCTGTGAATCCTAACTGCTCTCTTAATACTTGTTTCAACCAATAAGGGCTGCCACTGGCTGGCTGTGAATCGTATTCAGGGTAAATAACATGCGCTGGCATCATGGCATCCAACACACCAGATTCAATATGTGCCTTAAACACAGCCATATCTTGTTCGAAAATGAAGTCTCTTCCGTCTTTGGCTGTATCATAGTGGGTATCGGTTATTACACCGCCATGACCAGGAAAGTGCTTTCCTGTTGTCGCCATGCCAACTGTTTTCATTCCTTCCATAAATGCCAAACTGTACGTTACGATGCTTTCAATATCGTCACCGAAGGCACGATTTCCTATCGCTTTACATTCATGTCCTTTGTCTATAACAGGGGCAAAACTTAGGTCGATATCATGGGCAATTAATTCGGCAGCCATCAAAAACCCGGCTTGCTTTGCCACCTCTTTGCCATTGGGTTGTAAGGCAAAGCTTTGTGCTGGTGGAATCAAGCTAAACCCTTCTTTAAAGCGCTGTACACGTCCACCTTCTTGATCCACCCCAATCAATATTGGGCGATTGGCGGCTTGTCGGATGCTTTTGTTCAACGCAAGTAATTGCTCATTATCGTAATAATTGCGCGAAAACAGGATCACCCCACCTACAGTTGGGTGTTGCAGTATTTCTTTGTCTTCTACATCCAGCTCGTATCCGGCAACATCAATCCAAAGTGGTCCCATTATGTTCAAAGCCTCGTAGTTTAATTATACCCAAGTAACCTCAAGATACAGGATTCAGAGCCTCATATTCTGTTCCAGTTCAAGGAGAAGAACGTAGCGGAATGACCGGTCCTTTCCAAGTTCTTTGACGATGAAATTGGACAGAATATGGGCTCCCAAGGGCGAGTTTAACTGGATTTCATGCTACGTTACTGATATTTGATTTAGAATAACTAGATCTTCATATCAGTGCCTTGCCTGATATCCAGTTCCCTATCTTTTGGTATAGAAGTCGCTGAAACTAATATATTGAGGTTACTTGGGTATAACCATATAAGAATATTCGCTTTATTATTACAAAAATCTTTTAACGTAGTCAGTTAATTTAACGTCAGGGAGTCGCAGGGTGAATCAAAATCAATATTACATTGGCGTGATGTCCGGAACGAGTTTGGATGGTGTTGATGTTGCCTTGACGGAAATATCTGAAAGCGATATTTCACTCATCAAAAGCTATGTTCATCCAATGCCTATAGAGCTCAAACAGAGAGTTCTAGCCCTATGTGAAGGGCAACCGACAAGCGTGAAAACCATCGGTGAACTCGATCATGACCTTGGAATTCTCTTTGCTGACAGTGTCAATGCATTACTGGAAACCACGTCGATAGAGAAGCAAGACATCGCAGCAATTGGTTGCCATGGGCAAACTGTTTTCCACCAGCCTACTGGAGATACTCGTTTTACCATGCAATTAGGGGATGCAAACATAATAGCCTCCCAAACAGGTATTGATACTATTGCTGACTTTCGCCGGAAAGATATGGCGTTAGGGGGGCAAGGCGCGCCGTTAGTCCCCGCTTTTCATCAGTGGTTGTATGAATCCCAAGAGTCCACCACGGTTATTTTGAATATCGGTGGAATTGCCAACATTTCCGTACTACACCCTACTTCCCCACTAATTGGTTACGATACAGGGCCAGGCAACATGCTAATGGACGCTTGGTGCCAAAAGCATACCGGTCAGCCCTTCGATAAAGGCGGTACGTTCGCCAATTCTGGCAAAGTTAACCCTGCTCTACTCGCGCAGTTTATGTCGGAACCTTACTTTTCTCTTGCCTCCCCGAAAAGTACAGGGAGAGAGCTTTTTAACCTGAATTGGTTGAATCAGTTTGATGGTATTACTCATCTAAAACCAGAGGATATACAAGCTACGCTCTTAGAACTCACCGCATCCAGCATTGCTTTAGAAGTAGATAAACAAAGTTTCGGCGAAGAGCCTACCTTGTTGGTTTGTGGAGGAGGTGCTATGAACCCAGTACTGATGAGTAGGCTCAATGAATTGCTGCCTACTTGGAATGTAAAAGATACCAAAAATACGGGCGTTGACAGTGAATTCATGGAAGCAATGGCGTTTGCTTGGCTAGCCCAACGACGTGTTCATGGTCTTCCTAGTAATGCGCCTGAGGTAACTGGAGCACGTCAACTCGCTTCATTAGGTGTAATATACCTCGCAAATTAAACTCGTCACGAATACGAAACGTCGCAAATACTAATACGGACAACATCATGGCTAATGACGCACTACTCTCTGCTCTTGCACACCTTGTGTCGGAAGGACGAAACCCTGACACCATGGATATCGATCTTTTGTCTTCGCTTGAAATCGTTGAAAAACTCAATCAGCAAGATCAGCAAGTCCCGACAGCCATAGCAAAAGAACTCCCCAATATTGCCTCTGCGGTAGACAAGATTTCCAACGCTTTCTTAAAGGGTGGCAGACTTATCTATTTAGGCGCAGGGACTAGCGGTCGTTTAGGTGTTTTGGATGCTTCTGAATGCCCTCCCACGTTCGGCGTGTCAGATCAAATGGTCATCGGGCTTATTGCGGGTGGGAAAGAGGCAATGTTTAAAGCTCAGGAAGGCGCTGAAGACAATAAACTCTTAGGCAAAGAGGATTTATCGGCCATTACCTTGACCGAAAAAGACGTTGTGGTTGGTATTGCTGCCAGTGGCAGAACCCCTTATGTGATAGGTGGTTTGGAGTACGCCAATGAAGTTGGAGCTTACTCTATTGCATTGTCTTGCAACCCTAGCTCTCCCATTGCGAAATGTGCCCAACTCGCCATTAGCCCAGTCGTTGGTCCCGAAGCGTTAACCGGGTCGACGCGTTTGAAGTCGGGTACGGCTCAGAAACTCGTACTGAACATGCTTTCAACAGCGAGCATGATCCGAATAGGGAAAAGCTACCAAAACCTCATGGTGGATGTAAAAGCCAGTAACGAAAAGCTCATTGCCCGTGCCGTTAGGATTGTTGTTCAAGCAACGGATTGTTCAAAGGAGGAAGCCAGAGAGAAGTTAGAACAAACTCACTATGATGTGAAGCTGGCGATCCTGATGTTACTGACTGGCTCGGATCTCAACACAGCTCAAAAACAATTATCAAACCAACAAGGTTTTTTACGCCGTGCAGTCGAAACATCCCAAGCAGAAGAATCTGAGAGCGAAAAGCAAAACAAAACATCCTCACAATAAGTTTCTTTCAGGGACTCTCTTTTCAACCTCAATGAATCAGGCGAAGTTACTCGCTTCGCCCTGAACCTTGATTCCAGCCTCGTTGCCATTCCATCCGAAACTTTTGTGCTTCTGGCATACCTTCACAAACACCTTCATAAAAACTGCCGGACAACCCAATCTGATAGGCAAAGGCAGGATTGCAATACTCTTTGACACCAGCGAGATAGCCTTGATCATAATCTGCATGATTTACTTGACCATATTCCGCCAAATTTTGAAAAGAACGCTGGGTCTGACCTTTTACGCCATCTCGGTAGCCAACTGAATACCAGTCACTGTCATCGGTCAAAAACTCGCTGGATGAACACCCAACAAGCAATGTTCCCATTACTAAAGCCACTAAACGTTGTTTCATTGTTATACCTGATATTTACCTAGAACTATCAGTTTACGATGAAAGCACAGGCTCTGCCTGATTTTATTCTAAGGCAGCAATTTGCGACGTGTTGATCGTTCTTCTTTCCGAGCACACGTTTTCCGTTTCCAATAAGGTGACGTCCTCCTCATTGAGCTGAGCAACGAAACTGGGCTGCTTTAAATATTGATTGGTAAAAAGCGTTTTTCCGCCAAATGGAGCAGGCAAAGCAATTGAGGTGAGTGCTCGCTTGACGTCTTTCGGATCTGAGCTTTCAGCTCGTTTGATTGAGTACGCCAATGCCAGCACAGATAAATAAGCTGAAACAAAGCCACCAGAAACGTACACTTTCGCAAAATCTCGGTATACACGCTGAGAAAACATTGGGTTAACTTGCTCAAAGAAATTACTTCCACACAGCAAAACTAAGTTAGGCAGAGCCCCCAAAGCAACTGACTCACTGCGGCTTAGGTGCGTGCAAATGACTGGAATCGGTTTACCTTTCCAACGTTGGTTAAGTTCTTTTAGAAAAGCGTAGCTCGCATTCCCCATCAGATGGTTTACGACAAATTTAGGGCGGGTAATCAGCAGGGATTTCAATGTGTATTCAAAAGTTTGGCAACCTTCTCGATAAAAGTTGTTAAAACTCAGTGCCCCACCTCCTGTATCGAAGAAAGAAGATGTCAGCGCACTTAAATCCCAGCCGAGCTGATCGTTAGGGCTAACAATCGCAGCATGAGTACCATATTTCGCAAAGGAATATTCAAGCAATGGAAGAAGGTGCTGCTCCGGAGAGGAGCCGAATTCCAACAAATTTGAATGTTTGGGCTGAGCCCCAGACAGAGACGAGGTCCAAAGCAACCCCGAATGACGCTGAACAACATCCAAGGCTAACATTCTAGAATCTAGGGTCGTCGTGCCAAAGATATGCTCGACCCCTTGGTTTAAAAGACGCTCGGTCTGTTTTGCATAACGAGGCAAATCGCCAAATGGGTCTTTATGGATAGCACCTAACTTAAAATTGAATCGAGGATTGGCATTCACTTGAGAAATACCAAACTGTGTACCTATCAAAGTTTGATAGCTTACTTTTCGGTACTGGCTTTGACTTGAATAAAGTACACCGATGGGAATGGTCTTCATCGAAACTCCTCTTGAACGTCCTGTCTAAAGTAGAGTGACATACTCGAATGAACTGAATTTGCTATGACGGCGAACCTGCCTTGAGGGCATTAACTTTTATATTTAGCTCAATTCATTCTTTTTATTGCTCATAAGTAATAGAGCTAGAGAGGAAAAACAAGAAGCGCAATATCATCACCAATCAAACAATTCTCACAAATAAGACAAGGAAGAAAATTAAATATCCATTCGATCAAACACTTAATAACCACACTTATTAAGATGACTTTTATATTCCTCTTTAATTCTCAACTTTGCGAAGGGTATTGATTAGCATCGAAACCCCAAAGCGCCCATGCTCAAACGTAAGATCCCATCCTTTAGTGAGTAAACCACTTATTCCTAATAGCAACCGCTTAACCTGCCATATCACCACTCAACTCTGTAGCTAAT
Organism: Vibrio sp. vnigr-6D03; assembly: GCF_002835515.1. NCBI lineage: Bacteria > Pseudomonadati > Pseudomonadota > Gammaproteobacteria > Vibrionales > Vibrionaceae > Vibrio > Vibrio sp. vnigr-6D03. The sequence goes on from NZ_PIZL01000014.1 coordinate 27,966, forward strand.
GAAGTCGATTTTTCCCTGTTTTAGTATCCAAGGTGAAGAGTTTAAATAATTACACGGGATGTGAATATGTTGTGGTTCCTCATGTGTGTCGCTGCACTTATCGGCGGATATTTTCTATATGGTAAGTTTGTAGAGCGTATATTTGGCGTTAAAGAGCATCGTCAAACCCCTGCTTATACAAAGCAAGATGGTGTTGATTTTGTGCCAATGTCGAACAAGAAAGTGTATTTGGTACAGTTACTCAATATTGCTGGTGTCGGTCCTATTTTCGGTCCAATCATGGGAGCTTTGTATGGTCCTGCAGCCATGCTTTGGATTGTACTTGGCTGTATATTCGCTGGTGCTGTCCATGATTATTTCTCGGGTATGCTTTCCGTAAGAAATGGAGGGGCATCCGTACCTACCATTACAGGTCGCTACTTAGGCAATGGCGCAAAACACTTTATGAACATTTTTGCCATTGTTCTACTGCTATTGGTCGGGGTGGTCTTTGTTTCAGCACCTGCTGGTATGATAACCAACCTCATCAATGACCAAACAGATTTCACCGTCACCATGACATCCATGGTGGTGTTTATCTTTGCTTACTACATCATTGCTACCGTTGTTCCTGTCGACAAAATCATTGGCCGTTTCTACCCGTTGTTCGGCGCACTGCTCATCTTTATGTCTGTTGGACTTATTACCGCGATTGGCGTGTCTGACGAACATACCATTCTAGGGGGATATGAAGTTAGCGACATGTTCACTAACATGAACCCTAATGACTTACCGTTATGGCCGGCGTTATTTATTACTATTGCTTGCGGTGCTATTTCTGGCTTCCATGCCACTCAGTCGCCTCTTATGGCTCGTTGTATGGAAAATGAAAAGAATGGTCGCTTTATCTTTTATGGCGCAATGATTGGTGAAGGTGTCATCGCCCTTATTTGGTGTGTATTAGCGCTGTCGTTCTTCGGCTCGGTAGAGTCTCTGTCTGATGCCGTGGCCAATGGTGGACCAGGCAATGTCGTATACAGCGCTTCATTTGGGCTACTGGGTGTATTCGGCGGCGTTCTTGCGTTCTTGGGGGTTGTTATTCTTCCAATCACTTCTGGTGATACAGCGTTTCGTTCTAGCCGCTTGATTCTGGCTGAATACTTCAACATGGAACAAAAAACACTGCGTAATCGTCTCATGATGGCTATCCCTTTGTTTGTCTTGGGTGGCATCTTGACTCAGGTTGATTTTGGCATCATTTGGCGTTACTTCGGATTCGCAAACCAATCCACTGCGGTTATGATGCTGTGGACGGCATCCGCTTATCTACTTCGCCACAACAAACTCCACTGGATCACCACCGTACCCGCTATCTTCATGACCACGGTGTGTGTGAGCTTCATCTTAAGCAACAATCAGCTTGGCTTTGGTCTTCCAATTAATATTTCGACAGTGGCGGGTATTATCGTTGCGCTACTTATAACGACTTACGTGATTAAAACTTCGAAAGGCAAAGGTGAATCTGAACTCGCAGACGAAGAAACACCTTCTTCCACTCCAAAAACGGTATAACCGCTAAGAGTAGAATATTTCTGTGTAGAATATGAAAAAAGGCTCGTTCGAGCCTTTTTGTTTGCTGAATGCTTATCCACATTCCTCGGCAATCAAACAGAGTTCGTCCAACCATTGATGAGTGAGCTCAAACAACTGATGGATCTGCTGATCGTCAATTTTCACCTGCTTTGCTACCAAATCCGCTAATACAACCATTCCGGGTAACGCTACCTTTTCAAACAGCACACTTAAGATGTTAGCGGAGCGCACAATTGCATCGAGTTCTTGGTTCTGTTGGGCAATGTTTAATTCCGTGACAGCGGACAGTGCTTCTTCAATAACACTGTTAATGAATACTGGCATCACATCAAAAGCCACTGCGTTTTTACGCATGATGAGATTCACATCCACTGAGTCTGTATCGATGTGCTTTTCCGTGTCTAAGCTGGGTTTGTACAAAATCCCATTAGGAAATAGCTTATTCGCGTAATTGCTCAGCGTTTCATGTAGCTCCCTTTCAACAACTGGTTTTGCGATAAGATCATCGACACCGGCTTGCTTCATTTTATCGCGAGTTTCTTTAAACAAATCCGCGGTACAACCTAGTATCAATGCATTTTTATTTAAGGAATCTTGGCGGATCATATAGGTGGCTTCAACACCATCCATCACCGGCATGTGGTTATCCATTAGAATAAGATTAAAGACTTTTTCCTGCGCTAACTTATGCGCTAATGAGCCATTTTCAATGCATTCGGTGATAAAGCCGCATTGCTTAAGCATGGATTGAAGCACCATACCATTTAAGCGATTATCCTCAACAATGAGTGCTTTCAGCCCGTTGTAATTAAGCGGTCTGTAATCTTTCACTACAGTTAGCTGAGGCTTGGCAAGGGGCAAAGGTAGTATCACGGTAAAACAACTGCCCATATCTAATTCGCTGGCCACGTTAATTTCACCATCCATTTGATTGATCAGCCTAGACACGATAGAGAGCCCCAACCCCGTACCGCCAAACTTTCTAGTTGTGGAGCTGTCGGCTTGTTCAAATGGATTAAAGAGCTTGGTCAGCGTATCCGGGCTCATCCCAATTCCGGTATCTTTGAGTTGAATAATCAAATCAATACGATCGCCTTTGATCTGCTCAGAAGTTTGAAGTTCTATGAACCCCTTCTCTGTAAATTTGATCGCGTTATTGAGTAAGTTAAACATGATTTGTCTGACACGAGCCTTGTCGCCAAACACCCATCTTTCGTGATCGACTTTGTTATCAATGTATAAATCGATACCTTTTTCTTCAGCTAAAGATTGGTAAATACTGCTCACCGAACCCATCAAGTGGGTAAAGGCAAATGGCTGGCAGTCTAAGTCAAACTTGCCTTGCTCAATTTTGGAATAATCAAGAATCTCGTTAAGTAAAGTCATCATATGCTCGCCAGATTCATGCAAATTAACCAAGTGATTTCTTTGGCTGTCACTCAAATCTGTTTTCTGCAATAACTGAGCGATACCAAGTACACCATTCATTGGTGTTCTAATTTCATGAGAAACGACCGCTAAAAATTCAGTTTTCGCTTTACTTGAATCCTCCGCCCTCTCCTTTTCGCATTTCAACAGTTCAATGATACTTTCAAGATTAGTGGCGATCTCATTCAATTCGTCCCCTTCCCACGACAGCGTTTCATTTAGCCCTTCATCATGGTTGTATACGCCGTCACGCATCTTTTCACTGTAACGAGCAAACTGCTTAAGCCGACGCGTTAAAGTTAAGTAGAGCCAAGTAAGGCACACAATTGATGCTAAAAAAATAGTAATAGTGGCGGTAAGTACTTTCCAACGCATTTCCGAAAAAAGTGCATTCACGCGATGGAGTTGATCGGACTCACGCTCTTTCGCGGTGTGTTCAAGATTATTCAAAGCATGTATTGCGGGCTCATCATTAACTTTGACCTGATCATCAATCTGAGTAACACTCAAGCGCCTGTGGTACTCAACCGGCATTTGAAAAAGTTTGCTTTGGTATTCAGTAATCACTCGGTCTACCGCATTTAGCGCGTGTTTTTCTGCGATAGTTAGATTTAAAGATTTGTATTGTGCGATAACGATTTTGGCTTCTTTAAAGTGCTCACTCGCCCCATCTTTATCTTTGAGCTTGCCTCTGAGGACATAGTTTTTGAACTGGTGAATCGCACCGTTATACCCTAGTTGGTACCGAAGATTGTTTAATAAACCAATGCGAGCAGCAACTTCATTACGATAATCAGAGTTGGCTTGTTTGTAAGCAGAAAGCGAAGATATTGAAATCCAAGTAAAGACGGAGACAATCACTAAAATAAAAACTGTGATCAGCAAAAGTTTTCTCTTGATTGAAACATTACTTGAAAACCACGAATTGAAATCCATTCGCTGCCTTACCTCTCTACTTGAACGCTCTAACACAATGAATTAGATAAAGTACTTCTTTCACCCTAATTTAAAAATAGTAAAGCCCCGAGCAGTTCGGGGCTTTATTTTATTGATATGTTCGAGATTTTTTTAAATTTCTCTCACTTGGAGCTCTCGTGGAACTTCGAAGAACATGTTTTCTTCCCGACCAAGGACTTCTTCAACCTCGTCTGCACCAAGTTCTTTAATTCGATCTAATATTTGGTTGACCAGCTCTTCAGGAGCCGAGGCACCAGCGGTAACACCAACCTTGCTCGCGCCATCAAACCATTTGGCTTCAATTGCTTCTGGGCAATCAATCAGATACCCCGGTGTACCAAGCTTTTCAGCCAGCTCTTTTAAACGCGTAGAGTTGGATGAATTCGTTGAACCTACCACAACAACGGCATCAACTTGCGTAGCTAAAATACGTACGGCATCTTGGCGGTTTTGAGTCGCGTAACAAATGTCGTCTTTGCGTGGTCCCTGGATTTCAGGAAACACACGCCGAAGCTCTTCAATAACGTCGGCTGTTTCGTCCACAGACAGTGTGGTTTGGCTAACATAGTGAAAGTTAGATGGATCGTTTACCACCAAAGAAGCAACGTCTTCAGGTCTTTCAACAAGATACATTCCACCTGTATCACTGTCGTACTGCCCCATAGTACCTTCGACCTCTGGATGGCCAGCATGACCAATCAGTACAACTTCCATGTTTCTTCGACTTGCGCGTGCAACTTCCATATGCACTTTTGTTACAAGCGGACAGGTAGCATCGAATACTGTTAATTTTCGGCGCTTGGCTTCTTGCCTAACAGCCTGAGAAACACCATGAGCAGAAAAAATAACAATATTGTCGTCTGGCACTTCATGCAGCTCTTCAACAAAGATGGCACCGCGCTGTTTCAAACCTTCAACCACAAAGCGATTGTGAACTACCTCGTGACGCACATAGATAGGAGGCTGGTACATCTCCAATGCCCTTTCTACAATGCTGATGGCGCGATCGACCCCAGCACAAAAACCGCGTGGGTTCGCTAACAGTATTTTCATTTCATTGCTCATCGTACTTTCGTTTTTATGGCGCGTAGTTTACCGTCATCCCTATTGCCGCTCAAGCAGGCAGCTATCTACGGGGGTACGGATTGGTTACCACTTATTCCACTTCTAGGATTTCGACTTCAAAAATCACGTCTTGCCCAGCGAGTGGGTGGTTAAAATCCACAGTGACAGATTCGCCAGAAATTTCTGTAATGATGCCTGGAATCTCCATGCCATCTTTACCCGAAAAGGCCATAATGGTTCCTACCTCTACCTTTTCCTCACCAATAAATCGTGCTCTGTCCATGTGGTGGATATTGTCTGGGTTCGGTTGACCAAATGCATCTTCAGCACCGAGTTCAATGTTTCTTTGCTCACCTTGAACCAAACCTAATAGAGATTTTTCAAAGTTTTCACTCAGACTTCCATCACCCATTGCGAATTTTGCAGGCTTACCCATGCTGTGCGTGCTATCCGCGACAGAACCGTCCTTGAGTTTGATCGTAAAGTGCAATGTCACAGCAGAATTTGCAGTAATCGTAGTCACAGAGTTATGTCCTTATTTTCGTTATTGGGCTTTGGCTTTTTATACGGGAACACAACTCAGCTTATGCCAATGTCTTCCAATTTTTAGCCTTTATATTAAAAAGCGCCATCCGAATCAACGGACAGCGCTTAGGGTTATTCAAATTATGTACTCATTATTGAGGTGACTCTTCCGGTTTTTTACGGAATCCATCAAGCAAAATGAGAGCAGCGCCAAGCACAATCGCAGCATCTGCTAAATTGAATGCCGGCCAATGGTAACTTCCCCAATAGAAATCGAGGTAATCAACAACATAACCATGAACCAATCGGTCATAGAAGTTATTGGCTGCCGCACCGCCGATCACCATGGCGTAAGAAATATTTAGCCATTTATCTGATGCTGGTAAGGCTCTCATCCAGCGGATCAATACACCACAAACAACCAGTGCGATGCTGAAGAACAACCAACGTTGCCATCCACTTTGATCACTTAAAAAGCTAAATGCTGCACCATAGTTATGAACATATAATAGGTTGAAGAAAGACGTAATCTCAATACGATTCGTCCAGCCATACCCCATGTTGTCCATAACGATGAACTTAATACCAATATCTGCGATGAAAATCAGTACCGCCAGCCAGAGCCAGCGAACACCCGATTGTTTCATCGATAACGCATTATCACTCATATCGAATCCCAATATTAAGCGAACTTACGCTCTTCGCCTTCACCATCGACGTTTGACACACAACGACCACACACTTTTTCGTGACCTTCGATAGTGCCTACGTCTGGCGTATGGTGCCAACAGCGTTCACATTTCTCAGCATCCGTCGCCGCAACTTCAACGAACAAACCTTCTATATCTGTCTCTTGAGCCGAGCCAGGCTTGTCGCTCAACGGTTTAACTTGTGCCGCTGAAGTTAGAAGAACAAAACGAAGCTCGTCTTCAAGCTTGCTGATCGTTGCTGCGAGAGCATCATCTGCATAAAGTGTCACTTCCGCTTGTAACGAACCACCAATCGCTTTCTCTTTACGAGCGTCTTCAAGAAGCTTGTTTACAGCGCCACGTACAGATTGAATGTCAGTCCAGAATTCGTTGTTTAGCTCTTCGCCTTCAACAAGACCGAACAAGCCTTCAAACCACTCACCCGTGAAGACAAACTTATCACGTGCGCCCGGCATTTCGTTCCAAATCTCGTCTGCAGTGAATGACATGATAGGTGCCATCCAACGAACCAGTGCTTCGACAATGTAGTAAAGTGCCGTCTGACAGCTGCGTTGAGCGTGACCGCCCTGCTTCGCTGTGTACTGACGATCTTTAATTACATCCAGGTAGAAAGAACCCATTTCGATCGAACAAAACTGCATTAAGCGTTGGGTTACAGCGTGTGTATTGTACTCTCCGTACGCTTTAACAATCTCTTCTTGTGCTGCTTGAGCGCGACCAACAGCCCAACGATCAAGTGCCACCATTTCTTCTGCTGGTACAAGATCCGTTTCTGGATTGAAACCGCTTAAGTTAGCAAGGAAGAAACGCGCAGTATTACGAATACGACGGTATGCGTCTGCAGAGCGTTTAAGAATTTCATCAGATACCGCAACTTCGCCAGTATAATCAGTAGAAGCAACCCATAGGCGTAGAATATCCGCACCTAGCTTGTTAGTAACGTCTTTAGGAGCAACTACGTTACCGATAGACTTAGACATCTTACGACCGTTGCCATCCACTACGAAACCGTGCGTGAGCACTTGCTTGTATGGGGCTTCGTCTTTCATCGCGATGGATGAAATCAGAGAAGACTGGAACCAACCGCGGTGCTGGTCAGAACCTTCTAGATATAGGTCAGCAGAGTTGCCATTGTACTCTTCACGAGAATCCACCACCGAATAGTGAGTGACACCCGAATCGAACCATACGTCTAGGGTATCCAGTACTTTTTCGTACTTGTCTGCATCTTCAGCGCCCATAAGCTCTGCTGCGTCGACATCCCACCAAGCTTGAATGCCTTTCTCTTCTACTAGCTTCGCGACTTTTTCAATAAGTTCTAATGAGTTCGGATGCAGTTCAGCCGTCTCTTTGTGCACAAATAATGCAATTGGCACGCCCCAAGTACGTTGTCGAGAAACACACCATTCTGGGCGACCTTCGATCATACCCTCGATACGGCTCTGACCCCATTCAGGCATCCATTCAACACCTTTAATGGACTCCAGTGCTTTTGCACGTAGACCCGCTTGGTCCATAGAAATGAACCACTGTGGTGTTGCACGGAAAATGATTGGGGTTTTGTGTCTCCAGCAATGTGGGTAGCTGTGTTCGTAGGAGTGATGGTGCAGAAGTGCACCTTTCTCTTTTAGGACATCTAAAACAGAATCGTTTGCTTTAAAGACATGCTGACCAGCAAATAATTCTGTATCAGGAAGGTAAACGCCGTTTGAGCCTACTGGGTTAGCCACTTCAAGGTTGTATTGTTTGCCAACCACGAAATCCTCTTGACCATGCCCAGGAGCGGTATGAACTACACCCGTACCTGAATCAGTCGTAACGTGCTCTCCAAGAACGACTGGAACAGTGAAGTCATAGAACGGGTGGTTGAACTGAGACAATTCAAGATCCGCACCTTTAGCAAAGCCTAGGTTGTGGAAGTGTTCAACACCTGCACGATCCATCACTTCTTTGGCAAGCTCGGAAGCAACGATAATACGTTCAGGCTCCGACGAATCACTCGCTTCAACTTGGATAAGTACATATTCCAGATCATCACGCATACACACAGCGCGGTTTGCAGGAAGCGTCCAAGGCGTCGTCGTCCAAATAATAACGGAGATATCACCTTGACCTTCATGACCTTCGTTTAAGTTGAATTTAGACAACAACGCAGCTTCATCTGCCGCTTTAAAACGAACATCAATTGAAGGAGAAACTTTATCTTTGTACTCCACCTCAGCTTCAGCCAAGGCAGAACCACAATCTGTACACCAGTGAACAGGTTTAAAACCTTTTAGTAGGTGACCGTTATCGGCAATCTTACCTAGAGCACGGATGATGTTAGCTTCAGTGGCAAAATCCATGGTGCGGTATGGTTTGTCCCACTCACCAAGAATACCTAGGCGCTTAAAGCTTTCTTTCTGACCTTCAACTTGCCCCGCAGCGTACTGACGGCATTTCTCACGAAACTCCGCTGCCGTCACTTTTTTACCTGGCTTGCCTACTTTCTTTTCCACCATTAATTCGATCGGCAGACCGTGGCAGTCCCAACCTGGGATGTAAGGTGCATCAAAACCGGAAAGAGTTTTGGATTTAATAATAATGTCTTTAAGAATCTTATTCAGTGCGTGACCAATGTGAATGTCACCATTGGCATAGGGAGGACCATCATGTAATACGAAAGACTTTTTGCCTTTCTTCGCTTTACGGATCTCGCCGTAAAGGTCTTCTTTGTACCAACGCTTAAGCATTTCTGGCTCTCGATTGGCCAGATTGCCACGCATTGGAAACCCTGTTTCAGGTAAATTCAGGGTATCTTTATACTCACTCATTGATTCTTAATTCCGTTATATTGGGCGAAAGTTAGACATTGTGCTGAACGGTGGAATAAACCGTTTAACCTTTAAAGCTGACGCAGCCACACCCTTGCTGCCTCAGCATCCAATTCAATTTGCGCTGTTAACGCATCCAGAGAGTCAAATTTTATCTCATCTCTTAGTTTGTGAAGTAATGACACTTCAAGTTGTTTACCGTACAAGTTTGAATTGAAATCAAACAAATGCACTTCCAGTTGTTGACGAATACCATCAACAGTTGGACGTTGACCTATATTAGCCACCCCACCGTATACTGAACCGTCTATTCCATTAACCTCAACGACATACACGCCTGAAACAGGCGATACACAGCGTTTTAACGGAATATTAGCGGTGGGGAAACCAATGGTTCGACCGAGCTTTCTACCATGAGAAACCCGACCATTTATGCTGTACGGGCGCCCTAGCATTTTCTCTGCATGAGAAAAGTTGTCGGTCGCTAACGCTTCACGGATAGCGGTACTGCTAACACGCAGCTGGTCCATTTTAAAGCTTTGGGTACTGACAACCTCGAATCCGAATTCTTCGCCAGCACTTTTCAACATCTCAAAGTTGCCTTTCCGACCTTTACCGAAACAAAAGTCGTCGCCAACGACGAGAAACTTCACATCCAGTTGGGCAACCAATAGATCTCTGATGAACCCTTCTGCGCTCATACTTGAAAAATTTGCATTGAAGTTAACGCAAAGTAACCGCTGGATGTCGAGCTTTTCTAATTGAACAATTTTATCGCGCAAGCGAGTCAGCCGCGCGGGAGCTTTATTCCGCGCAAAAAATTCCATGGGTTGAGGTTCAAACGTCATGACCATGGTGGGCAATCCCATCTTTTGAGCTTGCTGTGACACTTGTTTCAGCACTTGCTGATGACCTAAGTGGACACCATCAAAATTACCTATCGTCAATACGCACCCTTTATGGCGGGGCTTTATATTGTGTATACCTCGGATTAACTCCATGAAATCTCTAGCTTAGGCTTACTTGCCGTTGTTCAATCATTTTATTGTGCACGAAACCGACGGATTATATACCCAAACAGTAATAAGATGCGAGTTTCACTCTGAAAATAATCCACTCATTAAGAGGCGGCTTTGAGGTGGCGAATTCGAATCCCCATCACCAAGACTGACATCAAGTAAACCAGAGCACCTGAACCAATCAAAATAGCTAATTGCAAGCAACGAGAACCAAAGCTCCAAGACAACCATATATCCATTGCCGGGTTTAACCATAAAACCGCCGCCACCATTGCCACTCCTGCAATGACGAGTTTCAGTGCAAAAATAAGCGTTTCTTTGGTGATTCGATACACTTTTTGTCTATGCAGCCCACGGTACAACAATGCCATATTCACAAAGGCAGATAATGCCGTTGCAATAGCCAGCCCAACGTACCCATAAAACCAAGCAAAAATAGCGTTAAATACCATGTTAGAAGCCATGGCAATGATTCCGTACTTCACGGGAGTTTTCGTATCTTGTCGAGAGTAATAGCCTGGCGCCAGTACTTTAATCAACATAAAGTTAAGCAAGCCCGATGCGTAAGCCATTAAGGATAAGGCCGCAAACTCAACATCTTGAGGAGTGAACTCTCCCCGCATGAAGAGCACCATTAGCATCGGTTTGGAAAGTATAATCAGCCCTAACATGGCAGGAACACCAAGCAACAAAACCATTCGGACTCCCCAATCCATAGTGTGCGCAAAGCCATCACTTTGGGAATCTACATGTTTTTGAGAAAGCGCCGGAAGAATGACAGTGGCAATGGCAATCCCAAACAAACCTAACGGAAATTCTAATAAACGATCAGAGTAATAGAGCCAGCTGATCGAACCTGTCGCCAAAAAGCTGGCAATAAACGTGTCGAATAAAAGGTTAATTTGACTCACAGACACCCCGAACAACGCAGGGATCATTAAGGTTCGGATTTTTACAACGCCGGGATCGTGCCATCCCCATTTAGGTTTCACCAACATCCCCTCTTTTATTAAGAAAGGGATTTGGAAAAGAAACTGAACCAAACCACCTAGAAATACGCCTATAGCTAAGCCAATTTCCGGTTGTTCTAATTGTGGTGATATTAAAAGCGCCGACCCGATGATCATAATATTGAGAAACACCGGTGTAAAAGAGGAGACCGCAAACTTACCTATCGTATTTAGAATGGCGCCTGATAGCGCAACAAACGTAATAAACCACAAATAAGGGAACGTAATTTTCAGTAGAAAGCTGGCAAGCACAAACTTTTCGGAAGAAGGACCACCATTAAGCCAATCAAGAAACCACCCAAAACCGAATAGTGCTGTGATAACACCAGAACCAAGTACCCCAATTAATGTCACCACCGTCACAATGACACCTAATGTACCCGACGCTTTTGCGATTAACTCTCGGGTTTTGTCTTGATCGCCACTGGCATGATATTCCGTTAGAACAGGTACAAAAGCTTGGGAAAAAGCGCCCTCAGCAAAAAGGCGGCGCAAAAAGTTAGGGATTTTATTGGCAAAGAAGAAAACATCTGCACTGGCACCTGCACCCATTAAATTGGCGACGACTACATCTCTTACAAGTCCCAGTATTCTGGAAATAAAAGTCATCATACTGACGATCAAGCCAGACTTGAGTAGCTTTTTACTCACGAACATCCCCTAAAAAATACACTCAAAAATCCGCTAAAGAGCTTTCATTTGCTCAGCAGAGATAATTATTAGCAATGGTATAAAAATGCTGTTAGAATCCACGCCATCTTAACCGCGATGACCTTCTATTCCAAAGATTGTTTGGATGAGGCTGGTTTTTGCACAAATCATTTGACAATTAAGCGCAAATGAGGGATATTCCTCGCCCTTAAATTGTCACCGAACTAAGTTTTTGGGAGTTAGACCCTTGGCAAACAGTAAATCTGCTAAGAAGCGCGCTATCCAAGCTGAAAAACGTCGTCAGCACAACGCTAGCCGTCGTTCTATGATGCGCACTTACATGAAGAAAACTATCGCAGCTATCGAAGCTGGCGATAAAGAAGCTGCAACAGCTGCATACACTGCAGTTACACCGATCCTAGATCGTATGGCGACTAAAGGTCTTATTCATAAGAATAAAGCTGCTCGTCATAAGTCTCGTTTCGCAGCGGCAATCAAAGCTCTTTAATCCGAGTTTAGATTTGCAAAAAAACCGGCTTTTGCCGGTTTTTTTATATCTAGATAAAACAGAATGCATCTTATCTTTACTTCGTATCGTTCAGAATACGTTTCTCCCGCATCTAATTTTTATCTCTTAGGCATGGTTGGCCAATCAGGATCAGCTCAACCACTTTCCCATTAGTCACTAATCTTCTAGTAATTAGTCTTCACAATACAGTGCATGTAGCAATTTGATCACTTGTTGCACTTCCGAACTGCTAAGAGAGTAATAGACGGTTTGAGCTTCTTTTCGAGTTTGCACTAAACCATCTCTTCTCAACCAAGCTAAATGCTGGGAAAGCGCCGATTGGCTCAATTCAAGGTGAGAACAAAGTTCTCCAACAGAAAGTTCATTGTTGTGTAGCATACATAATATTTGCAAGCGTCTTTCGTTCGCCATCGCTTTCAAGAGTACGACAGCTTGAGCAGACTTCTGCTCCATTTCCTGTAAGTTCATTCAGCAGCCTCCATGGGCTAAAACTAAGTTACTGCATCTTCAACTTGTTATTTGTGTTATGTCAGTTGAAGTCCTTATTCATATAAATGTTATTACAACAATGTGAAGTAATACAATGAATTCTGTTAATCGAACAGCTGAATGAAATCAGCATCACAAAGATTCTTAACAGTTGGATGCTGAATCATCCTTTCTGCAAATATAACAAAATATTCTTCCTTGAGCTCATTTATCTCTCCAACCAAGTGTAGAGACACGTCATCCCCTACTTCAGATTGGTACAAACTTGGCGCAAGAAAAATTGCATCTTTATGATCTTGAGCGAACGCTTTCATCAAAGCAACGTCATCAAACTCACCGAGAATATTGGGCTGAATCCCTTGGCGATCAAACCATTGCATGACCTTTCTTCCCATTGATGTTCGACTTCCTGGCAATAGCAGTTTTCGATTCTCTAGTACTGAAGGAAACAGCTCATTTTCCAGTGGCTTTGAGCTAAAAAAGCTCATTCTACATTCACCAAGCTTTTTACTATACAACCCCGGGCTTTGGCTCGAATCGACCGCGCAATCAGATAAAATCATATCCAGCTTATGTTGTGAGAGCTGCTCAAGTAGCAACTCGTGGGTAGACTCAAAACAGCGTAGATGGATGCTATTGTCGGCAGGCACTGTTGTCATCAAGATTCGACTGACTAAACGCTTTGAAAGTGCATCAGCAACACCTACATCAAATAAGATATTGGATCTCTGGCTATAATTTACGATGTCTAACATCTCATAACTTAAACCAAACATTCGGTCTGCATACTTAAAGACAAGTTGCCCTAGCTCGGTTGGCTCAACACTGCGTCCATTTCGCTTAGTTAACTTGCCATCCATTCTTTCTTCTAGAGCTTTTATTTGTCCTGTAACTGTCTGCGGTGTTAAAAAAAGTGCATCTGCAGCTTTCGTCACCGAACCCTGTTTGCATACCATCCAAAAATAATAAAGATGATTGTAATTTAAGTGCGACATCGATTTTTCTTACTCAAAATGTGAAGAAACCATATGATACAACGCATCGTATAGAGACACTATATCTTCGGAATTTTCGATATATTAGTGTAAATATTTCGAATAAAACCGAACATACCCGAGACTTTTATGACAATGTGACAATAAGAAAGTGTGACAAATTGCAAATATCCAATAAAAAGCGCCCAACATCACTACTAACACACCAGTAAGCAATCCAATTTACATCAATAAATACAATGAGTTAAATCAACCATCATTTCAAGTTATCGATTGCGCAGAAAAAATAGCAAAAAAGCCCTTCTTAAACCTAAATGTCATATAACTGAAATATTTCATCTCTAGTATCGCTTTCAGATTCACTAACCGACCTAATTGAGAACGGTCACGGAGAAAAATATGATAAACCAAGCTACTTCAACAGCAGCGCCACATTCGGGTTCAGCTCGCTGGCTACGCTGGGCTAACTTGGCTTTCATGCTTTACCTACTATTACTTGCAGTTTCAATGGTAGGAAGTGGTTTTAAGTGGGCTTCAGGAGAACACGCTAAAACGCTTTTCGAATTTGCTTCTCACCCAGTTGCTGGTCTAATGATTGGTCTTGTTGCAACTGCATTAATTCAGTCGTCTAGTACTGTTACTTCTATTATTGTTGGACTTGTTGCTGGCGGCCTCCCCGTAGCGACAGCCATCCCTATGATCATGGGTGCTAACATTGGTACAACAGTTACCAATACGTTGGTCAGCTTGGGTCACGTTCGTTGCAAAGACGAATTTAAACGTGCATTCGCAAGTGCCACTATCCATGACTTCTTCAACCTTCTTGCTGTTATCATCTTCCTACCATTGGAAATGATGTTCGGTATTCTAGAGAAAATCTCTCATTGGCTTATTTCACCTATGCTTGCAACTGGTGATATGAGTATTAAGGGTTTCAACTTTATCAAGCCAATCACTAAACCTGTAGTGAGTGCTATCAAAGAGCCTCTTGCTTCGTTTGGTGACGTGGGTGGCGGTATCACGCTAATTATATTAGGTATCGCAACTATCTTTGTTGCTATCACCGTTATGGGTAAGCTGATGAAGAGCCTGATGGTTGGTCGAGCTCGTGACATCCTTAAAAATGCGATCGGTCGTGGACCTCTTCACGGTATCGCGTCAGGTTCCGTGGTTACTGTACTGGTTCAGTCTTCGTCCACAACAACAAGCTTGATGGTTCCACTAGTAGGTTCAGGTGTATTGAAAGTACGTGATGTTTACCCGTTTACTCTGGGTGCAAACATCGGCACATGTATTACTGCACTGCTAGCTGCAACCGCTGTTTCAGGTGAGTTTGCTGTGTTTGCTTTGCAGATTGCACTTGTTCATTTAGTGTTTAACGTGATGGCAACGGCATTTATCTACGGCATTCCATTCCTAAGAGAGCTACCAATCAAAGGAGCAGATCTGATTTCGGATATGGCAATGAAGAACAAGGCTGTGGTTGTTGGGTATCTACTGGCTGTATTCATTGTTATGCCAGGTACCATCTTAGCGCTTACCGCATAAAATCAGATACAGAACGTAAAAGCCCCTGCACTTATCAAGTGCAGGGGCTTTTTTGTTTCTTTAATCAGGCTTGTTTATCTCTAGGGGCTAGCCCGCGTATATAATGAAACACTCGAAATCAGATAGGCTTAGCCAAATCAAATAGGCGAACTTGTTTGACCAAGTACTACACGCTACAGAATTCATCCAAAAAAAACGCCACTTGAAGACAAGTGGCGTCGTTGAGTTTCTTTTAACAACTAAACCGAAAATGGATACTTAATCGCATCGTGGCATTGATAGCCCACTACTTCAAAATCATCCATGGTCACCCATGTTTCTAAATCTTCGAGAGATTGTATCTTAGGGTTAATTTTGATTTCAGGTGCAGGGAAAGGCTCTCGCTTCAACTGAACATCACGCATCAACTCTAGCTGATCTTCGTATATGTGCGCGTTGACAAGCTTGTGATACGCCTTTCCTGGCTTCTTACCCGTTATTTGCGCCATCAATGCTAAGAAAACGTACACTTGAACCATATTGAAATTTAAGCCCAGAGGAACGTCACAGGAGCGCTGTGTGCTATTTAAGTACAACGTATCACCAAGTAAGGAAAAGTGATGGCTATACATGCATGGACGTAAACAACCCATGTGGAATTCACCTGGGTTGTAAAAATTCAAGATTTCGCCACGGTCATCTACACCATTTGTTAAGTCATCGACAATCTTTCTGAGCTGGTCAATGTGTCCACCATCAGGCTTCGCCCAAGAACGCCCTTGCACACCGTACACACGCCCCATATCATCATCACCTTTGCGATAAGGGTTGTTAAGCCACGCGTCGTTGAGGTTTGCATTTGCATCCCACGTTTTGGTTCCTAATTTACGGAAATCTTCCGCATTATCGTAACCGCGAATATAGCCAAGTAGTTCAGCTACCGCAGCTTTCCAGAAACTCTTACGTGTTGTGACTAAGGGAAACTCTCCCGATGCGACATCGTAGGTCAAATCGGCGTTGATTACGGTTAGGCATCGCTTTCCCGTGCGCTCGTTTTCAATCCACGTACCCTCATCGACGATACGCTGACATAACTCTAAATACTGTTTCACTGTAGGCCTTAAACTTTAGATTTAACAGGTTGCTTGTTGGCGCTAAATGTCCAACCAATCAATGCTATACCACCAATCACCATTGGTAGTGATAAGATTTGTCCCATGGAGATCCAGTCTCCATAGAGACCAAGATGAGCGTCCGGTTCACGGAAGTATTCTATAATAAAACGGAAGCTGCCGTAGCCAAGCAAAAATACCCCTGAGACACTACCAGCAGGGCGAGGCTTCTTAATGAACCAGTTGATGATAAAGAAAAGTACGACACCTTCGAGGACAAACTCATACAACTGCGAAGGGTGTCTAGGAAGGTAGCCACCGCTCGGGAATAGTACAGCCCAAGGCACATCAGTTACACGTCCCCAAAGCTCATCATTCATAAAGTTACCGATGCGTCCCATTCCAAGCCCAAAAGGTACCAATGGTGCAATAAAATCAGTAACAGCGAAAACGGCTCTACCATTTCTACGCGCATACCAAGCCATGGCTGCGATCACGCCAAGAAGACCACCGTGGAAAGACATCCCTCCTGTCCAGATCTTGAACAAATACAGAGGGTCATCCAGAAAAACATCAAAGTTATAAAAGAATACGTAGCCAATACGCCCTCCTAATACAACCCCAAGAAAGCCTGCGAACAACAGGTCTGAAACTTGCTCACGCGTCCAGCCACTGTTTGGCATATCAGCACGACGATTTGCTAACCATAACGCAAATACAAAACCGACAAGGTACATCAGACCGTACCAGCGAAGTGCCAGTGGTCCGATAGAAAAAATAACAGGATCAATTTGAGGAAAGGTAATAAACCCCTGATTCATATTTAGTTCTCTTTACTGTTTCTAAGGGCTGTTGATGTATAAACTAACATCTGAATCCGTAATGCTTGGGGATAATCACGGTAAAAATTCAACAGCATCTAAATTGGTAACAACATTTTTCCAGCGATAAAAAGAAGGAAAACAGCGAATATTTTCTTTAATACTGCCGTTGGAAGCTTAGTCGCCCATTTGGCGCCTATACGAGTCGTTAATACGGATGTCGCCACAATACCAAATAATGCCGGCAAGTAAACATAGCCTAAGCTGTATTTAGGCAATCCTTGTGCTTCTAATCCATGTACAACAAATCCCGCCATTCCTGCTAAGGCAATAACACATCCGCAAACCGACGAAGAACCTATCGCTTTGCGCATTTCAACACCATGCCGGCTTAAAAATGGTACGGTCAATGAGCCGCCACCAATTCCAGCTAAACTTGATACAACGCCAATAAGACCACCGCAGCCTAAAGTGGTTCCAGCGGATGGCATTGGAGAAGTGGTAGCAGAACGCAAAGACATCAGCATTTGAATTGCCAGCGCCAACACGATAGCCCCAAATATTTTAATAAGGTATTGGGTGGGGATGGCTTCAGCAATAAACGAACCTGCTAATCCCCCGATAACCACCCCCGGCATCAACCATTTAATAACAAACATGTCTACGTTCCCTAACCGAAGGTGATTAAGAGCTGATGACCCAGACGTAAGTATGATGGTTGCTAAAGAAGTCGCTAAAGCGATGTGCATAATAAGATCGGTAGAGATATTCGCTGAGGGAAGAAGCCAAAGAAGCGCGGGCACAACAATTAAGCCTCCTCCAATCCCTAACAATCCTGCTAAGACGCCGACAACACTCCCCAGCAACAGGAACTGAAAGATTAGCTCTATGTTCAAGTGAACCTCTATTTTTTACCGGCGCGAACGAAACCAGCTAAGTCTTGTGCTTCCAAGTATTCGAAAACTTGGTCATGAATATTTTTTCCGTAAGGCTGAGACAACGCGCTTTTAGCTAACATCTGTAAGTCGGTCACCTTAGACTGTCTAAGTAGATATTTAACACGAGCTACGTTAGCGGTATTCATACTTAGCGAGCGATACCCTAACCCAACAAGTAATAAAGCGCCAATAGGATCCCCAGCCAATTCCCCACAAATGCTAACAGATAAGTTATGCGTTCGACATGTTGCCTCGATTTGCGCCAGAGCTTGAATCACGGCAGGGTGAACAGACTCATAAACTCCCGATACTCGGGCATTGTTTCTGTCCACCGCTAGCAAATATTGGGTCAAATCGTTGGTGCCGACCGATACAAAATCAATTTTATCAGCCATAAATGACAATAAATAGAGCATGGAAGGGACTTCCAACATGACACCAATTTGTGGTTTTAACACGTTATGATGGGTTTGCGATACCTCATCATAAGCTTGCTGGATGAGTGCCAGCGCATCGTCTAATTCTTGGTTTCCTGACAACATAGGAAGAAGAATACTCAAGTTGCTCAAGCCATCACTGGCTTTCAACATGGCACGCAGTTGTATCAAGAAGATATCAGGATGGTCGAGTGTAAAACGAATGCCTCGCCACCCCAAAAATGGATTGTCTTCTTCAATCGGCAAATAAGGTAGTGGTTTATCTCCCCCGACATCTAGGGTTCGCATGACTACTTGTTTGTTTGGGTAGGTTTCCAATACCCGTCGATATTGTTGATATTGCTCTTCTTCTGAAGGAAAGCGATGCTGAAGCAGAAAAGATATCTCGGTCCGATATAAACCAACACCATTGACACCTTGGTTAACTGAAATGTTAGTGTCGGCGCTCAAACCCGCATTAAGCAATACATTTACATGGCAGCCATCTTTTGTTTTTGCTTCTTCTTTGAGTTCTCCTTCCACCATTTTAGAGAGCTCAAACTCTTCGTCTCGTAACGATCGGTATTCGTTGAGAAGCTGGGCAGGTGGATCGACAAAGATTTCACCACTATAACCATCAACAATGCCTGGCTTACCAGTGAGCTTTTGAGGCGTAACGCTTGCGCCCATAATCGCGGGAATACCTAAAGCACGAGACAAAATCGCCGCATGCGAATTTGCCGCCCCTTCGATTGAAATCACCCCTAATAGCTTGTCTTTGGGTAAACTTGCTAACGTAGAAGCGGTCAGTTCATTCACAACAAGAATCACTGGCTGGTGAAGCTCCAGTTCGCCCACTTCATTAGAATGGAGAAAATACAGCAGCCTTTGACCAAGCTCTCGAATATCCTGAGCACGCTCACGCAAGTAAACATCCGACATCTGAGCAAAACGGTTAGAATACGTCTCCACCACTTGGCGCAACGCCCAATCCGCTCGGTCTCCTTTTTGAATTTGCTCTTTGAGATCATTCCTCAACATAGGATCGTTAAGAAGATGAGTAAACAAATCAAAAATGGCCAATGTATCTTTGTTTATATCATTATCTAGCTTCTTTCTAAGTCGTCTGAAATCCGCCTTTGCACTTTCTATGGCAAGCGCTAGCCATTCTTGTTCTTGATCTACATTTAACGTACTTGCAGGGTAGATATCCGAAAGCTTAGGCTGAGTATCATCCCACCAAAAATCACCCACCGCGACACCAGGTGATGCCGCTATTCCCGCCATTTTCTGACTATTGGCGTCATTCAGCAGCCAATGCCCTTGTGCCTGTGCATGAGCAATAATAACGGCAAGCTGAGCAGAGAGAGTGACGAGAAATGACTCTTCCATCTCTGAAAAAAGTCGCGGAGATTTCTGCTGAATAACAAGTACACCAAGTACTTGCTTGCGGTGAATAATAGGTGTGCCTAGAAAGGAATGGTAAATTCCCTCCCCAAGTTGAGGAAAGAATTTAAAATTGGGATGAGAAGACACTTCCGCTAAGTTAAGTGGTTCGGCGGTTCTGCGAACCAAACCCACCAAACCCTCATGATAACCAATATGAATTTTGTCGCCTTCAAACTTTAAGCCTTTAGTGGCCATCAGCTCTAGTCGGGATAACTCATCGTTAGCAAAATAAAATGTGCAGCACTCAGTTTGCATAGCGTGACACGTTTCTTTAACCAAAACATCCAAAGCCTCATGGATGTGTTCAACTCTAGAAACCTGTTCTACGATATCCCTCAACTGAGTGAGCATTTAGTTATCCTCTCCGATTCTTTCGCTTACCTTTTACTTTTCGTTCTCTGAACGGCATTGCAAGCGTAGCAAACTCTTTCATCGCACGCCGATAAACGTCACGCTTAAACGAAACAACCTGTCTTACTGGGTACCAATAACTGACCCATCTCCAACCATCAAATTCAGGGGTACTGCCACGTTGCATATTGATTCTAGACTCGTCACAGTCTAATCGTAGCAAGAACCATTTCTGTTTTTGTCCGATACAAACGGGTTTTGAATCCCATCGTACCAATCGTTTGGGTAGCTTATAGCGTAGCCAATGACGACTGGTCGCGACGACTTTAACGTCTTTTTGAGTTAAACCCACTTCTTCATACAGCTCACGAAACATTGCTTCTTCTGGTGTTTCGCCTTCATCAATTCCTCCTTGAGGGAATTGCCATGAATGCTGTCCGTATCGTTTCGCCCAGAATACCTGACCATGGTTGTTACAAATTACAATTCCCACATTTAAGCGGTAACCATCGCCATCGATCACTGGCTAACCTCTAATATAAATCTCTGTTAAGTGTGATTTTTCCACATATCCCCAATAGGGGCAAACTTACATGTCGCATAATGCGTTTTTTTCTGTCAGACAAGCACCGCACTGGATAAGTTTTCATCAAAGAGGAAGTTATCAACACAGGAATGAGACCAACTCCACATTTATTCACCTTTTCTGTGAATAAGTGTGTGAAGAAACCGATTACAAGGCAATTGACGTGATCTAAGATCTTCAAAGGCACCTTAGACAAGAATCACCAAAAACAACAAAAACACTTTAAATACAACAATATAAATAATTATTACTTTTAACTATAAGCTGAAATTTTCAATGAATTTAATCCACTCTTCAGATCGGTCAAAGATCAACCACAGGTTTCCTTATCCACACAAAGTGGTTAAATTTTAGCTCAAAGTTAAAATACAGGCAGAAAAACAATCAATAAAACCCTGATTATAGATCCAGTTCTTTTATTTACTTGAGTATTAAACTAAGGTCTGTGGATAAGTTGGGAAAAGATCTTTGGCGTACATTTATAAAAATGTCAGATCCAATTTCGATGTTAAGTCATTCGTTCCATAGTTATGATAAAGTGACTCTTTTATTGCTGTATTCACATTCCATGAAACCCACACCAACATCCGAGCAAGAACTTCATACTCGCGCCATTAATATTGCAGGCTATACGTTAAGTGAGCTAGCAGAAGAAGCTGGAATCTCCGTGCCTGAAAACCTGAGAAGAGATAAAGGTTGGGTGGGTCAATTACTTGAGTGGCATTTAGGGGCAATTGCAGGCAGTAAGCCACAGCAGGATTTTGTTGATCTTGGGATCGAACTCAAAAGCATTCCTATCAGCCATAAAGGGGCCCCACTAGAAACCACATTTGTGGCTGTCGCCCCCTTAATCGGTGTACAAGGACTAACGTGGGAAAATAGCCACATACGACAAAAACTATCGCGGGTACTCTGGGTTCCTGTTGAAGGCGAAAGAGAATTGCCTGTCGCTGAACGTAAAGTTGGCTTTCCTGTTCTATGGTCGCCCAATGAAAAAGAAGCGCAAATCTTAAAGCAAGATTGGGAAGAGCTGATGGAACAAATCGTTCTAGGGCAAGTAGAACAGATTACAGCTCGACATGGAGAAGCTCTACAACTTCGTCCCAAAGCAGCCAACAGTCGAGCACTCACTGAAGCCTATGGAGCAAATGGCACGCCAATCATGACACTCCCAAGAGGCTTTTATTTAAAGAAAGGATTCACGCAAAGGATCTTAGAACAGTTTTTTGATCAATGAGCCTTTGAGTGTTTGGAGGCGGTTCAATTCGCCGCCCTAGTGAATAGACATCTCAATATCATGGTAAAGCGCCATGCCACTCTCTCCGCATTCGTCATAAACGTTGTGTAGCCTTAAATAGGCTGTATGAACCCCCATTTTATGCAGTGCGCTTTTTACCAACTCCAATGAATCAAAGTGCAATGGTTCTTCTTTGCCTCGGATAGGCTCCAACTTATGCTTATATTCTACCGCAAGCAAATAGCTGGATAGATTTGCACAGCTAATCACATAAATTTTAGGCTCTTTTCCCTGCTCAATATGCTTTGCATGCAACCAATGATTAAGCTGTTCTCTTTGCATAATTCTCTTCCCTGGATCATCAAATAACCATGCACTCTTTGCAGGTCATCTCTAAAGCATAGACAAGAATCGACTTAATGTTGAACAAATCATTAACAGTTTTTACTTGACCGCATCCATAACAATCAGTTTATAGTGAAGAAAAAATGAGGAATGTATATGCAATTAAAGAAGTTACCGCATTCAACTCTTGAGATCAGTCCGTTGTGTTTAGGTACCATGACATTCGGTGAACAAAACACCGAATCAGAGGCTTTTTCTCAACTTGATTACGCCTTAGAAAGAGGCATTAACTTTATCGATACCGCAGAAATGTACCCCGTTCCTCCTAACTCGGATACGCAAGGTCGAACAGAAGAATACATAGGAAACTGGATCAAAAAGTCGGGTAAGCGAGAAAAAGTGGTGCTCGCGACTAAAGTTGCAGGCCCAAGCGGTGTCCCTTATATCCGTGAAGACATGGCACTCGACTGGCGTAACATCCACCTAGCCATCGACGAGAGTTTAAATCGCCTACAAACAGAGTATGTCGACCTCTACCAGATCCATTGGCCGCAACGAAAAACGAATTGTTTTGGACAGCTGAATTACCCTTATCCTGATGACCAAAATGACACTCCAATTCTAGAAACTTTAGAAGCCTTGGCTGATGTTGTTAAACAAGGAAAGGTTCGTTATATCGGGTTATCCAATGAAACACCTTGGGGAGTGATGAGTTATTTAAGGCTGGCGGAGAAGCACGACTTACCAAGAGCCATCACAATCCAGAATCCATACAACCTATTGAATCGTACGTTTGAAGTAGGGCTCTCTGAAATCGCTCACAATGAAGGTGTTGAATTACTCGCATACTCACCGCTTGCGTTTGGCGCACTCAGTGGAAAATATTTGAATGATGCGAAACCAGAAGGTGCGCGCTGCACGCTTTACGAACGTTTCGTTCGCTACTTTACTCCAAACGGAGTGAAGGCAACGGAAGCTTACGTAAAATTAGCGAAAGAGCACGGATTAGATCCTGCTCAAATGGCATTGGCATTTGTGAATCAGCGTCCATTCGTTGCATCCAACATCATTGGTGCAACCACGATGGAGCAGTTGAAGAGTAATATCGACAGTTTAGAAGTGGATCTATCAGAAGAGTTGCTAGCGTCTCTACAAGAGATTGGAGTGCAATACTCCAATCCTTGCCCCTGATTAACAGGTAACGTTTAGATTTTAGGGGCTAAGTACTAATAGAATAAGTACTTAGCCCCTTTTGCTACGTTGGAATTCGCGTTCGTAATAATCGTCTAAGGTGACGAACACGGCGTTCCGCGGTGGCTGATGGTTGCTCATTTGTACCAATTTGACGACCTTCAGGGTCAAGACCAATATCTTGAAGCAAATGTGCGTTGTGCCATGGAATGTTGTGCTGAGCCCTTTTCACTCTGCGCTTCCACGCACGATCTTCACGGTTAATATCTGCTTTTACTAAAAATGTGGCCAGTTGGATGTAAATAGAGTGACGCATAACTTTTTCTCCAGAAAATAAATATATAGGCTGGAAAAAGCGGTCAAAAAAACAGGATAGATTTTTATGGACTGTCCAAGTTAGACCGCTTCTCCGCGGCCCAAATGGTCACGGATTAATTAACGTTGCTTAGGTGTAGAGGTACCACGGGTATCCATGGCAAGACCTAGATCATTGGCGACACAATCATGCTGTGCGATAAAAATGTTTAGCATTTTGTGCCTCCTACTGTTAACTAATCCAAAATTGAAATGATAAATGGTGACTTGCTGTCACGGTTAAATTCTAACCCCAAGAGGATATATTTCAAGCGCATATTCACGCAGTTTATAAAAAAAGCCAATTCATCTGTATGCAACTTAACCGGAGCTTGAATAGCAGAATATATCGCAAATTATGGGTTATATATCAGAACAAAAATTCATATAACACCTTAATTAACAAACGATAAGAATACGGTTCACCACTTAAGTATTGTTTTTACCTGCTATTACTCACCTATTTTCTAGTTTTCACTAGCCAATAAAAAAACGCCCACTTAAAATAAGTGAGCGTTTTGTAAAGCAGTCATACTGATTGATGTCAGAATTATGCTCTGGTTTCCGATATGAGATTGTGCTTATTCAAAAGGCGGTACATGGTAGCGCGAGAAACACCCAACTCTTTAGCTGCTGGAGTCACTTGACCATCATGCGATTCCAATACAAGTACTAGCGCATCGCGTTCTGAACGTTCACGAATACTTCGCAAACTTCTCTGGTTATCGGCACGTTTTGGTAAATCCAGTTGAGACTCTTCAATAACGACTGAATCTGACATCAACACAACGCGTTTTATTTGATTCATTAACTCTCGAACATTTCCAGGCCAATGGTGCTGAGTTAATGCTCTTATTGCTTGATCAGAGAAGCTTCTCGCTTGCGCGTTGTACTCACGTGAGTATACGTTCAAGTAGTGATTTGCCAGTACAGCAATGTCACCTGAGCGCTCTTTCAAACTCGGAACATTAATCCTTAACACGTTAAGGCGATGATAAAGTTCTTCGTTGAAGTCATCATCCAACAGGGCTTTTTCCATATCAGAATGGTTAGCAACCAAAATTCTGACATCCACTTCTTTCGCCCCTTCTTTTGTTTCGACTTTTCCTTCCTGTAAATAGAACAGCAAATGCTGTTGCTGAGATAATGGCATGTTCAAAATGTCGTTGAATAAGATGGTTCCTCCATCGGCTTGTTCTAACAGTGGTGACTCTCCCCAGTCGTCGCCTCTGTCGATGCCGAATATGTCCATCTCCATTCTCTGCTCTGATATCGCTCCGCAGTTCACACTAAAAAATGGACCTTTAGAACGTGCCGATGTGGTATGTATCGCTTGAGCGACTTTTTCTTTACCCGATCCTGATTCCCCAAAAATCAAAATGCTGACATCGGTAGGTCCGATTCTTCGAACCTGATCTCGCAGACGTTTTATAGGCATTGACTCCCCAATCATACCCATATCACTAGTTTGACCATAGCTCGGCCAAACTTTCTTCTCCAGTTTCAGCATTCCAAGTTGGTGGCCAATTGTATTGAGAAGTTGTGCGTCTGGTATGGGCGCAGTAAAAAAATCAATACAAAAGTTTACTATGAACTGACATATGGTATCAGAGCTCAATTGAGACTCCCTGATAAATGCCAGCCAACGAACCTGCTTGTGGCTGCTGACTAAATTTGCCAGACCGTTGAGACTGAACTCATCCTGGCTTAAATCAACAATCCCAATGCAAGGACCAATCTCTGAGAACAATGTTTGTGCTTCACGAAGGTCATCACATCGCTGGCAACGCCAACCTACCTGCTCTAATACTGCAAGCCAAGGTTCGTATGTGCCTCCAACAACAACAAGTGAACCCGGTACAGAATCCATTCGGAATTGAGTACCCATTAATACTTCCTTAATCAATCTATATTGTTGTTACGATCTTCATCGTGGTTTTAAGGTGCGTGACGATTTAAAAACGATTTACATATGAATTAATCTTGCGACAATAAAACGTCTCATAGTTAAGACATAGTATAATTTGTTAAACAGTCAAGCAGGAACAGACTAACCAATAACCGTTGTCAATAGTGAGACACATAAAGATAAAGTGAAAAGATCGCTCATTTTGCAGAGCAAAATCACATATTTATAAAATTTCAGCGCTCAAATTAAGATCAAAAAAGCCACCCGAAGGTGGCTTTAATTTTGAGACATAAAATTTTTACTGCTGTGGTCGCATCGCTGGGAATAAAATTACATCACGAATGGTATGCGTGTTTGTGAATAGCATCGCCAATCGGTCTATACCAATTCCCTGACCTGCCGTCGGCGGCAAACCGTGTTCAAGTGCAGTAATGTAATCCGCATCGTAATACATTGCTTCATCATCACCCGCATCTTTTGCGTCAACCTGCGCTTTAAAGCGAGCGTCTTGATCTTCTGCATCATTCAATTCTGAGAAGCCATTCGCCACTTCACGACCGCCGATAAAGAACTCGAAACGGTCTGTAAAGAACGGGTTGTCATCACTACGACGAGCCAATGGAGAAATGTCCGCTGGGTAACCTGTAATGAATGTAGGCTGGATGAGTTGAGGCTCAGCCGTTTCACCAAAGATTTCTTCAAGCAACTGACCACAAGTCCAGAACGTTTCCACTTCAACGTGAACCGATTTTGCAATCGCAACCATCTTTTCACGATCTTGAAGGTCTTCTTCTGTAAGCGCTTGAATGTCTGCGTGCTCTGGGTTGTAGTGCTTGATCGCTTCAAACATACTCATTCGAGCATATTGACCACCAAATTCGACTGTCTCATCACCATAAGGCATAGACGTTGAACCAAGAACATCCAGTGCAACCGTGCTGAGCATCTCTTCCGTTAGATCCATTAAATCTTTGTAGTCAGAGTACGCTTGGTAGAATTCCATCATGGTGAATTCTGGGTTGTGGCGAGGCGATAAACCTTCGTTACGGAAGTTACGGTTGATTTCGAATACGCGATCAAACCCTCCAACAACCAAACGCTTTAGGTAAAGCTCTGGTGCAACACGTAAGTACATGTCAATGTCTAGCGCATTGTGGTGAGTAATGAACGGGCGAGCTGTAGCACCGCCTGGGATCACGTGCATCATTGGCGTTTCAACTTCTAGGTAGCCTTTGCCACTCATGAAGTTACGGATTGATGACACCAACTTAGAACGAACGATAAACGCTTGGCGAGAATCTTCGTTTACGATGAGATCGACATAGCGCTGACGGTAACGCATTTCTTGGTCCGTCAAACCATGGAATTTCTCAGGAAGAGGGCGCAATGCTTTGGTCAGCAATTCGTACTCTTCCATATTTACGTATAAGTCACCTTTACCAGACTTGTGCAGTGCACCTGTTACACCGATGATGTCACCGATGTCTAAGCCTTGGTATTTCTCTTTGAGTTCTTTTTGAACTGGTTTTGCTGCGTAAGCCTGAATGCGACCAGATGTTTCCTGAATCACAAGGAAAGGACCACGCTTGGCCATGATTCGGCCAGCAATAGAAACAGTATGATTCAGCGCTTCCAGTTCTTCTTTGCTCTTTTCACCGAACTCCTTCTGAAGGTCGCCAGCCAAGCTGTCACGACGGAAGTCGTTTGGGTGACCGTTCGCATCACAGTTCTTGCGAATTTCATCCAATTTCGCGCGACGCTCTGCGATCAGCTTGTTCTCTTCTTGCGAATGGGCTTCTTGTTGGGTTTCGTTTTGAACAGCATCAGTCATTTTCGATGTATCCTGTCGATTGTCGGTGAAAGCTTACAAACCTGATTTCAGGCTGGCTTCGATAAATTTGTCTAGATCGCCGTCTAGAACCGCTTGTGTATTGCGATTCTCGACGCCGGTGCGTAAATCTTTAATGCGTGAATCATCCAAAACGTAAGAACGGATTTGGCTTCCCCAGCCGATGTCCGATTTCGCGTCTTCATTGGCTTGCTTTTCCGCATTTTGCTTTTGTAATTCAAGCTCGAATAGCTTCGCTCGAAGCTGTTTCATCGCCTGATCTTTGTTCTTATGCTGAGAACGATCGTTCTGGCACTGCACCACAGTATTGGTTGGAAGGTGAGTAATACGCACCGCTGATTCCGTGGTGTTAACGTGCTGTCCACCCGCACCCGACGCACGATAAACATCGATACGAAGGTCCGAAGGGTTCACATCAATGTCGATGTTTTCATCAATCTCTGGGTAAATAAACGCAGACGCAAAGGATGTATGGCGACGACCACCTGAGTCAAATGGCGATTTTCGAACCAAACGATGAACACCCGTTTCTGTGCGAAGCCAGCCGTAAGCGTATTCACCAGAAATACGAACTGTGGCCGATTTCAAGCCTGCGACATCACCTTCAGACACTTCAATGACTTCTGCTTTAAAGCCTTTTGATTCGGCCCAGCGCAAATACATGCGTAGCATCATGTTGGTCCAGTCTTGTGCTTCTGTACCACCAGAGCCCGCTTGTAAATCGATGTAGCAGTCTGAAGAGTCGTGATCGCCTGCAAACATGCGGCGGAATTCGAGTTTCCCAAGTTTCAGTTCAAGTTCAACCAACTCAGGGTCGATTTCATCGAACGTTTCTTGATCTTCTTCTTCGATCGCTAGCTCTAGAAGGCCATCTACGTCTTCTACGCCTTGATCAAGCAAGTCGATAGTTTCAACGACTGCTTCAAGAGAAGCTCGCTCTTTACCTAGAGCTTGTGCACGCTCAGGTTCATTCCATACATCAGGTTGTTCTAGTTCTGCGTTAACCTCTTCTAGACGCTCTTTCTTAGCGTCATAGTCAAAGGTACCCCCTCAGGACATTCGTGCGCTCTGTCACGTCCTGTAGGCGGTTTTTAATGGGATTGATTTCAAACATGTCTGCTCAATTTCTGTATAATTTAACCGAGGAATTCTACTGAAAAATGTGACAGAGATACAGGAAAAATTTGCGTAATTTGAGCTTAGAAAATGAAGATGCCCGCTACTCTCAATCAGCAGCGGGACAGGGTTGAAAGGTCGTTTTGGTTACTTAACCTGAACTCGGGATAGGAGGTTAGCTAACCCAATAAAATAAATAAAAATTTTATATCGAGACATTCTAATGAGAAATTTTCACTTAAGACAAGGCGAAACCACGAACCAATAACGGGTTATTGGGAGAGGGTTCAACGCAGTATTCAGTGAAAAGAGCCATTAGAAAGCAAGTTGTTATCCCGAGTTCAGGTTACTTAGCTTCGATATGGTCGATCATCAATTGAAGTGACTGGTTGCCACGGAACTCATTAATATCAAGCTTGTACGCCAAACGTACCGTTTTTACCGATGCATCTGGCCATCGACGTAAATCCACGTTAAAGGCAATACCATCAATCATAATGTTGGTCGGGTGCCCCTTGTGTAAAGGCTCCAACATCAACTTTAGGTGTTTTTCACCCACCAGCTTTTGGTGCATTACTTTGAATTCACCATCAAACAGTGGCTCTGGAAACGCTTGTCCCCATGGCCCTGCTGAGCGCAATGTTTCCGCAACGTGCATGGAAAACTCTTCTGGCTGTAATTCGCCATCCGATAACAAAATGCCCTTTAGAGAGGCTTCATCTAAGTCATTACGAACAGCTTCATCAAATAACTGACTGAACTTTTCAAAATCAGATTCTTTAATTGTCAGACCTGCGGCCATGGCATGACCACCAAACTTGGCAATCAAGCCAGGGTTTTGAGTATCGATCTTATCCAGCGTATCACGCATATGTAGCCCGGGAATGGAGCGACAAGAGCCTTTGATATTTCCTTCGCCACCATCGGCAAACGCGATGACTGGACGATGAAACTTTTCTTTAATACGCGACGCCAAAATGCCAATCACACCTTGGTGCCAGTCTCGTTGAAACAAAACCAAACCGTAAGGCAGTTCTGCATTTTCACCAAACTGCAGCCGCTCACAAAATGCCATGGCTTCTTGCTTCATGCCCTCTTCAATCTCTTTTCGAGTTTGATTCAAGCCATCGAGTTCATTGGCCATGCGTCTTGCCGCGTGGATATTGTTACTCATCAATAACTCGACACCGAATGACATGTCATCAAGCCGACCCGCTGCGTTAATTCGAGGGCCTAACGCAAAGCCAAAATCGGACGCAACTAAACGTCGCGCATCACGCTTCGCCACTTCAATCAACGCTTGAATGCCAGGGCGTGCTTTACCAGCACGAATACGCTGTAGCCCTTGGTGAACCAAAATTCGGTTATTTTCATCCAGAGGAACCACATCTGCAACGGTACCCAACGCAACCAAATCAATAAGTTCCATCAACTTTGGTTCTTGCATACCTTGTGAGGCAAACCAATTGATCTTTCGCATATGCACGCACAGCGCCATCATCATATAAAATGCGACGCCCACACCTGCCAATGATTTTGATGGGAATTCGCAGCTTTCAAGATTAGGGTTCACTATGGCATCAGCATTTGGCAATTTATGACCCGGCAAATGGTGATCGGTAACAATGACTGTGATCCCTTTTTCTTTGGCATAACGGACGCCATCAATTGACGAAACACCATTATCCACAGTCATGATCACTTCTACGCCAAGTTCAATCGCTTGATCAACCACTTCTGGACTTAGCCCGTATCCATCCTCAAACCGGTTAGGAACCAGATAATCAACGTTATGGCTGCCCAGCATTCTCAACGCCAACACAGACAAGGCAGAGCTGGTCGCGCCATCGGCATCAAAATCACCAACAACAATAATCCGTTTTTTCTGTTGAATTGATTCAAACAAAAGTTCAACGGCTTGCGAAATTCCACCCAGTAACTGATAGGAGTGTAAAGCCTTGGCTGTGGTATCAAGTTGAGAGAGTGATTGAACTCCTCGTGCTGCGTAAATTCGCTGAAGCAGAGGCGAAATTGAATCGGGAAGAGAGTGAGGTGTATCTTGAGCGCGTCTTTGAATTTCGATCATATATTTGAATTTCAATCAGAGAGAATACGTTTGCCTGAGGTTTCCCTCAGGCATACGTTTAGTATTAGTTCAGTCTTTCCAGCTGAGCAGTAAGGTCATCTGGTGATAAGTAACCACCAATCACACTGCCGTTGCTAGTCACGATTGCAGGTGTGCCACGGACACCCATTTTAGAGCCTAAATCACGATGTGCGGCGATGGTGCTTAAACACTCTTCCTTTTCTCTGACTTTTTGGCTGAAGCTGCGCTGAAGTTTCATTTCATCCATAGCCGCTTTCTGATCGACAGAACACCAGATTTGTGACATCTGCTGACCGACTTGGCTTTGTACGCCTGCTCTAGGGTACGCCATGTAACGAACCGTAATCCCTTTCTCGTTGTACTCTTGCATCTGACGGTGCAATTTCAGGCAGTAACCGCAATCAATATCGGTAAATACGGTTACAACGTGTTTCTCTTCTTTGGCTTTGTATTCGATCCAGCTAGAAGAGAAGTCGCCAATTTTGTCGGCATAACGCTTAGCAATTACATCAGTAAAGTTGCCTTTGTCGTCTAGAGCGTAAATTTTACCTTGGATAAAGTAGTCGCCTTTCTGTGTAGACAAAAATAGCCCTTGATTGGTTTCTACTTCGTAAAGACCCGCGATGTCGCTGTCTGTTACGCTGCTTACTGCCAAGCCCAATTTACCGAATCGCTCTGTAATGGTACTGACATCTGCATCGGCCGCGAAAAGAGAAAAAGAAGCCAGCGCGCCAGCTGCTACTACACCAAGTTTGCGCAAAAATTGCATGATTTCACCTTAAAAAATAGTCATATACGAACTACGCCCTTGGGTGGTGTTGTTCGTGAATCTGTTTCAGTCGCTCGGTTGCGACGTGAGTATAAATTTGCGTGGTTGATAAGTCACTATGTCCTAACAACATTTGCACCACTCTCAAATCTGCACCGTAATTCAATAAATGCGTTGCAAAAGCATGGCGAAGTACGTGTGGTGATAATGCGTCAGAGTCAATATCTGCCAGCGCTGCGTAAAACTTTATTCGATGCCAAAAGGTTTGCCTTGTCATCTGTCGTGCACGTTTACTCGGGAACACAACGTCAGACGATTTTTCGCCTAATATGCTTGGACGTCCTTGTTCTAAAAAGGTTTCAATCCAATCGATGGCATTTTCTCCCATTGGAACTAATCGCTCTTTTCCACCCTTACCCATTACACGAACGACACCCTGACGTAAGCTGACATTTTCCATCGTCAGGCTCACCAGTTCAGTCACTCGTAGCCCAGTCGCATACAAGAGCTCAAGCATGGCTTTGTCGCGCAGTTCTATCGGGGCATTTGGGTCTGGTGCGTTGAGTAACGCTTCAACCTGCTCTTCACTCAAGTCTTTCGGGAGACGTTGTGGCAATTTAGGGCTAACTAACAAGGCACTGGGGTCATCTGCCCTTACTTTCTCTCGATGAAGATATTGAAACAAACGGCGTATAGCCGAAAGCATTCTCGCTCGAGAGGTTTGCTTAAAGCCTTGATCCATTAACCAAGATTGGTAATCTTGCAACCCTGAAACGCTGATAAAATCCAAACGGAAATTAGATTCAGCCATCCAATTCAATAATTTAAAAAGATCGTTTCGGTAGGAAGCGAGCGTGTTCTCAGATAGCCCTCTTTCCATCCACATTGCATCTAAAAACTGCTCTATCAAATAGCTATCGGGATGACTTACTTGCGTCATTCTTATCTCTCTTTCTACTTATATCAGTCACAGACTATGTGACACGCGAAAATAATACTATTAAATTCCTCTCAATAAGTATAAATCCTGCAATTCCTTCTCATTTCCCGTTAGAATCTGCCATCTCTACAATCAACAATCACAGATCATGAAAATCGGACTTTTTTACGGCTCTACAACTTTTTACACTGAAATGGCAGCAGAGAAGATTCGCGCCATCATTGGTGAAGACTTAGTGGATATATTTAATGTAAAAGACACACCACTATCATTAATGAACGACTATGATCTGTTAGTGCTTGGAATTTCCACGTGGGATTTCGGTGAAATTCAAGAGGATTGGAGTGCTGTATGGGAGCACATCGATGGCGTGTCGCTAAAAGGCAAACACGTCGCGTTATTCGGCTTAGGCGATCAAGAAGGTTATGGCGAGTGGTTTCTCGATGCGATGGGACTTCTTCATGACGAATTGAAAAAAACGGGCGCTCAGTTCATCGGTTACTGGAAAAATGAAGGCTATGAGTTCGAAGCATCGAAAGCATTGACAGAAGACAAGTCACATTTTGTAGGGTTGGCTTTGGATGAAGACTCCCAATACGAACTGAGTGATGCTCGAATTGAAGCGTGGTGTGAACAGATCCTAGTGGAATACCACGACGCGTTATAAAACTTTCGGTATCTGAATTCCAAACTTCAGTGCCAAATCGACACTAAACATGTATCGGTCTGGTAATGAATCAAAAAGGGGCTGATAAATATCAGCCCCTTATCATTTTTACGAACAACCCAACGATAATTTACGCTGTTTCTTCCGTCAGTGACTTGCGAGATGTTCCAATAAAGAACATACAGATAATGGCTGCAAACGTCGGCATTAACCACGCCATTCCCACTTCAAACAGCGGCAGCATATTAAACGCATTCACATTGATACCCGCTACTTTTGCTGCATCCAACAGTGCGAATACAAACGCAACCAAGACCACAATGCGATACGCCACTTCTGGGTTTGGCAGACGGTTACGAACAAACGCAAGTGCCACCAATGCAATGGCAACAGGGTAGAGTGCAAACAATACAGGAACCGACAGTGCAATCAGCTGGCTCAAACCTACGTTAGCCACGACAGCACATGCTACGCCAATGATCACAACCCACGCCTTATAGCTCACAGGTGTAACCGAACTAAAGTAATCTGAACAGGCTGAAATCAAGCCAATTGCTGTCGTCAAACACGCCAATAATACAATAACCGATAGAACCGTTTGACCCGAAGCACCAAACAGAGCTTGGACATACAGGCTCAAGATAACGCCACCGTTATCAGAACCCGCAGCAACGGTACCGCTGGTCGATCCTAAATAGAATAAAGACACGTAAACAAACGCTAAACCACCAGCAGCAATCACCGCTGCGCTGATCAAGTACTTCGTTGTTGGACGCGATTCAGTAATCCCCTTGCTACGAAGTGCATCGACAATCAGAATTCCGAACATCAACGCGCCAAACGTATCCATGGTGTTGTAGCCTTCAAGGAAACCCGTGATCAACGGCTGACTCACATAGTCGCCTTGAGCAGCAGACTGTACACCTTGAGGATCAACAAAAACGGACACTGCAAGTGTAATCAGACCAACAAACAGAACAGGCGTCAGTACTTTTCCGATCGTATCGATCAGTTTGCCTTGAGACCAAGCGAAAAACATCGCTACGGCAAAAAACAATACAGAGAAAGTCGTTAGATGAAGCTGTTGTGCATCAGCAAAAAATGGTTTCACTGCCATCTCATAAGCGACCAAACCAGTACGTGGGGCTGCAAATGCAGGGCCAATTATGATAAAGATAAGCACCACAATGAGTGTTGCTGCTTGTTTAGGCAAGTGCTTGGACAAGTGTTCCCAAGACCCACCAGCAACTGCAATAGCAATAATGGTGATCAAAGGTAGACCTACCGCAGTAAACAGGAATCCAGACATCGCTGGAATTAAGTTTTCGCCGGCCAATTGACCCGCTAGAGGAGGGAAAATAATGTTACCCGCTCCTAAAAAGAACGCAAAGAGCATGAAACCCAAAGCGATCACATCAGTTGATTTTAGTTTCTGACTCACTGAAAACCCTTATAATAATCTTGTGTTTGCAAATATTATGAAATTTTATTCTATAAATAA
The DNA here is from genome assembly GCF_002835515.1 of Vibrio sp. vnigr-6D03. Classification (NCBI taxonomy): domain Bacteria; kingdom Pseudomonadati; phylum Pseudomonadota; class Gammaproteobacteria; order Vibrionales; family Vibrionaceae; genus Vibrio; species Vibrio sp. vnigr-6D03. The sequence continues at coordinate 62,914 of NZ_PIZL01000014.1, forward strand.
GGGGCGAATAATGAACAAAAGAGAGGTCAGAAACAAGAGTGTGATAAAAAACACAATAATAATTCGACTTTCATGCCTTTTTGCAGATATAAACACTATTAAATATTAATTAATCAGACCATATAACCATTCAAATTAATTACCCTTCTATTAACAAGAATTTAATATAATCCCTTTTTGATACACCTCTTAATCGCGTTAACTCGTTAAGTGAAAAGCAAAGTATGCGTACCAAAACCAAAGATTTTCAATTCAAACAATTCTCTATTTCCGGTGGTCACAGCGGTATGCCAGTGAGCACTGATGGCGTCATGCTTGGGGCATGGACCGCGCTTCCGAAAAGTGGATGTATATTGGATATCGGTACGGGCACTGGCTTGCTTTCTCTAATGTGCGCGCAACGCTCTGCAAGCCGCCTAGAAATTGTCGCTATCGAGCTTGAAGAAAATGCATTCAAAGCTGCTGCATATAACTTCAGTGAAAGCCCTTGGCACTCACGTTTAACGCTCATCCATGATGATGTACTCAATCACACCTTTTCACACCAGTTTGATTCGATCATCTGTAACCCTCCCTATTTCAATAATGGACAACAAGCGGACGATCGCTCTAGGGCTGATGCTCGTCATACGAATACTCTGGATCATGAAAGCTTACTGAACAAATGTCACTCCTTGCTCGTCACTCATGGCAACGCAAGTTTTATCTTGCCGTCAGTTGAAGGAGAAGCGTTCATCGACCTTGCTTTAAAATCAGGCTGGTATTTGCATTCTCGCTGCGATATTCAAACCACAGAACGCAAAGCCCCCACCCGGCTTATGTTGAGTTTGGCTAAGCTGCCTTGCAAAACGGTGCATTCAACGTTAATCATCAATCAAAATGGTCAATACAGCCCTGATTTTGTTGCGCTAACTCAGGACTTTTACTTGAAGATGTAAAAAGCTCATCAGAAAATACATTTTATCTAAACGCCGATGAGTATATAATTCGCGCCCAAATATTTATTCGCACGCTTGTGGAGACCCACTGTGATCAGAACTTTTGCTGAACTCGATTTAGATCCAAATTTGCTGGAGGCCATTGAAGAGATGGGGTATGAACGCCCAACTCAAATTCAGGCTGAAGCCATTCCACAAGCACTAGACGGTCGCGACATTTTAGCTTCTGCGCCTACTGGTACAGGTAAAACAGCTGCATTTGTCATTCCTGCGCTGCAATACCTACAAGACTTTCCGCGTCGTAAAGCCGGTCCAGCGCGAATTTTGATCCTGACTCCTACTCGCGAATTGGCAATGCAGGTTGCAGATCAAGCTAGAGCATTGGCGAAAAATACGAATTTAAAGATCTTCACCATCACGGGTGGTGTTCAGTACCAAGAACATGCCGACATCCTTTCCACTACTCAAGATATTGTTGTTGCGACACCAGGTCGTTTAATGGAATACATTGAAGCAGAACGTTTTGACTGTCGTGCTATTGAATGGTTGGTATTGGATGAAGCCGACCGCATGCTGGACATGGGTTTTGGCCCGACGGTTGATCGTTTGTCTTCAGAGTGTCGCTGGCGTAAACAATCCATGCTGTTTTCCGCGACCTTAGAGGGGCGTGGAGTTGAAGGCTTTACTGCCGATCTACTTAAAGAGCCCGCAGAACTGGATGCCGAACCTTCACGTCGCGAGCGCAAAAAAATTACTCAGTGGTATCACCGAGCCGATACCATGGAGCACAAATTAGCTCTCCTTAAGCACATCATAACTGAGCAAGCAGAGCGCTCCATTGTCTTTCTTAAAACACGTGATCGCCTTGCCGAGTTACGTGCGCACTTAGAAAGCGCGCAGATAAATTGCGCTTGGATCCAAGGTGAAATGCCACAAGATCGCCGCAACAATGCAATTCGCCGTTTCCGTGACGGTGAAGTTAATGTGCTTCTAGCCACTGACGTTGCGGCCCGCGGTATCGATTTACCCGATGTTTCTCATGTTATTAACTTCGACATGCCGCGAACTGCTGACGTATACCTTCACCGCATTGGGCGAACCGCTCGTGCTGGTAAAAAAGGAAACGCGCTCTCTATTGTTGAAGCACACGATCAACCAATGTTAGATCGCGTTGCTCGCTATACAAAAGAAGACATAAAAGAACGCTTTGTTGAGGGCTTGAGACCTCAGCATAAGAAGCCAACTTTTAAGAAGAAGAACAAAAAGAAAGCGGCAAAAAAAGCAGAAAAGAAAAAATCAGGTGTTAAAAAGAAAAAGTAATACTGTCAACGAACGACATTATTTTTGAAAGGGGTCGCTATGAGCGACCTCTTTTTGTTTTTGAATAGAAAGAAATACCCGTCTAATCGCCTAAAGGCTGCCTATCACCACCACCGCGATGCGAATCCAACGCAACTTTTAAGCGACGAAGGCGATCACGAGAACGGCGTTTATGGCTGACGGCTAACTCCATAGAAAGCACATCCACCAGTGCCAACATGGCGTAGCGAGAAGCTGAAGGTTTGTATATAAAATCCGTTTCCTGCGTAACAATAGGCAAAACGATATCGCAGACTTTCGACAGTGGGCTTCCACTGCTCGTGATTCCAATAACCTTCACTCCATATTGCTTGGCGGTCTCAGCCACCTCAATAATCGCTGGCGTATACCCTGTCACCGACATCACTATCAACAAGTCATTACTATCAGCAGTCGCGGCAACCATCCGTGCGAGCAACCCATCATTGTAAGCAGTCACAGGATATCCCAGGCGAAACAGCCGATGTTGGAATTCTTGTGCGACCATAGTAGAACCGCCCCCCATCCCTATTGCTAATGTCTGACGGGCTCCATGGATCCACTCAGCACATTGGCGGATATCCTCTTCATTGATCACTTTGCGGTTCATATCCATTGTATGCTTTATGGATTCATAAACACCTTGCATACCGGTCTGATCAATAGGCTCATCAATAAAACGTTGCCCAACAGCTAAAGACTGCGCCAGTTTAATTTTCAAATCACGCACATTACGACATTCGACGGCTTTGGCAAACCGTGTAATGGTCGCTTCACTCACGTTGGCTTGTTGTGCCATCTCGGTAATACTGGCATTCGCCGCCGACGATAGATCATCAGCAATGTAATTGGCGACTTTCTTTTCAGCGTCTCGTAGGCTGGAATAACGTTCGCTGATTTTAGAAAGAATATCGATATCCACAGACACGTAACGTTCTCACTTTTATTGATTGCTCAGGATCGTTGATCCTAACATTTTATTAGTTAGATATTTTCTAACAGAATTGAACATCTTGCCATACTCTACCGATGCTCAATGAGCGCTAGGTCACTAAATAGCCTTACTCGGACCATCAGAATTATTACATTTCAAAAAAGCAAAAATCACACGCTAAATCCAATTTTATTCATAATAATTAATAAATTAAAAATATCCCCTATAAACTCGTCAAATTTTAATTTGTGATGTTAATCAAATAATCAGACTTAATGTATGTCCTGTTACTTTTTTGAAATCATGGCAACCCGTCGTTATTTATCAACCAAAAAACAACGAATTACAACATGATAGTTTCAACACTACAGATCAAAGAATTGAATACAAATCTTTTACTTTCAAACAGTTAAGCCATAACAACCATCAATGTTAGAAACTATCATAAATGTGATCTTTTTATCAGTTATAAACAATCATCGTCGCTACATTAACTTTCGAGCAAATCAAGAACTCTACTTGCAGATCGAAAGGAGTCGTCATGCAGAAGTCTGTCATTTCAAGCATCAAACATAAGCTCAATAAAGCCAACCAATTCGCTGTAGGCATTCTTACCCTATTGCTCATATTGGACGTGTGGATCGGGGTGCTTGATCGCTACGTTTTCCAATGGCAATTGGTGTGGGTTGAAGAACTGGCACGTTACATCATGATTTGGGCAATCTTAATGGCAGTTCCTTGCTGTACTGCAGGGCGAGAACATATGGGCTTGGAATTTGTGGTTCGTCGATTCCCTGAACATGTGAGAATTCTTATTCATCGAGTATTGGGGCTTTTAACCTGCGCATTCTTTTTCTATATCGCTTATCTCGGCTACTTCTTTGCTATGAAAGGAGCCAATCAACTCTCAACTGTTTTCTCTCTTCCCATGTCCTATGCCTATGCTGCGGTCCCCGTAACCTTTTTCCTCTCTGGATTCCAAGCGTTACTCGTGTGGTTAGAGGATTGCTTAGGTTCTGACAATACGCCGAGTGGCACATCTACTCAGGAGGAAGAAGCATGTTGATTGGTGGGCTGTTTCTCTTATTGATGTTACTTGGTGCTCCTATCGCCATCGCTCTTGGTGTGGCGGGTATCACAGGAATGTTTGATGTCGGCGGCGCACACTTTGCTTCCTTGGCACCAAGCAAAATTTTTAACGGCTTAAACATTTTCCCTTTTCTTGCGATGCCGTTTTTCATTCTTGCTGGTGAAATTATGAATTTCACTGGTATCACAAATCGACTGGTGTATTTGGCAGAAGCCCTTGTTGGACATTTTCGTGGTGGGCTTGCTCACTCCAATATGGTTGCATCGGTTTTCTTTTCTGGCATAACAGGGAGTGCCACTGCCGATGCCGCGGCATTTGGTCGAACTCTTGTGCCAGCTATGGAAAAACAAGGTTATAGCCGGTCGTATGCTTGTGCGGTTACTGCTGCGGGTTCCATTATCGGACCAACTATCCCCCCCTCCGGTTTAATGGTGGTGTATGGATCACTTATGGGGGTTTCCATTGGAGGCCTTTTTGCTACAGGCATATTACCAGGGTTATTGGTGTGCTTAGTCTGCATGGCCATTATTGCCGCCATGGGAAAACGTAAAAATTTACCTAAAATGAGCGAGAAAGCCTCGCTGAAGGAAGTGCTTGTTCACTTTAGACAGTCTTCTCTAGCGCTGCTTATGCCGCTGATCATTTTGGGTGGTATCGTATTTGGTATTGTCACGCCAACAGAAGCGGCATCCATAGCCGTGGCTTACGCAATGATCATCGGTTTCTTCATCTATCGAAATCTGACGTTTCCAGCACTGTTTCAAATGGTGATCCGCACTGCACAGATTTCGGCGGTGATTTACCTCATCATTGGGTCGGCATCCATTCTTGGTTGGTGGCTGAGTTTCAATCAAATCCCCCAGATGATTGCCGATTTCTTTATCTCGCTGTCTGATAACCCTCACATCATCCTGTTCTTGATCATCAGCTTGCTTTTGGTGGTGGGAATGCTGATGGATATTAACGTTATGTTGATCATCCTCGCGCCTATTTTGGTACCACTCACTGCGGAAATAGGGATGCATCCTCTTCATGCTGGCATCGTGTTTGTGTTGGCTCTCAATATATCGCTGATGACACCGCCAATAGGGGCATGTCTATTCGTGCTTTCTTCCGTTACCGGTGCTCGTATTGAAGGAATAGCCAAAGAGCTAATGCCTTTCTTAATTGGACAGCTGCTATTGCTGTTCACTATCGCTTACTTCCCAGACTTGGTGCTGTTTATACCAAGGCTGCTTGGGTATTGATCCGCTACACGAACAACCCGAAACAAAAACAACCTGCTACAAAAACAACACATTAAAGGAGTAATGATGAAAAATTTGTCGAAAACTTTCCTTGCTGCAACGCTGGCCGTCAGTATGGTTACTGCACCTTACGCCATGGCTACCAAGGTGTTACGAATTGGTCACGATAATAAAGCTGACATTATGGAAAACCCAGCGCACGCTTTTACGGGAGTGTTTAAAAACATTGTCGAAACTGCATCAAATGGCGAAATAAAAGTTCAAGTATTCCCGAGCAACCAATTGGGTAGCGCGAAGGAGCACATACAAATGGTTAAGGATGGGCAGCTTCAAGGAACACTCTCATCCGTTGGTGCACTTGCAGGGTATTATCCACGTATTGGTGTTTTGGATGTGCCATTTGCTTTTAACAACAATGCCGCAACGTATGACGTGCTTGATGGTCCTTTTGGCAAGGCACTCGCATCCGATATTGAATCAGAAATAAAAGATGTACGAGTACTTGGTTTTCCAGATACAGGCGGCTTTTTCTCTGTCACCAACTCGAAGCGCGCCTTGACCTCTTTGGATGATTTTAAAGGGTTGCGCATTCGAACAATGACGTTGCCGACTCACCAAAAAATCATTCAATCTTTAGGAGCGCAAGCCTACCCTCTTTCTTGGGGAGAGGTGTATTCCTCTTTACAAACTGGCGTAATAGATGGGCAAATGAACCCCATTCCAACCGTGTCATTCGCAAAATTCAATGAAGTACAAAAGTACCTGACCTTAACGAATCACCTATTCGCACCGTACACCTTTATGATCAATCGCGATTTCTTTGATGGCTTGTCTGCCAATGAACAAAAAATCGTGCGCGATGCCGTGCAAATTGCATTAAGCGCTAACCGAGGATTGTCTCGACTAATAGAAGCGTCAGAAGATCGTGGTTTGGAAGGTCTGAAGAAAAAAATGAAAGTAAACTCTTTAACCGATGAACAACGCCAGAAAATGCGCGATGTTACTCAACCAACCATCAAAGCATACATTAAAGAGACACATGGCAAGAAAGGAGAAGAATTGCTGAACCTCTTCTTAAAAGAAGTGGATTCTGCTAACCAATCGGCTTACCTTCAGTAATCTAATCTGTGCATATTAAGTTTCCACCAAAGCTTAATATGCATTTGATTTTATATTGATCGCATTTCTTTTTACCACTTCCAGTAATTTACTGTGAAGTCGTCTCAGTATCCTCACAATGGCAATAATCAAAAGATTTTAAAACCAAAGCTGTTGGAGGTAATTTTTGAAAACATTGAAAGCCCTACTTATCACCGCGCTGGTCAGCGTTAGTTTTTCCAGTCTAGCCACACCAGAATTGACATTTCTCAGCGCCAAACAGTCAGCAAAAGAACTCGGAAAAAATGATGCATTCATGCGCCGCCTGAGCCAGTTTGATATGGAAGCGCGCATGAAAACCGAAGACCACATCATTAAGCCGGAGTTTCGCCGTTTCGTGAGAGCAAATACGCTCGATTGGACAGAGGAGGACAAAGCCAAGGTACAAGACGTCTACGCCAATTTACAAAAAGAGTTATCGAAATACCCCTTGGATTTGCCAAAAGAAATCAAAATGATTTTAACGACGGGAAAAGAAGAAGGCACAGCAGCGTATACCCGTGGGAAAGCCATTATTTTGCAGCGCAACAAACTCGAACTTGGTATCGAGCTAAAGCGCATCATGGCTCATGAAATTTTCCATATCTATACTCGCCTAAATTCGGCGAAAAAGGACGAACTTTACCAAAGTATCGGATTTCAACATGTGGGCGAAATTGAATTTCCCGATGACTTGGAAGACAGAAAAATCACTAACCCTGATGCGCCCGTAAACGACTATGCCATTAAAGTTGGATTGAACAACGAGCAAGTATGGGCAATGCCAATCTTGTATTCGGTTTCTGAAAAATACGATCTGAAAAAAGGCGGTGAGTTCTTCAATTATCTGCAATTCAAATTTTTGGTGGTGGCAGATAAAAACGGTGAATGGACATACGACGACGATGAACCCGTGATCGTTGATCGCGCAAAGCTAACAGGCTTTTTTGAACAAGTCGGTACCAACACCAACTACATTATTCACCCCGAAGAAATCTTGGCGGATAACTTTGCACTGCTGATGTTACGCTCACCTGTAGTGAATTCACCAGAAGTGATTGAACGCATGAAGGCGATTTTAAGCCAGTAGCGTGCGCTAAAAGAAGCTGGTAAAGCTATCACTTTGAAATAAACACAACAAAGCCGCTATCAATGAGCGGCTTTGTTTTTGGTTGATTCCAAATAATCTGGCTATTTGACCAAAGGCAGTGCTTGCTGGTCGATATCGAAAAGATGGCAATACTGCTCTCTAAGTTCGATATGCAGAATCTGCCCATTATCCAGTTTGTGCGATACCGCTTCTTCACCATCCAACATCAGACTCAGCTTTTCTATATCACCTGAGTAGCAATGAACGTAAGAAACTGCCCCTAAATATTCAGCCACATTAATCGTCATTGGCACAATACATCGCCCTTCTTCTACCGCCTCTTTTACAACTAAATGTTCAGGACGAATACCCAAGGTGATTTTATCGCCAGACGCTAAATGAGCACCATTTCTTGGTAAAGTCAGGCGATAACGATCTGCAATACTGACTGTCGTTTGTGTCTCACTGGATTCCAGCACAGTAACAGGGATGAAGTTCATTTTAGGAGAACCAATGAACCCAGCAACAAACTGGTTTTTAGGATGATAATAAAGCTCAAGCGGCGACCCTACTTGCTCTACGCTGCCATCACGAAGCACCACAATCTTGTCGGCTAGCGTCATTGCTTCAACCTGATCGTGGGTAACATAAACCATACTGGTTGCCAGAGTACGGTGCAGCTCTGCAATTTGAATCCGCATATCTACCCGAAGTTCAGCATCTAAGTTAGAAAGAGGCTCATCAAACAAAAATAACTTAGGGTTGCGCACAATCGCACGCCCAATCGCTACCCTTTGACGCTGACCGCCCGATAGCTCTTTAGGTAAGCGGTCAAACAGTTGGTCGAGCTTTAGCATCTTCCCTGCATGATTCACTTTCTTGGTGATCTCTTCCTTTGGGCGTTTATCTATCGAGAGGGCAAAAGACATATTCTCTCGTACCGTCATTTGCGGATACAGCGCATAGGATTGGAACACCATAGCAATTTCACGATCCGCAGGTGCTTCATCGGTAACATCCCTGTCATCGATGAATATCTCGCCGGAAGTCGGTTCTTCCAACCCTGAGATCATACGAAGCAAGGTCGATTTACCACAGCCGGAGGGTCCAACAAAAGTCACAAATTCTTTGTCATTGATTTCAAGGTCGATGCCTTTAAGAACATCCACTTTGCCGTAAGATTTCTTGATGTTTTTTAGTACTACGTGAGCCATGGTTATTCCTTAATTCCACCTTGAGTCAGACCTTGAATAAAGGCTTTGGATGCCAGCAAAAATGCGATAAGTGTAGGTGCCATCATGATGATCAAACCTGCGAACATCATATGCCACTGAATGGCAAATTCATTTTGAAACTCTTGTAAGCCAAGCGTTAACGGATACAAGTCCCTATCTTGTAAGAACAATAGAGGGAAGATGTATTCATTCCACGCACTCACAAACGACAGCAATGCTACCGTCGCAATCGCAGGCTTAACCAATGGCAACACAATGCGCCAGTAGATTTGGAAAGGCAAAGCGCCATCCACCCGCGCTGCCTGTTCTATTTCAGGCGACAGGTTTTTGAAGAAAGTACTGAGTATGAAAACCGCGACAGGCATCATACTTGCTGCTTGAACTAAGATAATACCGAGTAAAGAGTTTAAAAGATCCAAGCTCTGAACTACGACAAACAACGGCGCCATAGCCAAACGCAGAGGAACAATAACACCCAGCATAAATAGTATAAAAATCAGCCTATTGCCTTTAAATTGTACTCGCGCAAGTACAAACGCCACCATAGTGCTAAATGCAACAGCAAGTACGACTGTGCCTAGGCTGATAATCAGTGAATTTAAAAAGTAGCTGCTGAAATTCGCTTGCTCCCAAGCACTGAGGTAATTTTCAAAATGCCATTCTTGTGGCATGCCAAATGGCGAGCGGATCACCTGCCCTAGATTTCCTTTCACCGAGTTAATAAAAGCCAAGCCAAAAGGAAGTGCGACAATCAGAGCCCATGTCAGTAATAAGAACTGAACCACCACCTGCTCTAAGGGTTTGAGTTTGAATATACGTTCCATGACTTTCCCTATCGATTACGCATGTTTCTAAGTGCCAAATAGATCGTTGCTGGCAAAATCAAAACAGAAATCACCATGCCGATGGCGGCAGCCATACCAAGATCAGCCGTTCCCGAACCACCACTGGTTCCAAATGCGGTTCGATACTGGAATGTGCCCATGATGTCTGTTGAGTAATAAGGTCCGGCATCGGGTCCCATGAGAATCAAGACATACTCAGCGTTATTGAACACATCAACCATGGTCAAAATCGTAATAAGGACAAACGCAGGCGCCAAAACAGGAAACACAACATGTCGAATACACTGCCAGCGGCTTGCACCATCCAATACTGCTGCTTCTAGCAAGTCGGAGCGAACGCCAAGAATCGCAGAGAGAATCAACATGATTGAGAACCCTAGCTTCTGCCAAGATTGGAATAATGCAATGGTTGGAAGCGCCGTACTTTCATCCCCTAAAAACATTAGAGGTGCAGAAATCAAATCCCAATTCATTAATAACTGGTTCAGCGGTCCACGCACGTCTACCACGAGTTGCCCTAAGAAGGCGACAGCGACAGCAGCCAAGGGATAAGGCATAAAGAACAGAAGTTTGTAGCCAGATTTTCCTGCCGTATTCCAACTCAATACCAGCGCAAAAGCCGTTCCCAATAAAAGAAACACAGAGATACAAATAGCGAAGAACAATACGGTTTGGTAAAACGCATTCCAAAGCTGGGTACTCATGTAGTCATCAGTTAACAGCTTGGTAAAATTATCAAATCCAACAAAAGTGGCCGGTCCTATGCCTGGCCAATCAAAAAAGGACAGCACTAATGTGCCGAACAGGGGCAAAAGGTTAAATACCCCATACAACAAGCAGCCTGGAATCAGTAACAACATGTACTGAATCTTTTCTTTCTGCTTGAAGCTCAATCCTTTGGGGCGGGAAAACTCGGTCATACTGACTCCAGCGGTATGGGTATATGGGCGACCTGTATATTCAGGTCGCCGTCTTTCTTTTTGTTTTTACGTTTTTCTTTTTGCTATGACAGAAAGGTCATTACAGATTTTTGGCTTTGAAGCCTTTTTCAATTTCTTCAGACAACCCTTTACTGTCAACTTTACCAGCTAAGAATTTCTGGAACGCAGGACCGACAACTTCTTCATACTGAACGTTGAATGGACCTTTCCAAGTCAAGTGCGCTTGCGCTTGGTTGGATACAAAAGTCGCGGCTTCAGCCTGATGCGCTCCTTCGTACTGAATGCCAGATGCATAGGTAGATAGTTCACCTACGTGATCGGCGAACAACTGCGCAAACTCTTTAGTTGCTGTGTACGCTAACAATTTGTCTGCTGCAGCTTTCTTAGCACTATTGGCATTAACTAAATACGCGCCATCAGCAAAAGCATAGACTTTACCTCCAGCGCCTGGGACTGGCATAAGACCCAAATTCGCATCTGGATTGGTCTGAGCAATGGTTGATAGTGGAGATGTTGACCATAAGCCATCAATAATCATGGCTGAATCGCCTAAAGCCACATTCGCACGCATACCGTTATAATCTTGCGCTGCTGCTGAAGGGTTGATGTACGGCTTCCACGTTGCGAAGGTGTCCACAACTTTTTGATAGCCGCTAGCAGTAAACGGTTCATCACGTGTTGCAACTTTTGCCATACCGTCGCCAGACAATCCCGCTTCAAGACCTGCACTCATCATGGCCAAAGCCCAACCAGCTCGTCCCGGTACTTCAAGCGGTGTAACACCTGCCGCTTTCAGTGTTTTCATGACTTGCTCAAATTCGTCGAGTGATTGAGGTTCTTTGATATTGTGCTTATCAAAAATATCTTTGTTATAGATAATTTGCACAGTTTGAACGGCAAATGGTACACCGTAAACCTTACCATCCGAGCCTGTCGCTGCACCCAGTGTTGCTGGAGAAATTCCAGATAGATCCACATCGCTACTAACCGGCTTAATCACATCCGCCTTTGCGTATTGATCAATAAAGGAAGCACCAGGACGACCTTGGAATAAATCCGGGCCACCATCACTTTGCAAACCAAGACGAAGACGGGAGTTGTAATCCACACCTTTAAAGACCTCAACCTTAACGTTGATGTCTTTCATATTCTTAGATACAGCTTCCCATAGAGGACGCTCCTGTTTGCGCCATGTCCATATGGTTAGGGTTTCTTCTGCAATTGCAGAAATAGGTAAAGCGACGGTAAACGCGGTTAATGCGACCAGTGCTTTAACTCCTTTCTTAAACTTCATTGTTTTATCCTCTAGTTAGTTTACAGGGGAAACTAACCATATAATCTAGGCTATTTTTTGCTCGACACAACGATCATGATCACAAATAAGTAACAAAATTATCAATGAAAAATAAGAAAAGATACATCGATCATACTTCAAATGAATAGATTGGAACGCTTAATTTTTGTTCTTGAATAGTCATATTGAAGTCGCTATAAAGGATATTATTAATTAGTTTCCACAATCAACTTAACTATGAAGCCAAGCCAAAACAGTAAGATTGTCAACTTATCCAGAGTCATCGATAGCATCTGGCGTCATAACCGAATTTCACGGGTAGAAGTCGCAGAACAACTCGGGCTGGATAAATCCACCATTACTAAAATTGTAGGGTTGCTGACGGAAAAGAATCTGATTTCAGAAGTCACAGCTAAACCTTCCAATAGCAAAGGTGGGCGACCGAAGGTATCACTTTCTCTCAATTCAGATATTGGTGTTTTGGTTGGTATTGAGCTCACCGATAGTGTGATTAACGTTTCGGTAGTGAATGTGGATTGCCTAATTGTTTATCGCACCATTATCCCGTTCCAGCCCAAGCGAGGTGTCATTTCCGAAATCGCCCATGTGCTAACACCTGTACTTCGAGAAATAGAAGATAAGTTCCATAAAATTCTCGCCATTGGTATCGGGTTACCTGGCTTGGTGGATCCGGAGAGCGGGCAGGTGTCGCTGTCTAATGCGCTCGAAATATATAAGCCACTTGCGTTGGTGGATAAACTCCGCCAAATATTTGCGTATCCGATCTTCATTGACAACGATGCCAACTGCGCCGCTTGGGGGGAAATGATGCAAACACGTCGTGAGCCCACGACCAATTTTATCTATGTTCTGTTTACCTCTCACCATCGCCACACCGACTCTGAGCATTTAGGGATTGGTTTGGGGTTCGTGTTGAACGACAAGCTTTTCTATGGCGATGATTTTTCAGCGGGTCAATACAAAAGTGAACTGGTACATGGAACAGAATCTGCCGATTTGTCCCTGATCCTTCAAGAGTTTGCGTCTTCACTTGTCATCATGGGGCGCTTGATGAACATCCATAACGTCATTATTGGTGGCGAAGCCCAACGCTATGGTGCCAATCTTGTAGCCAATATTGATCAGAAACTTGCCAACACGGACGGTCCTAAAACGTGGGATCCCTGCATTAGTTTTTCCACCTTAGGTACTCAAGCTGTCTCGGCTGGAGCCGCAGCAATGGCGTGGCAGAAACTTATCACTCAAGATATCGCGCTGTTTAGCGTGCTGCCTTCTGATAGTCGTATTTAACTGAGGTCCATATGGCAGAATTTTGCCCAACACTGTTTCCTGAACCAAAGTCGATTCAGTTTCTTGATGGCGATCCATTATTTATACCTGGATTAACACGAGGCATGATACCTCGCGTTCAAGGTGAGCGAATCTCATCGCCACAAGTTGAATACCAATACCATCGTGAGTTTACCGAACAATCTTTTGGCATTGAGATCCGAAAGGATGTTTTGTTGATCAAGCACTGCGATGAACTGGGCATTCTGTACGCTCACCACATCATGGCTCAATTGGTTTGCCAGTGCTCTTCGTCATTGCCACAACTGGTCCTTTTCGATAAACCCGATTTCTCGCAACGCGGCGTGATTCTAGATGTGAGTCGAGATAAGATCCCAACGATGGACACCTTATTCGAGCTTATCGATTACTGGTCATCACTCAGAATCAACCAACTGCAGTTCTATACTGAACATGCTTTTTCATACCAGCTGCACCACAAAGTTTGGCAAGACTATGACCCTCTCACACCCGAACAAATACGCGCGTTGGATTACTATTGTAAAACCAAGGGCATCGAGTTAATTCCTAATCAAGCAACGTTTGGGCACATGGAAAAATGGCTCTGCCATCCGGAATACACGCATTTGGCAGAACAAACTTCAGGCTTTTATGACCAACGTGGCGACTTTCGCCCGGAATCCTTTGGATTAAATCCCGAAAACCCGGATGTTCCAAAATTCATTGCCGAATTATTTGACGAGTTGTTGCCTAACTTTTCCAGTAAAACGCTGAACATCAATTTTGATGAAACCATGGACTTAGGGGTCGATGGCAGTAAACAAGCGTGTGAGACTTTAGGACAAGGGCAAGTTTATTTGAACTACCTAACCAAGGTGTTAACGATTGCCAGTGAACGGGGAATGTACTGCCAGATATTCAGTGACATGCTGTTTCGATACCCTGAAATCCTTCCTCACCTTCCCAAAGAATTGGAGCTGCTCAATTGGGGCTATGAAGAAAATCACCCTTACGATGAAGAACACGCAAAGCTCGCTGAATTTGGTTACCCGTTTCAGGTGGTGGTTTCAACGAATACCTTTGCATCCGTTGCGGGTCGCTGGCAGGCAGCGAAAATTCACATGCGCCGTGCAGCTATTTCCGCCAAAAAGTTTGGAGGGCATGGATATCAGATATCAGAATGGGGGGATATGGGACATGCTCAACAGTTTTCCACCTCGTTACCAGCCTATGCGTTTGGCGCTGCAGTTGCTTGGGGAGAGAAACAAAACATTGATGTAGATATTCGTTATGTGCTCACCACCTTTTGGGGAAAAGAGTATTCCGATTTGACAGACACGTTACTGCAACTTCAAGACGCGTACAGTGATTCTGGTGTATCGACACCAAACTGCGCATTTTATGGACCGTTTGTGTTTGACCAGAAATCACGTCGCCATATACGAAGAGCAGAGCTGATAGATGAGCAAAAGATCAGGCAGAGCATCGCCCAATTAGAAAGCACTGAAAAGCAAGTGAAGTCGGCAAACGAATCCGTGCTGAAACGAGAGATCCTCTGGACGATAAAAACAATGAAATTGGCGAGCCATATCGCCATCGGTTACATTCAAAACCAATGCCGAGAAGTGGAAGACTTCCCTGCCTCGCTTAAAAGGCAATTGGTTCTTCAAGTCGCTGAAATTGAAAGTGAGTACGCCATCTTGTGGCAAGAGAAATATCGCCTTGGTGGTTGTAAGCAGAGCATGTCTCGCCTGCAATATCTGCGACAATTGCTTTCACGATAATACTGCCCAATATCCCCCACCCAATAACTAAAACCAAAAACGCCAGCACATTTCTGTGCTGGCGTTTGATTTTGTTCGATCTCTATGCCTTTTTATCGCAGCGCAAGGTGTGTAGCCTAGTTTTGCTCTTCACGCTTGAACACTAACTTTGATGCTGTGGATTCCGCTTCAACAAAATAGTAACCCGCGGTATCAAATTGAGTTAACGCTTCAACCGAATCCACTTTATTCTGAATGATGTAACGAGCCATCATTCCACGCGCTTTTTTAGCAAAGAAGCTGATCACTTTGTAATTGCCATTTTTACAATCTTTGAAGACAGGGGTAATAACCGTGCCGTCCACATTCTTTGGCTTCACGGCTTTAAAGTATTCATTTGACGCTAGGTTGATAAGTACGTTGTCGCCCTGCTCTTTAAGCGCTTGGTTCACTTCATCAGTGATGATATTGCCCCAAAACTGATAGAGGTTAGTACCGCGCTCATTGGCAAGCTTAGTGCCCATCTCTAGTCGATATGGCTGCATCAGATCCAATGGCTTAAGCAAACCATACAAACCAGATAACATTCTCAAATGCGATTGCGCGTAATCGAACTCGTCTTCGGAAAACGTTTCCGCTTCCAACCCCGTGTATACATCACCTTTAAACGCCAAGATAGCTTGGCGCGCATTCTCAACAGTAAATGTCTCACTCCATTGTTCAAAACGCGCAGCGTTAAGCCCTGCAATTTTATCACTCACTTTCATCAAGCCTGAAATATCGGCAGGAGTAAGCTTACGGCATTCCTTGATCAGCTCGGCACTGTGTTCAACCAACGTAGGCTGGGTAAAGCGCTCTGTCGCTAATGGAGATTCGTAATCGAGTGTTTTTGCAGGTGATACAACGATAAGCATGACTTTTACTCTATTGGGCTGATTTTGTATTGTAAGCATATAAAAAAAGCCACGCTAAGTCAGCATGGCTTTTCCAATTGTATTGATTCGTGAAGTCTATTGGTTTTTTCTGTTCAAGATTTTAGTTTTTCTCAGGCTCAATATTCTGCTTAGACTTAGTATTGTCCCAGATGCCTTCTTCTAGTTGAGATTGCAACTCTGGGTAATCTTTCACATCAAACGTCGGCACTTTGCCCGCTTTCAATTGCTTGTTGTAATCCTTTGCCAGCTTCACCACGATGCCAGAAAGAAGCAAGATAGCGACAAGGTTGACGATTGCCATCAAACCCATTGATACGTCTGCTAAACCCCAAACGGTCGGCAATGTCGCTAACGAGCCAAACATAACCATACCTAGAACAATGATGCGGAAAAGAATCAGACCTTTCTTGCGGTTGTGTTCTAAGAAGATAAGGTTGGTTTCTGCATACGAGTAGTTGGCAATAATGGATGTGAAGGCGAAGAAGAAAATCGCCACTGCGACAAAGATACCGCCCCACTCACCGACTTGTGCACTCAATGCACGCTGAGTCAGTTCAATACCAGTAATTTCACCGTGTGGAACATATTCACCAGACATTAGGATAATGGCAACAGTCGCAGAACAGATAACCATGGTGTCCATAAATACACCAAGCATTTGTACGTAACCTTGCGAAGCTGGGTGCGGTGGGTATGGAGTCGCCGATGCAGCGGCATTTGGCGCAGAGCCCATACCCGCTTCATTCGAGAACAAACCACGCTTAATACCTTGAATCATAGCCTGTGCGATTGCGTAACCTAAGCCACCTGCTGCTGCTTCTTGTAAGCCAAACGCGCTTTTGAAAATCAGGCTAAATACCGCCGGTACTTTCTCTAGGTTGGTCAGCATCACAAACATGGCAAGCAAAAGGTACGCTAGCGCCATTACCGGTACGATCAACTCGGCTGTACGAGCAATCTTTCTCATGCCACCAAAAATAATGAATGCCGAGATAAGTACGAGTGCACCACCAACAAATTTAGGCTCTGTACCGAAAGCCGTTTGCATTGCACCTGCAATGGAATTGGCTTGTACAGCGTTGAATACCAATCCAAACGCAATGATCAGGAAAATGGAGAACAATACGCCCATCCAGCGCATTCCCAACCCTTTCTCCATGTAATAGGCAGGTCCACCTCGGTAGTTGCCATCGGCATCACGTGTTTTGTATAGCTGCGCCAGTGTGCTTTCAGCAAAAGACGTCGCCATACCTAGCATTGCAATCAACCACATCCAGAAGATCGCACCAGGGCCACCAGCTGTAAGTGCTACGGCGACACCGGCCATGTTACCCGTACCGACACGTGCTGCGAGCGAAGTACAAAGTGCTTGGAAAGAAGAAATGCCTGCTGCATCGGATTTACGGCTGTTCCGAAGAACGGAAAACATGTGACCAAAATGTCTGAACTGAATGAACCCAAGACGAAGGGTAAAATACACGCCCACGCCAACAAGTAAGTAAACTAGAATCGATCCCCAAAGAAGGTCGTTCATTAAATGAATTAAATCTGCCACGATAGCCTCGCATCGAGTTATGACAACAACACAGCTTCACGCCATGCTCCCTTGTTCAGTGCAGGAATAGAGGGGTACCCTCTTTGTTGTAGTTTTTAGCATTGCACTGACTCTCCGTTTTTTCACCGTGTTCGGTAGGAGAAATGTCGGAGTGATTATTTCGACCGCGGGGATAATGCAGACCTAAACGGCAAAAATCAATATGCACTTACATGCATTCATTTGTTATATTTCACTATTTTTGCACGATTTATTAACACAACAAACAACACTAACCGCACAACAGCCAAACAAAAATCCTAAAATTTCTTTACAAAAAAGCGTATCAACCTTCGGTCATTTTTTGTGTGCTACAAATGCAGCGTAACCCTTTGCCTAGCGAGCTTTACCGAATTTTTATGAGTGATTGTTCGTTCAACCCTTAACAATAATTTGCAACTTTGAAGAAAATACCTCTTTGATATTCATCTCAGCCCTTTTCAGGGTTGCTTCTTTAACATAATTAAATGTCAGAATTTTTCTTTATTTGATACTGATCGCTCATTTTTTATTCAAATATTTTCGCCGTAAATTGTGAAATTCCGCAGGGTTTCTCATAAAACCTTCATAAAAGAGAAACAAATGAGAAACACATCAAGGTTATTCTGCAAGCAATTATGTTACTTAAAAGGCTCCAATCGGAGTCTTTATAACAAAAAAAGAGAGGTCGCATATGGATGGCTTTCAACTCGAAGATATTATGGCTATGAATGGCCAGCAGACTCGCTCAACACGTTCGAAACCGGCTAAACGGAAATGGCGTGAGATAGAAGCGATTAAAGATCGACAACGCTTGCAACGCGAACTAATGGAAATGGATGTTTGTAACGAGTACGACCTAGATGACATCGACTTATAAATAAAGAGGCACCTATGGGTGCCTCAGACTGCTGACAAAGGTCTAGCCATCAGGCTAGACCTTTGATCTAATAGGGGTACTAGAATATGGATACTCCAACATGCTTCAAGAACCTTCTCCTCAACAGTACGAACTTGAAATG